>DATKVA010000106.1:0-31852 GCA_035530315.1 Rhodanobacter sp. | reverse complement strand
CGTAAGCAACAGCACGCTCAGATGCAATCCGCACAGGATAAGCCAGTGCGAAATGGACAGATGCCGGAACAGCGACACCCCGATGGCATAAACCACAGCCACGGCGATGTGGCGAAGCCAGATGTTCGCACTGAGTCCCTTCCGCATCGTTCCACTCCGCATCTGGATTCCCCTGCCGCGATTTGGCCGTCCCGAACCTTCTTCCCATTCTGCGCGACCGGCCCGGCAACTGGCCTGGGCGATGAGCGCATCCTGCCCCTGTCGCTGAGTCTATCGAAAATCCTCACCATTGACGCAACCCGGTCATCCCGGACGTTTCAAAGATACGCCCCCGAAGCAACCGCATCCCTGTGCAGCATAACGGAGTTTTCAAAATGTGAACTGCTGCCGGGAATCCAGGGGATTCCATCCTGGCCCCAGCGCCATGAATCTGGCAGGCCGAGGCGATGCGGGAGCTTGCCGGGAACTTTGTCGCACCCTGCGATTCGGGTTAATGTTTGCCATGCAAGCGCATGCCCGACTCCACCGTGTGGTGGCTGCCCCGCCCGACAACACCGACGATGGTTGATGCATGGACATGAGAAGCGAACACATCGCCTCCATCAAGCGAAAGATCGCGTTGCTGGAAGCCAAGCTGGAGACCGCCTTGCACCCCCCGCCAGGGCTCTTGAATGAGGGTGATCACGACATCACCGAGCGCCGGCATCATGGCGCCAAGGCGACGGTCAGGCGGCAGGCTCGGCATTACGTATCCCTATCACGCTGCAACGATGCCATCGTGCACAGCACCAACGCGGAAGCACTGTTCCAGCAGTTGTGCCACATCGCGGTGCAATACGGCGGCATGAGAATGGCGTGGGTCGGCCGGATCGATCCCGACACCCGATTGCTCCGCCCCGTCGCCCAGGCCGGCGATCGGGTCGGCGACTATCTCGATGCAATCGAAATATCGTTCGATGCCGACAGCCCGTTCGGACACGGCCCGGCAGGTATCGCCGCCAGGGAGAACCGGCCGGTCTGGTTCCAGGACTTGCTGCACGACCCACGCGCCTCGCCCTGGCATGAACGCAGCACCCGTTTCGGCCTGGTCGCGGTGGCGGCGCTGCCGCTGCATTGCAACGGGGTTGTGGTAGGCGTGATTACGCTCTGTAGCGACCTGACCGATGCCTTTGACGAGGCCATGCGCGACCTGCTGGAACGGATGACGACCGATATCGGTTTCGCGCTCGACAACTTCGAGCATGAGGCTGCCCGCCTGCAGGCACTCATCGAACTGCGCGAGTCCGAACAGCGCTACCGAGCCCTGGTCGAACAGTCGATCGCCGGTGTCTACCTGATCCAGGACCAGAAATTGATCTACGTGAACCCGCACATGGCCGAGATACTGGGTTATGACGACGCTACGGAATTGATCGGCCAGCATCCGCTGATAATCGTCGCCGAGCAGGATCGCGACAGGGTTGCCGAAAACATCCGCCTGCGCCTTGAAGGCAGCACCGATCGAATCAGCTACAGCTTCACCGCCCGCAGCAAACAGGGCGACACCATCGTGGTCGGCGCCAACGGAGCACGCGCAACCTACCAGGGTCGGCCCGCGATCGTCGGCCTGATGCAGGACATCACCGAGAAAATGCACGCCGAAGAGCTGACCCGGCAGCACATGGCGCAACTCGAATCGGCATTCATGAGCACGGTTCAGGTAGCCACCAACCTGACCGACGTGCGCGACACATACACGTCCGGCCACGCACGGCGAGTGGGCGAAATCGCGGCGCTCATCGGTGCCGAACTCGGGCTCGACGCCCGCCGGCAGCAAGGCCTGCTCGTGGCCGGCAGTCTGCATGACATCGGCAAGATCAGCATTCCGATGGAGATCCTGTGCACGCTGGACCCTCTCACCGCGCACGAACGGGAACTGATCCGCAAACATCCCCGTACCGGCTACGAGATCCTGAAGGGAATCGATCTTCCCTGGCCGGTGGCCGAGGTCGCCCATCAGCACCACGAGCGCATGGACGGCAGCGGCTATCCACAGGGCCTGCGTGGCGATGCGATCATCCTGGAAGCGCGCATCGTGATGGTGGCCGACGTCGTCGAATCGATGTCCCATGCCCGACCGTATCGCCCAGGACTCGGCCTGGACCATGCCCTGGCCGAAATCGAAAGCGGTGCCGGCACCCTTTACGACGCCGTCGTTGCGAAGACGTGCCTGCGGCTGTTCCGCGATAACGGGCGGGCCCTGCCGGAATGATCTGACGTGTTGCCGCCGGAGCGCCTCGAAACGGGCACCGCTGAACGGGATCGCACCCCGGCATCATGCCGCGCAAGGCGCCAACGGCGCCATTACGCTGCGGTCGTGTGCAACTGCGCCCGCTGAAAGCGGCGATGGTGGATCAGCAATCCGCTGAAGTAGACGATGTAGTAGCCGACCAGCAGACCGATCACCAGCATCGTCAGCGGGCTGGAGGCGTAGCCCATCGGCAGGCCCGCTCCCGGCGCGGACGCCTGCTGCAACTGCGGCCACACGACCAGCAGACGCCATGCCAGCCGGCCCAGCAGGAGCACGCTCAGCACGGCGCCGAACCATGGGTTCGGCACATAGCAATCACCGCGCAGGGGATCGACCTCGAAACGGGTCAGGCGCAGGCCGAGCAAGCCGATCGCACCGCCGATCAACGCGCCGCCGAGCAGGCCCTCGGCCAGCTCCACCTTGTGCAGGCCACCGAGCGCGAGCAGGCCGCCGAGGATCGCAAACACCGCGATGCGGGCAATCATCCGCTTGCGCCGGATCGGCTGGCGGCCGAACTGACGGCTCACCCGCCGCCACACGATCCAGGCGAGCAGCGGCAACATGATCAGGTAGTTGGTCAGGTGGGCGGGCATGGGCAGCTTCACAGGGTGGGCTGCGGCCAGTTTAGGCTGGCGCACCGCGCTTGACGACTGACATTCGTCACCCTTCGGACGGAGCATCCGTCACGCTTCGGCCGGCGCCCAGTTGTTCGGCCAGCGAGCGGGTCCGTTCCGTCACGATATTGCCGGTATGCCGTGTCGTCTTGCGCTCGATCAACAGCACATGACATTCCTCGCGCGCCACTGGATTGTGCCTGACGCCCCTGGGTACGACGAACATTTCGCCCTCGGCGAGCTCGACGGCACCGGCCTCCATCTCGATGCGCAAATGGCCGCTGAGGATCAGGAACAGTTCGTCCTCGTCGTCGTGGCTGTGCCAGCCGAACGTGCCGAGCACCCTGGCCACCTTGACATAGGCGTCATCGACCTCGCCGATCACGCGCGGCGACCAGTATTCGGCCAGAGCCGCCGCGACTTTCCCCGGTGAGATGACTGGTGACATGCCGGCTCCCGCAGTCCGCGCGCTATTTCGCCTTGCCCTGATTGGCCACCGCCGCGGTCTTCGCCGCGATCTGCGCCGCGTCGCCAAGGTAATAGTGGCGCAGCGGCTTCAGCTCGTCGTCGAACTCGTACACCAGCGGCACGCCATTGGGGATGTTCAGCTCGACGATCGCCTGGTCGGAAATGCCGTCGAGGTATTTCACCAGCGCGCGCAGCGAATTGCCGTGGGCCGCCACCAGCACGCGCTGGCCGGCGCGGATCGCCGGCGCCAGCACTTCGTGCCAGTACGGCAGCACGCGGGCCACGGTGTCCTTCAGGCATTCGGTGTCGGGAATGTCCTGCGGCCGCATGCCGGCGTAGCGCGGGTCATGCACCGACTCGTTCGCGGCACGATCCAGCGGCGGCGGCGGGATGTCGTAGCTGCGGCGCCAGATCTTGACCTGATCCTCGCCGTACTTGGCCGCGGTCTCGGCCTTGTTGAGTCCGGTCAGCGCGCCATAGTGCCTCTCGTTGAGGCGCCAGTCGGTATGCACCGGGAGCCACATCAGGTCCATCGTGTCCTGCACGCCCCATAGCGTGCGCACGGCGCGCTTGAGCACCGAGGTATGCGCCACGTCGAAGCTGTAGTCTTCCGCCTGCAGCAGCTGGCCGGCTTCCACGGCCTCGGCCATGCCCTGTTCGGTGAGGTCGACATCGGCCCAGCCGCTGAAGCGGTTGTCCAGATTCCATTGCGATTGGCCATGACGGATCAGTACGAGCTTGTGCATGCAGGCAGTCATCTTGATTGGGATAAGGAAGGGGATGAAGAGTCCGGCCATGGATGGACGGTCTTGATCTTCGCTCTTCGCGAATAGGACTTCGCGTTGAACAAGGATGAAGAGTCCGGCCATGGATGGACGGTCTCGATCTTCGCTCTTCGCGAAAAGGACTTCGCGTTGAACAATGGTGAGGCCCGCCTCCGCCATCGTCAAATGCCGCCCCTGCCACAGGTCATGCTAAACCGGCCGCGCGGACGGCGCATCCTATGGTCCGGCTACCACTCACGGAGATTGCCATGCATCGACTTTCGACGGTTCTCATCCTCACTGCCCTCACGCTCGGCCTGCCGTTGCTGGCCGCTGCGCATGACGGCGATATCGACAAGGTCAATGGTGCGGTGCGGGTCGAGGCCGGCCAGCACGTCGGCGACGTCAGCACGGTCAACGGCGCGGTGCACATCGCCGATGGCGCCGTCGTGCGCAAGGCCAGTACGGTCAATGGCGCGGTGGAGCTGGGCACCAAGACGCAGGCCAGCGAGGTCGGCACGGTGAACGGCTCGATCCGCCTGGGCAGCGGCAGCCACGTCGGCGGCGTCGTGGATGCCGTCAACGGCAGCATCCATCTGGCCCCGGGCGCCGATGTCGGCGGCAAGCTGAGCAACGTCAATGGTGCGATCGTGCTGGACGACGCGCATGTGGCCGGCGGCATCGGCACGGTCAATGGCGACATCACGGTGGGCGCCAACTCGCGGGTCGAGGGCGGCATCCTGGTCGACAAGCCCAGCGGCTGGTTCAACTGGTTCAACCACGCGCCGCTGGTGGTGATCGGCCCGCACGCGGTGGTGCAAGGCACGCTGGAGTTCCGCCGCGAGGTCGTGCTGAAGGTCAGCGACAGCGCGCAGATCGGCCCGGTCAAGGGCGCCACCGTGGTGAAGTTCAGTGGCGCGCAGCCGTAGCAACTCACCGTAGGAGCGCACCCTGTGCGCGAATGCTCTTTGCATCGACCAAAAACCAGGAGCATTCGCGCACAGGGTGCGCTCCTACCGGAATCCGCCCATCACACCCAGTCGCGCGGCTTCAGGTAATCGGCCAGCCGGGCTTCGGCCGAGCCGGGTTCGGGGGTGTACGCGTATTCGAAGCGCACGCGTGGCGGCAGGCTCATCAGGATCGATTCGGTGCGTCCGCCGGACTGCAGGCCGAACAGCGTGCCGCGGTCGTAGACCAGGTTGAACTCCACGTAGCGGCCACGCCGGTACAACTGGAACTCGCGTTCGCGCTCGCCGTACGCGGTGTCCTTGCGGCGCTCGACGATCGGCAGGTAGGCCTCGAGAAAACCCTCGCCGACCGCACGCGTGAACGCGAAACAACGCTCGAAGCCCCCCTCGTTCAGATCGTCGTAGAACAGCCCGCCCACGCCCCGCGTCTCGTTGCGGTGGTCCAGGTAGAAATATTCGTCGCACCACTGCTTGTATTGCGGATAGACATCCACGCCAAAGGGCGCGCACAGCTCGCGGGCGACCGTGTGCCAATGCCGAATGTCCTCGTCATACGGATAAAACGGAGTCAGGTCGAAGCCCCCGCCGAACCACCAGACCGGCTCCACACCCTCCTTGCTGGCCTCGAAGTAGCGCACGTTGGCATGCGTGGTGGGGATGTGCGGGTTGCGCGGATGCAGCACCAGCGACACCCCGGTGGCGATGAAACTGCCGCCGGCCAGTTCCGGCCGGTGCGCGGTCGCGCTGGGCGGCAGCTGGTGGCCGCCGACCCGCGAAAAGTTGACCCCGGCCTGCTCGAACAGCGCCCCGTTGCGCAACACGCGGGTGCGCCCGCCGCCACCGGCTTCACGCTGCCACGCATCCTCCTCGAAGCGCGCGCCGCCGTCGATCTTCTCGATCGCGGCACAGATGCGATCCTGCAACCCGCGCAGGTAGGTTTCGGCAAGGTCGGCTTGCTGGCTCATGGCACTGCCCGTCGGTTCGATGCCGCAAGCTTAGCAAGGCGCGGCGGTTCCGGCCGGCACCGGTCGAATGTCCGTGCGCAATGCGACGGGCATGCGGTTCGCGGCATCTTCATGCCACTACGATCACGATGAACCTCCGCCTGTCGGCGCACCGGTCGCAGGCTAGGCAAGCTCCGGTGCGACCGTTAGGCTTTTGCGATGCCCATAATGACTCCGCTGGCGATCACCGCGTATACCGCCACCACAGCCCTGGGCTGCGGCCTCGACGCCCAGCTCGATGCGCTGCGCCACGCCCGCAGCGGCCTGCGCCCGAACGACTTCGGCAACGGAGCGCTGCCTTGCTGGATCGGCCGCGTCGACGGCGTGGAAGACAGTGCACTGGCCGCCGATCACGCGACCTGGGATTGCCGCAACAACCGGCTGGCCTGGCTGGGTCTGCAGCAGGACGACTTCCTCGCCAAGGTGCGCGTCGCGCGCGAACGTTACGGTGCCGATCGCATTGCGCTGATCCTGGGCACTTCCACCGCCAGCATCGGCGCCACCGAGGAAGCCTATCGCCGGCTCGATGCCACCGGCGACTTTGCCCAGGATCCTCGCCACCCGGAGGTTCATGCCCCCCATTCGTTGGCCGCGTTCGTCACCGCGGCGCTGTCGCTGGAAGGCCCGTGCATGACGGTTTCCACCGCCTGCTCGTCCAGCGCCAAGGTGTTTGCCAGTGCCGAGCGCATGCTCCGGCTCGGCCTGATCGATGCGGCGGTGGTCGGCGGCGTGGACACCTTGTGCGACAGCGTGCTGTTCGGCTTCAATGCGCTGGAGCTGGTCTCGGCCGAGCCGTGCCGCCCGTTCGACGCGACGCGCAACGGCATCTCGATCGGCGAGGCGGCGGGTTTCGCGCTGCTGGAACGGGCCGACATCGCACCGGAGGCGCCGCGCCTGCTCGGTTACGGCGAGGCCAGCGACGCGCACCACATGTCCACCCCGCATCCGCAAGGGCTCGGCGCCGAACTGGCGTTGCGCGATGCGCTGGCGCGTGCCGGCCTCGCCGCGGAACAGGTCGACTACATCAACCTGCACGGCACCGCCAGCCTGAAGAATGACGAAGTGGAGGCGGCGCTGATCGAGCGCACCTTCCCGGCCGGCACGCGGGCCAGTTCCACCAAGGGCTTCACCGGCCACACGCTGGGTGCGGCCGGCATCGTCGAGGCGGCGATCGCGCTGCTGGCGATCGAGCACGGCTTCATCCCCGGCAACCTGGGCGGCAGCGCGCCGGACCCGGTCTGCGGCCCGCAATTCGCGTGGCGCAACGAGCAGCGGCGCGTCGATGTGGCGCTCAGCAATTCGTTCGGCTTCGGTGGCAACAATGCCTGCCTCGTGTTCGCCCGCAGCGGATTTTCCGCATGAGCGCACTGCGGGTTTGCGTCGAGGGTGTCGGCCTGTGGTCGCCCCAACTGGGCAACTTTGCCGCGCTGCAGGCACTGCTTTGCGGCACCGCACCGCCACCGCCACCGGCGCGGCCCGCCGCCGCCACGTTGCCGCCGAACGAACGCCGGCGGGCGCCGGAGAGCGTGCTGCTGGCCGTCGAGGTCGCCGGCCAGGCGGTGGCGATGAGTGGCCATGACGCCGCCACGCTGGCCTGCGTATTCGCCTCCTCGCACGGCGATCAGGCAACCACCGACTACATGTGCCGCACGTTGGCGCAGGCCCCCGCCGAGCTGTCGCCGACCCGTTTCCACAACTCGGTGCACAACGCGCCGGCCGGCTACTGGACGATTGCCACCGGCTGTCACGCACCGTCCACCGCGGTGGCTGCCCAGCACGCCAGCTTCGGCGCCGGGCTGCTCGAAGCCGTGACTCTGGCGCTCAGCGACCAGCGCCCGGTGCTGCTGGTCTGCAGCGATACTGCCGGCAGCGGACCGCTGCGCAAAGTCACCGGCTGCACCCAGTCGTTCGGCTGCGCCCTGCTGCTGTCGCCGACGCCGGGTGAGGCAACCCTGGCCCGTCTGGCGCTGTCCCTGACCCCGTTGCACGTGGCCACCCCACTGCCCGAGCCATTGGCCCGCTGGTCCAACACCAATGCTTCGGCGGCTGCGTTGCCGTTGCTGGCGCTGCTGGCCGGTGGCCTCGGCTGCTGCGAACTGCGTGCGGCCGCTACACTGGGGCTTCATATCGAGCTGGAGAACATCGCTTGAGCATCGCCCCTGCACGATGGTGTGTGCTGATTCCCTGCCTCAACGAGGAGGTCGCGATCCAGTCGATCGTCGAATCCGTGCTGGCGCTCGGTGCACCGGTGATCGTGGTCGACGACGGTTCGGACGATCGCACCCCGGACATCCTCGCGTCGCTGCCGATCACCGTGCTGCGCCACGCCGAGCGACGCGGCAAGGGCGAGGCCTTGCGCCACGGCTTTCGCGAGGCGCTGCGGCAGGGTTACACGGCGGTGCTCACGATGGATGGCGACGGCCAGCATGCGGCCAGCGACATACCGCGCATCGCGGCGGTGGCGGCACGCTACCCCGAACGCATGGTGATCGGTGCCCGGCTGCTCGATCGCGCGCAACAGCCGAAGGGCCGGCGGCGTGCCAATGCGGTCGCCGACTGGGGCATCTCCTGGGCCTGCGCGCAGCCGGTAGCCGACACCCAGAGCGGCCAGCGCTGGTATCCCCGCGCGGCGCTGGATCTGGTCGACCTGCCGGCCGAGAATTTCGTGTTCGAGGCCGCCATCCTGATCGCCGCCTGCCGCGAAAAGGACATTGGCGTGGTTTCGGTGCCGATCGCCTCGCGCTATCACGGCGAGTTCCGGCACAGCTATTTCAATCCGGTGCGCGATGTCAGCCGCATCACCTTCTACACCATCGGCAGGATCCTTCATTACGGCAACGTCGTCGAAAGCTATCGGCGTTCCCGCCGCACCGCACTGGTGTTCGACGATACGGCGCCGATCGCCACCTGAGCGGGTCCGGCCAGCTTCCGCCCACGCCGGATGCGGTCGGCAAAAATGGCGGCCAACGGCTCGGACCGGGGCGCGCACACCGCATATCAGGTATTCAGGCCAGCGGATTCAGGCCATGCCGCCGTTGACCCCGATCACCTGACCGTTGATGTAGCCGGCGTCGTCCGAGCACAAAAACGCGACCAGCGCCGCCACTTCCTGTGGCCGGCCGGCGCGCTGGGCCGGCACCATTTCGCGCAGGCGTTCGGGTGGGAAGCCTTCACCGATCATGCTGCCCTCGATCACGCCGGGGGCCACCACGTTGGCGGTGATGCCGCGCGAGGCCATCTCCCGCGCCAGCGATCGGGTTGCCCCGTGCAGTGCGGCCTTGGCCGCGGCGTAGTTGGTCTGGCCGCGATTGCCGAGCTGCGCGGCGAGCGAACTGATCGCCACGATGCGCCCGAAGCGCGCGCGCGCCATCGGCAGCAGCAGCGGCTGGGTGACGTGAAAGAAACCATGCAGCGAGACGTCGATCACCCGGTGCCATTGCGCGGCCGACATGCCGGCCATCGGCGCATCGTCGTGGATGCCGGCATTGTTGACCACGGCATGGATCGGACCCGCGGCAAGCAGGCCCTCCAGCGCCGCCTGCGTGGCCACTGCATCGGTGACATCGAAGGCGATTGCCTGCGCCGTGCCGCCCGTTGCGCCGATCGCGGCAACCACCGCCTCGGCCCGGCCGAGACCGCCGTTGGCATGCACGATTACCTGCCAGCCGCTGGCCGCCAGTGCATGGCAGATCGCGCTGCCCAGATCGCCACTGCCGCCGGTGACCAGGGCACGTCGTTGGGGTCGGGCTTCGGACATGAGATGAGTCGCTCCGGCTTCAGGTTTCAGGGTTCGGATGGATCACCGCGGCGCGTCCGCTGGCCAGCAGCACGCCATGATGCTCCACGCGGAACGCGTACTGCGCGCTGCAGTGATCGGCGTGCAGGCATTCAGCCTGGACGTCCAGATGGCCATCCAGGCGATCGACATATTCGGCATTCAACCGTACCTCGCGCAGGCTGACCAGCAGACCCGGCCGTTGCGCCGTCACGCCCGCGGCGCGGGCGCGCAACGCGCCATGCAGCGCCATCGCCTGCGCGCCGTACTCGGCCAGATGCACCGCATGCAGGCCGTGCGGGCCGCGCAGGGGGTTGTCCGCGCGGGCATGGCCGGCGCTGATCGCATGGATCGAGCGATCGTCCCACGCCAGCACCGCATCCAGCAGGCACATCGTGCCGGCGTGCGGGATCAGGTGCGCCCAGTCAGTTTTTGGAAGCATGCGGGTGCGGTGCCATCAGGATCGAGAGGCAGAAGTGGAACGCCACGCCCAGGCTCACCGTGAGCCCGATCGCGCGCAAGACCGGAATGCTGGCCCACCCCAGCATGCCGAACACCAGCAGCGCGGACAACACGCACACGAGGGTGGCATGCAGGGTGCGCCGCTGTTCGGCCGGATCGCCGGTGTCGCGCTCGAAGAACAGCGCGTAATGCAGGCCGAGCCCGCCGGCGAGGATCAAGGCGACCAGATGGAACAGCGATATCTCGATGCCGGCCATGCGCTCCACCGCCAGCACCAGGAACGTGGCCAGCGTCATCGGCGCCAGCACGTGCCAGGTACGGCGCAGGCTGCGCAGGGCAAATGCGATGGTCAGCACCAGCAGCACGGTGGCCGCCAGCAACGCCTCGAGGATCCGCGTGCGATAGGCCGCCACCAGCGATTCCGAGGCGGCCTTCAGATCGAGCAGGCGCACCGTGCCGCCGCTGCCGGCACCCAGCGCCTGCAGCGCGGCCACATCGTGCACGCCGCTGACCGTACCCAGACCCAGCCAATGCCCGTCGCGCCGCACCAGCATCGCCGCGAGACGCTGGCCCAGCGGGGTCCGCGCGTAACGTTGCGGGGTCAGCGGCGGCAAGCTGCGCGCCATCCGCACGTCGTCGAGAAACGGCTGGAACAGACCGGGGCGAAACGGCAACCCCTGCAGCGCGGCATGCAACTCGCGTTGCAGCGTGGCTTGATCCGGCAGCTTGCGTTGCCGCGCAAGCTGCCGCGCGGCGCTGGGCAGGTAGCGTGACGGCAATTCCAGCGCATCGACCGCGTGCCTGGCCACCAGCGCATCCACCTTGGGCTGCAGCTGCTCGGACAGCGCCAGCACGCCCTGCGCGGTCGAGGCCTCGAGGATCAGCAGATACCGCACATCGGGCGCACCCAGCGCCTCGCGCAGCCGCGCATCGCGCTGCAGCAGCGGTGCCGGCAACGGGGTCAGCGCGGCCAGGTTGTTCTGCCAGAACGGGCCCGGCGCCAGGATCAGCATCAGCACGATCGACAGCGCCACCAGCACGGGAAGCCAGCGCGGCCGAGGCAGACGATCGACCAGGTCGCGCGCCATCGCCAGCCAGCGCATGTCGGCCACGTCGCGCACCCGCGCCGGCAGCAGGCGCGGCAGCAGGTAACGCGTGCTGAAACCGGCCGCCAGCAGGCCGACGATGGTGAACACCGCCAGCTGTTTCAAGCCATTCACGCCGGACGCATAGAAGGCCAGATAGGCGATGCAGGCCGAAGCGATCGCGGTGAGCAGCGAGGGCCACAGCGCGCGCACGCTATGCAGCGCATCCTCGCCGGCGCGGCGATGGCTGAGCACGCGGATCGGGTATTCCTGCACCACGCCGAGCAGGGTGAAGCCGAACGCCAGGGTGATCCCGTGGACCTGGGGGAACGCCAGCGTCAACGCCGCGATGCCGGCCAGCGCGGCGCTGGCGATCGGCAACGCCGACAGCAGCAGCGAGCTCAGGCTGCGATACGCCAGCAGCAGCAGGGCAATGAAGCCCACGGTGGAAATGCGGCCGATCCAGTCGGCCTGATGCCGCGTCTGCGCCGCCGCCACCACGCTGAAATAACCCGGCCCGCTGAACTGCAGCTGCGCGAGCGCACTGCCCGGCAGCGCATGGAACGCCCGCTGGATACCGCCGATCGCCTGGCGCTGCGCATCCGGGTCGAAGCCCGGCGCCACCGTCTGCACCAACAACAATGCCTCGTGCTGCTTCGAAAACCACACGCCATCGCGTATCTCGGGCGATGTCGGCGGCGCCCAGCGCTCGGCCAGCTTCAGCACCTCCAGCGTGGGGTCGCGCGGCAGCAGGCCTTTCAGCAGGCTGGCGGCGGGCGAGGACAGGTCATCGAGCCGCTGCTGCAGTTGATCGGCCAGGTACGCCTCGTCCAGCGGCTGCGTATCCAGCGTCGGCGACAGCAGGTAGCGATACGGCCACAGCGAACTGTCGAGCGCGGCGAGATCGAAGCTGCCGTCGAGGACCTGGCTGTACCGCCCGTCGTGCTTGAGCGCCGCGACGAGCCCCCGGCTCAGGCGGGCCAGCATGGCATCGCGCTGGTCGGCCGGCAGCGGCGCGCACGGCGTGACGGGAGACAAGTCCTGCGCGGCGTGGTCCCGGGGAGGAGTGCAACGTGCGGCAATCGTCAACAGCAACAGGCGCGAACCCGGGCCGTCGCCGACCTGCTCCATCAGCAGACGCTGATCGGGGGTGGTCGGCGCCGGCATGAAGCTGCGCAGGTCCGTGCTGATCTTCAGCCGCTGCACGACCAGCAGCCCCAGCCCGGCCAACACCAGCAACCAGCCGGCCAACAGCAGCAGGCGCCCGCGTCCAGACATCGCTCAGGACCCGCTCTGGCACAGCGCCAGCAGCGCCTCACGGGTCGGCTGGGCCGGCATCCTTGCCGCCAGCGGCCCCAGCAGGTCGACCGCCAGATCGCCGTCGGCCTCCTGCATGCGCATGCAGCGCGATTGTTTGCCGCGACCGTCGATCTCGATACTGGCCACGCTGCCGGCCACGCCGGCATCGCGCGGCACCAGCACCAGGGTCCACTGTGCGGCATCGCCGCGGCGCTGGATCTCGAACGCCTGATCCAGTCTTGCGGCATCGCCGCTGAGCAGCGCCACGAAGCTGTCCAGCAACACCTGCAGTTGCGGCGCCCGCGTGAGCGAAAAACTATGCGCCTGCCTGCCCGCGCGTTGCACCGTCACCTCGCCGTCGGCGATGGTGGCGGTTTCGGCGTGCGGATGCTCCACGCGTCGCTGCAACCGGTTGCCGCCGAGCCATGCCAGTTCGCCGGAGACCACCAGCGGCCGGTCCAGCAGGTGCATGAAACGCGCCTCGGCGAACGCGGTGCGGGCCGGTGCCGGCTGGCCGAGCGAGGCAATCAGCGCCTGCGTCACCGATGTCGCCGTGGCCGGCGTAACCTCAGGCCCCGACGCGACTGCCGACAGCGGGACCATCAGACTCAGCAGCACGGCCAGCGTCTTGCCAGAAGTCATAGAAATTGAACCAGTTGTAGGGAGCGATCCGGACATAGTGTTCCAATCGTTGCGCGTAGCGGGCGATCAGCTCATCGAGTACCGGACCACGCCGCTGTCGTGGAATCTCGATCCGGTCGCTCATCGGCTCGAACACCAGCCGGTAGCGATTGCCGCCCAGGTAAAGGCCAAAGCACAGCACGACCGGCACCTGCAGCGCATGCGCCAGCAGCCACGGACTGATCGGGAACGGTGCCGGCGAACCCAGAAAATCGGTATGACGCAGCACTTCGTGCCCGCGCCCGCGATCGGCCAGCATGGCCACCACCGCGCCGTGCTGGCACGCCTCGGACATGGCCAGTGCGATCGAGGTACCGTCCTGCGCCGCGTCGATCACGCACGCGCCCATATCGGGCGCCAGTGCCTCCAGCAACTTGGTCAACGCTGGGGTTTTCTGCTTGTCCAGCACGACGCGCAACTGCAGATCCGGACACCGCGCTCCGATCACCCGCAACGCCTCGAAACTGCCCTGATGCGAGCCAAGCAGCAGCACGCCGCGACCGAGCGCGATGCGCTGATCGAGCTGCTCAATGCCCTGCGTCTCGATCCGGAACGGCTTTTCGCCGTGCGCCAGCAGAAAGACCCGGTCCATGATCGTGGCGGCAAAACAGTGAATGTGCTTCATTACCTGCCATGGCGTGACTGGCCGGTCGAGCACCCGTTGCAGGTATTGCTTCGACGCCCGCCGCTCCGGCCCACGCCGCAAGTAGAAATACAGCGTGATCGGGTACAGGCAGCAGCGGCCCACGCGACGTCCGCCACGCAACGCGATCGTGCGGATCAGCCACAGCGCAAAATGGCCGCCGCCCTCGGGCCGGCTTTGCCAATGCTCGTTCGCGCTCATGCCGTGCCCTCGACCAGGCCGCGGGCCAGCACACGGCCATCATGGCGAATCTCGAAACGGAACCGCACTGCCGGGCTGTCCGGACCCGCTTCGGTCAACCGCACGATGGCGGCCTGGGCCGGCAGCAGCGGCGCCGAGAACTTCGCCTCCAGCACGCGCCCCAGCCGCAGTCCGCGCCACGCGCGCAAGGCCTGCGCGACCTGTTCCAGCAGGATCACCCCGGGTACCAGCGGATGGCCCGGAAAATGACCCGCCAGCGCCGGGTGTCCGGCGTCCACGCACAATGCCTGCTCGAATCCGGCGCCGTTCATGACGTTGCGGCCCCGTTGCCGCGCAGCAGCTGCGGCCAGTGCAGGGCCAGCTGCAGCAGCATGCGATGCAGGGAGGGATGCCTCAGATGCCGCAGCCGCCAGCGACGATAACCGTACTCCAGCACGAACGCGGCGCCGAGCAGCGCATAACTGCCCACATGCTGCCATGCCGCGACCCAGCGGTCGGACAGCGGCAGCGGCGAAGCGAAGCCGAAGCGCACCAGCAAACCACGTTGCCCGGCCCATAACAGCAGCACGGCCAGCACCGACGCCTGCGCACCGAGCAACAGCGTCCAGCCCCAGGTGATCTGCCGGGCATAGCGCGCCACCCCGGGCTGCGCCAGTCGCTGGGCACCTTCGAGGATGACGATGAAACGTGCCACCAGCGGCTCGGACGTGGCCAGCGAGCGACCAAACCAGCCGGCCAGCAACGCATTGATCAGCACCGGCAAGGCTTCCAGCAGCAGCCCGGCCCATCCCTGCCGCCACAGCAGCCACAGGGCTGCCAGCAGCCCCAGCCACGCCAGCCAGGGTGCAACCCGACGCGCCAGCAGACGCGGCAGCATCGCCGCAGTTACCAGCAGCAACAAAGCCGCCAGCGCAAAAACCTGCCGGTGCGTCAGCACGCCCGCCATCGCCAGCAACGGGTAGGCCAGCAACAGCATCAGCGCCGAACGCCGCACCTGATTTTCAACGGGTTGGACGGGAGACGTCATGGGGGGTTCCGCGCTGGCACTACAGACACTGCGAGCCTGACACCCGGGACGGAATATTGCGTGACGAAAGGCGGCCACCGAATGCAGCGGTCAACTGACGCGATGCTGCTCGACATGGGCAGACAGCGTACGCAAACTGGTGAAAATTTGTCGGTTGTCCGGGTTGTCCGAACGCAACTGAAAACCATAGCGCCTGGATACGGCGAGTGCGATTTCCAGCGCATCGATGGAATCCAGCCCCAGCTCGCCACCAAACAACGGCGCGTCGGGATCGATCTGCGTCGGGGTCACGGCCTCGAGATTCAGGCATTCCACCATCAACGTGGCCAATTCATGCTGCGCGGGCGTCTGCTCAGTCATGCTCGATTCCATCATCCAGTTTCATCGCACCCGGGGCAGCGGCCGCGAAGTGTAACATAGCGCCCTCGCCATTCCCGGTTGCACGCAATGATCCAGGGTTGTGAAAACCCCCAGCTCGACCCGCACCCGCGCCGCGCACCTCGTGTCTCCTACCGGATGGCTGCGGCCGCGGTCGCACTCGGCGAACCCGGCACGCTGGCGGTGTTCGGTTTCGGTGCCGGCGCGCCGCACAACGATGACCCGCGCTGGCTCAGGGTCGAGCTGGAATCGTTCGACGCCCCGGTCCCGCTGGAGTCATGGCAGATCGATACCGACGTGAGCTGCGGTCGCGACGGGACACTGCGCTGGTCGGCCGGCGGCGGCTGGCTGTTCACCGCGATCGAACTGGACGAGCGCGAACACGACGGCCCCGAGGGTGCAGCCCGGCATGCCTACGCCCAACTGCGCGACTTCGTCGCTGGCCGCGCCGAGCGGCATGTGCTGCGCATCTGGAATTACATCGGCGGGATTAACTGCGGTGCCGGCGACAGCGAGCGCTACAAGCGTTTCTGCCACGGCCGCGCCGCCGGCATGGGCACGTTTTTTGCCCAGGGTTTTCCTGCCGCCACGGCGATCGGCCATCACGGTCCGCAACATCACCTGCAGGTCTATCTGCTGGCCTGCGACCGGCCCGGCATGCGGGTGGAAAATCCGCGCCAGGTCAGTGCCTGGCATTACCCACGGCAGTACGGCCGCACCCCGCCCAGCTTTGCCCGTGCCATGAGCCTGCCGGCACAGGATGCGCTGGCGATCTCCGGTACTGCCGCCATCGTCGGTCACGCCTCGACCCACCAAGACGACCTGGATGCCCAACTGGACGAGACCCTGACCAATCTCGAAGCGCTGCTGGGCAGCGCCGGCATGGCCACCGGCTTCGACACGCACTCGCCGCTGAAGGTCTACGTGCGCCACACCGGCGATGCGCCGCACGTGCGCGAATTCGTCCGCCACCGCCTGCCCGGCGTGCCGGTGCTGTTGCTGCACGGCGACATCTGCCGCCGCGAACTGCTGGTGGAGATCGATGGCTGGCGCTATGCCTGAGAGCGAGAAGTGAGTGCAGAGGAGCGAGAAAAGAGAGAAGGCGACGCGGCTCCGAATGGCACTTAACTTAGGCGCGAAATCATGTTTTTCGTCATTCCCGCGAAAGCGGGAATCCAGTGCCTTTAAGCGCGTGGAGGCCACGGAAGGCACTGGATCCCCGCTTTCGCGGGGATGAGGGCGTTTATGTAAGCACCATTCAACGCGGCTCCCGCTCGTTTCTCACTCCTCTGCACTCACTCCCCGTTCTTCAGCTCGCTTCTGCTTCAAGGCCGGTAGGCCGGATCCAGGCTGCCAATCAGCACGCTCATCTCGGCACGGATGTACTTCCCTACGTCGCTCTTGTAGGCCGCATCCTGCTGGTCGTGAACCGGCAGCTCCTGCAGCAATTTTCCGCTCGCGGCATCGACCACCCGGATCGTCGCGGTGTAACCGACTTTCGGCAGCGTGTAGCCCGCGGCCATGTTCCCCCCTGTACCCCCGCTTTCGTCGAAGCTGGGGATGATCAACGGAGCGACGCGGATCGCCAGACGGTAAGGCAACGCCGGGTTCTGTCGATGCGCTGGCTGGCCGCCGCTGAACACGGCATCACCGGGTTCGGCCGTCCGCAGCTCGACATGCCGGTCGCGCGCCCACGCATAAAACGCGTTCTCGACCGTGAGGCAGCTGGCATCGCTACCGGTGCACGCCAGGTCGGCGGCAAATCGCGGGCTTGCGTCCGGGTTGAACAGCGACAGCGACCGCAGCGACTTCTGCTGTGTCGGACTGAGTACCGTTGCCGTCCCTGCGCACCCCTGCAATGCCAGCACCACCAATACGCTCGCCACGACAATGAGAGAGAGCCACAACGGTGCGATTCGGCTTTTCTCTCACTTCTCACTCCTCACTTCTGTTTCAATGGCCGCTTCCATCCCTCGAACGTATGCTGCCGGCCGCGCGCCACCGTGAGCGTGCCCTCCGGCGCATCGTGAGTGATTACCGAACCGGCGCCGATGGTGGCTTGCGCACCGACCGTCACCGGCGCCACCAGGGCGCTGTTGGAACCGATGAAGGCACCATCGCCGATGCGCGTCACGAACTTGTTGACGCCGTCGTAATTGCAGGTGATGGTGCCGGCGCCGATGTTGACCTCGCGGCCGATCTCGCTGTCGCCGAGGTAGCTCAAGTGGTTCGCCTTGCTGCCCTCGCCCAGGCGGCTCTTCTTGATTTCCACGAAGTTGCCGACGTGCACGCCGGTAGCAAGTTCGGTGCCGGGGCGCAGCCGCGCGAACGGGCCGATCGTGCATGGCCCGTGGGTGATCACGCCGTCCAGGTCGCAATGCGCCTGCACCACGGTACCGGCGGCGAGCTGGACGTCTTTCAAGCGGGTGAACGCGCCGATGCGCACGTCGTCGCCCAGCACCACATGACCTTCGAGGATCACGTCGATGTCCAGTTCGACATCGCGCCCGGCTTCGACCATGCCGCGCACATCGATGCGCGCCGGGTCGGCCAGCCGCACGCCGTCCATCGCCAATGCACGGGCGGCGCGCAAGCGGTACTGCGCTTCCAGCTCGGCCAGCTGCCAGGGGTTGTTGGCGCCGGCTGCTTCGGTGGGATCGGCACAGTCGACGCTTTGCGCGGCGCGGTTCTCCTGCGCCGCCATGGCAAAGATGTCGGTGAGGTAGTACTCGCCCTGTGCGTTGTTGCGATCGAGCCGGCCGATCCAGCCACGCAGCGCCTGCACCTCGGCCGCGAGGATGCCGGTGTTGACCCGGGTGATCGCGCGCTGGCTGTCGTCCGCGTCTTTTTCCTCGATCACGGCGCGGATCTGGCCATGCTCGTCGCACAGCACCCGGCCATAGCCGTGGGGATCGTCGAGCCGGGTAGTCAGCAGGCTCAGCACGGCATCGGTGTGCACCAGCTGCCGCAACGTCGCGCAGCGGGTCAGCGGCACATCGCCATACAGCACCAGTACCCGCACGCCATCGGGAATGTCTTTGAGCGCTTGCTCCACCGCATGGCCGGTGCCGAGTTGCTCGGCCTGCCGCACCCAGCGCAAATCGGCCTGCCCGGCAAACGCCGCCTGCACCTGTTCGCCGCAGTGGCCGTGGACAATGTGGATCGCCGCCGGCTGCAGCGCGCGCGCGGTGGTCAGCACGTGGCCCAGCAGCGGTCGCCCGGCCAGCGGCATCAGCACTTTGGCCCGCTTGGACTTCATCCGCTTGCCTTCGCCGGCAGCGAGCACGATGACATGCAGGGCAGGAGCTTCCATATCGTCACCACGGCATTGGGCAAGGTTCATCATGCAGGATATCAGCCTGCCCGCCGGGCGGGCCATGCGGCTTCGCACCGCGTCGACCCTGGCCGAGGCGCAGGATGACCGGCAGTGGGCATGGTCCCGAAAAAAGCATCGCGACTGAAGTCGCTCCCACAAGCAATTCAGCAGCTGTGGGAGGGGCTTCAGCCCCGATGCCTTTTCACAGCAAAACGCCGGCACGTGGCCGGCGTTTCGTCAAGCTCTTTACTGGAGCCTCAGTGCTTGAGGTTCTTGCGCATGCGTTCCAGCGCCTGCAGCTGGGCCATCGCCTGGGCCAGCTTGGCCTGGGCTTCGGCGATTTCCATCGCCTCGGTGCGGTTGGCCAGTGCGTCCTCGGCTTCCTTCTTGGCGCGCAGCGCCGCCGTCTCGTCCAGATCGGCGGCGCGGGCGGCGGTGTCGGCCAGCACGGTAACCACCTGCGGCTGAACTTCCAGGATGCCGCCGGAGACGTAGAACTGCTGCCGCTCGCCGCTGGCCAGCAGCACGTCGACATGGCCGGGCTTGAGGCGGGTGATCAATGGAGCGTGCCGGGGCGTGATACCCAGCTCGCCCATCTCGCCGGTGGCAACGACCATCGTCGCGTCACCGGAAAAAATCTCGGCTTCGGCACTGACGATATCGACGCGAATGGTGTGTTCCATGACGATTCCAATGATGCCGAAGCGGATGCCTCGGGAGTTGTGTTGCCGGCGGATGAATTCTGAGTGTCAGTGGCTGGGGAGCGGGGAGGAGCGGGCTGCAAGCTCTCGCTTTTCTGGTCCCCGGTCCCTGGTCCCTGGTCCCACTAAAATCAGGCTGCCTTCTTGGCACCCATCTCTTCGGCCTTCTTGATCGCCTCGTCGATGCCGCCGACCATGTAGAACGCCTGCTCCGGCAGGTAGTCGGCGTCGCCGTCCACGATCATCTTGAAGCCGCGGATGGTTTCCTTCAGCGACACGTACTTGCCCGGCGAGCCGGTGAACACTTCGGCCACGTGGAACGGCTGCGAGAAGAAGCGCTCGATCTTGCGTGCACGCGACACGGCCAGCTTGTCTTCTTCGGACAGTTCGTCCATGCCGAGGATCGCGATGATGTCCTTCAACTCCTTGTAGCGCTGCAGCGTGCCCTGCACGCGGCGGGCGACGTCGTAGTGTTCCTCGCCGATCACGTTCGGATCGAGCTGGCGGCTGGTGGAGTCCAGTGGATCGACCGCAGGATAGATACCCAGCGAGGCGATGTTGCGGCTCAGCACCACGGTCGCATCCAGATGCGCGAAGGTGGTCGCCGGCGACGGATCGGTCAGGTCATCGGCGGGCACGTAGACGGCCTGGATCGAGGTGATCGAGCCGGTCTTGGTCGAGGTGATGCGCTCCTGCAGCACGCCCATTTCCTCGGCCAGGGTCGGCTGGTAGCCCACCGCGGACGGCATGCGGCCCAGCAGCGCGGACACTTCGGTACCGGCCAGCGTGTAGCGGTAGATGTTGTCGACGAAGAACAGCACGTCGCGACCCTTGCCGTGCTCGTCCTTCTCGTCGCGGAAGTACTCGGCCATGGTCAGCCCGGTCAGCGCCACGCGCAGGCGGTTGCCCGGCGGCTCGTTCATCTGGCCGTACACCATCGCGACCTTGTCCAGCACGTTGGAGTCCTTCATCTCGTGGTAGAAGTCGTTGCCCTCGCGGGTACGCTCGCCCACGCCGGCGAACACCGACAGGCCTTCGTGCGCCTTGGCGATGTTGTTGATCAGCTCCATCATGTTGACCGTCTTGCCCACACCGGCGCCGCCGAACAGGCCGACCTTGCCGCCCTTGGCGAACGGGCACATCAGATCGATCACCTTGATGCCGGTTTCCAGCAGGTCGTTCGCGGCGGCCTGGTCGGCATAGCTCGGTGCCTCGCGATGGATCACCCACTGCTCCTGTTCACCGATGGGGCCGGCTTCGTCGATCGGGCGGCCCAGCACGTCCATGATCCGGCCGAGGGTCTGCTTGCCGACCGGCACCTTGATGCCTTCGCCGGTATTGCGTGCCTCGAGGCCGCGCTTCAGGCCCTCGGTGGAACCGAGCGCGATCGTGCGCACGATGCCGTCGCCGAGCTGCTGCTGCACTTCCAGCGTGATCTCGGTACCGTCGATTTTCAGTGCGTCGTACACCTGCGGTACCTGCTCCCGCGGAAACTCCACGTCGACGACCGCGCCGATGATCTGAACAACTTTGCCCTGGCTCATGCTGATAACTCCGGATGGATCTCTTTAGGTTTCGTACAAAGCGCCGATGATGCGTCGCTCTTATTTGGAGTGCGGCCATGGATGGCCGCTTCTTGATCTTTCTCGCGATCATGGATGATCGCACCAACCGCATGCAGCCATGGATGGCTGCTTTTTGACTTTCGCGATCAGGGATCGATCGCACTAACAACATTCATGGATGATCGCATTCATACCGCCGCCGCGCCGCCCACGATCTCCGAGATTTCCTGGGTGATCGCCGCCTGACGGGCCTTGTTGTAGATCAACGTCAACTCGTCGATGACCTTGTTCGCGTTGTCCGACGCGCTCTTCATCGCGACCATCCGCGCCGCGTGTTCGCTGGCCAGATTCTCCAGCGCCGCCTGATACACCACCGACTCGATGTAACGGCCCAGCACATGCTCCAGCACGGTCTGCGCATCCGGCTCGTAGATGTAGTCCCAGTCGTGGGTCTGTTCGAGCTTGATGCCGGCATACGCCGATTCGCCCGCCGCCTGGTGTGCTTCCATTTCCGCCGCCACCAGCGGCAACGGCAGCAACGCGTCAACCGTCGGCTTCTGCGTCATGGTGTTGACGAAGTCGTTGTAGGCCAGGAATACCCGATCCAGTCCATTGGACTTGTAGCTGTCCATCATGACCTTGATCACGCCGACCAGTTGCTCCAGCTTCGGCCGCTCGCCCAGATGACTGACGCTGCCGACCAGGTTGATTCCGCTGAGTCGACGGAAGAACGCGATCGCCTTCTGCCCGACCGCCACCACGTCGACCTGCACGCCCTGCTTCTGCCACTCGGCGATGGCCGGCAGCAGACGGCGGAACAGGTTCGAATTGAGGCCGCCGCACAGGCCACGGTCGGTCGACACCACGATGTAGCCGACCCGCGCCACGTTGTCGCGCTGGGTCAGGAACGGATGGCTGAAATCGGTGCTGGCCTGAGCGACGTGTGCGATCACCTTGCGCATCGAACGCGCATACGGACGCGAGGCCCTCATCAGGTCCTGCGCCTTGCGGATTTTCGAGGCCGAGACCATTTCGAGCGCGCGCGTGACCTTGCGCATGTTCTGCGTGCTCTTGATCTTGGTTTTGATTTCGCGTCCGCTTGCCATGTTTTACTCGGGACCAGGGACCGGGGACCGGGGACCGGTTGCACACCGGCTCCGAACCCAGATCGTTGTCAATCGGGACTGGAGGCTCCGCAGAGCCGAGGCCAGCTTCGCTGGTCCCCGGCCCCTGGCCTCCGGTCCCGGCTCTACTTACCAGCTACCAGTCTTCTTGTATTCGTCCATCGAGCTCTTGAAGGTGGCCTCGATGTCGTTGTTCCAGTCACCGGTGGCGACGATCTTGGTCATCAGCTCGGCGTGGTTCTGGTACATGAACGCGTGCAGGCCCTTTTCGAACGGCAGCACCTTGGCCACCGGCAGATCATCCAGGTAGCCCTTCTCCGCCGCATACACCGACAGCGCCAGTTCGGCGATCGACAGCGGCGCGTACTGGCCCTGCTTCATCAGTTCGGTGACGCGCTGGCCGCGGTCGAGCTGGGCACGGGTGGCCGGATCCAGATCCGAGGCGAACTGCGCGAACGCGGCCAGTTCGCGGAACTGCGCCAGCGCCAGCTTCACGCCACCGGAAAGCTTCTTGACGATCTTGGTCTGCGCGGCACCGCCGACGCGGGATACCGAGATACCGGCGTTCACCGCCGGACGGATGCCGGCGTTGAACAAGTCGGTTTCCAGGAAGATCTGGCCGTCGGTGATCGAGATCACGTTGGTCGGCACGAATGCGGAAACGTCACCGGCCTGGGTCTCGATGATCGGCAACGCGGTCAGCGAACCGGTCTTGCCCTTCACTTCGCCGTTGGTGAACTTCTCGACGTACTCCTCGGACACGCGGGAAGCACGCTCGAGCAGACGCGAGTGGAGATAGAACACGTCGCCTGGATACGCCTCGCGGCCCGGCGGGCGCTTCAGCAGCAGCGAGATCTGGCGGTACGCCACGGCTTGCTTGGACAGGTCGTCATAGATGATCAGCGCGTCCTGGCCGCGATCGCGGAAGTACTCGCCCATCGCGCAGCCGCTGTACGGCGCGATGTACTGCAGCGCCGCCGACTCGGAGGCCGAAGCGACCACCACGATGGTGTTGGCCAGCGCACCGTTCTCGTCGAGCTTGCGCACCACGTTGGCGATCGACGAGCGCTTCTGTCCGATCGCGACGTAGATGCATTTGATGCCGGAATTTTTCTGGTTGATGATCGCGTCGATCGCCAGCGCGGTCTTGCCGGTCTGGCGGTCGCCGATGATCAACTCGCGCTGGCCGCGGCCGATCGGGATCATCGAGTCGACCGACTTGTAGCCGGTCTGCACCGGCTGGTCCACCGACTTTCGCCAGATCACGCCCGGCGCGACCTTTTCGATCGGCGAGCTGAGCTTTGCCGTGATCGGACCCTTGTCGTCGATCGGGTTGCCGAGCGCGTCGACCACGCGGCCGAGCAGCTCCGGCCCGACCGGCACTTCGAGGATGCGGCCGGTGGTCTTGGCGGTGTCGCCTTCGCGCAGGTGCTGGTATTCGCCCAGCACCACCGCGCCGACCGAATCACGCTCGAGGTTCAGGGCCAGCGCAAACGAGTTGCCCGGCAGCTCGATCATTTCGCCCTGCATCGCATCGGCCAGACCGTGGATGCGCACGATACCGTCGGACACGCTTATCAGCGTGCCCTCGTTGCGTGCCTGTGCACCAAGCTTGAACTGCTCGATGCGGCTCTTGATCAGTTCGCTGATCTCGGACGGGTTGAGTGTGGTGCTGGACATGGTTGTTATCCCAAAATCGAAAGCTTTGTTGAAGAGTCCGGCCACGGATGGCAGGTTTTGCCCTTCGCGAAATGGACTTCGCGTTTAATCAAATTTGTCCGGCCACGGATGGCAGGTTTTGCTCTTCGCGAAACGGACTTCGCGTAAAGCTCAATGAACCAATGCACTGGCCAGCTGCGCGAGACGCCCGCGCGCGGAGCCGTCGATTACCTGTTCGCCGGTATCGATCACCACGCCGGCAAGCAGCGAAGCATCGACCCTGGTTTCCAGCTCGATCTCGCGCTTGAAGCGCCGTTTCAACGAGGCCTTCAGCTGCTCGGCTTGCGCCGCATCCAGCGCCATCGCGCTGGTCACCTTGACCAGCAGCTGCGACTCGGACTCGCGCTTGAACGCTTCGTACAGCTCGGCCACCTCCGGCAGCAACGGCAGCCGACGCTGCTCGGCGAGCTCGGCAAGGAACTGCGCAAACGGCGCGTCCCCGGCCATGCCGGCCGGCAAATGCAGGGCGGCAAGTTGCGCTGGCAGCACGCGCGGATCGTGGGCCAGATCGGCCACCCGCGCGTCGCCAGCCACCGCTGCGGCAAAGGCCAGCGCCTGCGACCAGGCACCCAGCGAGCCGGCCGCATGGGCCACCTCGAATGCGGCGCGGGCATAGGGGCGGGCGAGCGTGATTGCCTGGGCCATGGGAAGGTTCTCCTAGATCTCGGCCGCGAGCTGGTCGAGCAAGGCCTTGTGCGTGGAGGCGTCGACCTCGCGCTGCACGATCCTGCTGGCACCCTGCACGGCCAATGCACCGACCTGCTCGCGCAACTGCTCGCGCGCACGCTGCGCCATGATGGCGATATCGTCCTGCGCACTGGCCTTGAGCCGGTTGATCTCGACGATCGCCTCGCTACGGGCCTTGTCGATGATCTGATTGGCCTGCTGCTGCGCCTTGTCGATGATCTCCGTCGCCTGCAGGCGCGCCACCTTGATCTCGGCGGCCACCTTGACGTCGGCACTCTTCAACTCGGCATGCGCGCGCTCGGCGGCATTCAAACCCTCGGCGATCTTGATCTGCCGATCTTCAATGGCCTTGTTGATGTGCGGCCAGATGAAGTGGACGCAAAACCAGATCAGGATGGCGAACGAAAGCATTTCGCCAATCAAGGTCGCGTTGAAATCCATCGCTGCGTTACCTGTAGATTCGGGGTGAAACGGACACAGGCATCACGATGCCCGTGCCGAACAGACAGCTGCGCCGAAGCGCAGCCGGCGAACTCAACCTGCGACCAGCTTGGACAACAGCGGGTTCGCCACGGCGAAATACATCGCCAGCGCCACGCCGATCAGGAACGCGGCGTCGATCAGGCCGGCCAGCAGGAACATGCGGCCCTGCAGCAGCGGCACCAGCTCCGGCTGACGCGCAGCGGCTTCGAGGAACTTCGAACCCATGACGCCGATACCGATACAGGCACCGAGGGCGCCGAGGCCGATGATCAGGCCCAGCGCGATGGCGGTGAAGGACTGCACTTGAGCAATGTGAGCGATGAGTTCCACGACGGTCTCCTGAGAAAATTGAAACTGGATAGTTGAATGGGTTGAAACAGGTGGTGCGAAACGGTGATCAGTGGTGATCGTGCGCCATCGAGATGTACACGATCGTCAGCACCATGAAGATGAAGGCCTGGATCGAGATGATCAGGATATGGAACAGGCCCCACACCGTGTAGCCGATGATGCCCGCACCATACAGCGCCCAGCCGGCCACGCCGGCACCGGCGCTGAACAGTCCGGCGATCAGCATGAATACCAGCTCGCCGGCGTACATGTTGCCGAACAGTCGCATCGCCAGGCTGACCGGCTTGGACAGCAGCTCGACCAGGTTCAGCGCAAAATTCGGAATCCACAACGCCGGATGCTTGCCGAACGGTGCGGTGAACAGCTCGTGCATGTAGCCGCCGAAGCCCTTCGCCTTGAAGCTGTAGAAGATGATCAGCACGAAGACCGTCAGCGACATCGCGAAGGTCATGTTGATGTCGGCGGTCGGCACGGCGCGGAAATGACCTACGCCGAACATCCCGGTGATCCACGGCAGCAAGTCGACCGGCAGCAGATCCATCGCATTCATCAGGAACACCCAGATGAAGACGGTCAGCGCCAGCGGACCCAGCACGCGGCGATCGCCATGGAACACATCCTTGACCTGGCCGTCGACGAACTCCAGCACGATCTCGACGAAGGCCTGACCGCGCCCCGGCACACCTGCCGTGGCCTTGCGCGCCTTCAGCCAGAACCACAGGCTGAACAGAACGCCCAGTATCAACGATACCGTGATCGAGTCGATATGCACCGCCCAGAACCCCCCTTTGCTCGCATGCGGCGTGAGGTGGGTCAGATGGTGCTGAATGTATTCGGTCAGGCCGCCCTGCTCGCTTGCCATGTCTCAACCCTTGAATCTGAACGCCAGCAGATAAACCGCGTAGGCAGCCACCAACCCCGTGATGGCGGCCAGCGGCGGCAGTTTGTAGTGGAACAGGATCACGACCAATCCCCCTACGATCACGATCCATTTCAGGAGCATGCCCGACAGCAACCGGCTCAACGCCATCCCCGCCCCATCCAGCCGGCTGAAAAACCGCACCGACAGCAGCGCCGTACCCAGCGCCACCAGCGTCGCGCCCGCCGCGGCAGCCATCGCTTCCCGACGCCCCAACGCCAGAAAAACGAGACCCACCAGGATAGCCACCGCGATCTGCAGCAACATGGTACGCAAGGCGAGACGTCGACCAGAGGCAAGACTGTTGAGCACGTAACGTCTCCGCGCGGTTTACACCAGGCGGCACCGATACAGCTACGGGCCACGATCCAATCCGTAAAAGTATATCAGTGCGCTCGCGGCACGAACAAGCTGCGCTGGCTGCGACATCTTGTCCGTACCTTACCGGATCCATGCGCACAGCCTTGCCTGCAGCGACTTCCATGCCAGGCATGTTCTTGCGATCGCACATGAAATGAGGGCCGGACACTCAGGTCCGGCCCTCGGTATTCGCGGCCACGGGGAGGGTGGCCGCGAAAATGCTCCGGCGGCTGGCCCCGAATTACTTGGCGGCAGCCTTCTTGGCAGCGGCAACCGGCGCCGCCACGGCTTCGTTGGCAGCCTGCTGCTGTTCCTGCACCAGCGCGCTCAACGACTCGGCGGTTTTCTGCGTGATCGAAAGGATCTCCTGCGAGACAGCCACGGTACGCTCGGCATTGTCACGGTTCAGGGTGGTGCCCTTTTCCCACAGGCCGCGCAGGCTGTTCACGTCGCGCGCTTCCATCGCTTCGGCGATGAATTCGGCGGAAACCTTGGCCTGCTGCTCGAGCGCCTTGAGTTGCAGCTCGGCGACCGATTCCAGACCCTTCAGGGCCATCGAATGTGCCTTGAAGGCATTGTCGGTCAGCTGCTTGGTGAAAGCGAAAATCTGGTTGTTGATCTGCTGTGTCATGGCGTTGCCCTCATTGGGGATCGGTTAGTGACAGCGACTCTATCAACAAGTTTGTTGCAATGCAATATATTTTTCCGTTAAGGGCAAGACCATTTTTCAAATATCGTGTTAAAACGCTTGTTTACGCCACTTCCATGACTATGGCGACGCATCATAAATATGATCTGTCTTGCACGGCGCCGGACGGATCAACCACCGTTGCCAGCGTGGACAATCGCCCGGGACGACCTCAATCCGAACGCTTCCGGTCGCTTCGGCGATAGATGGTGCTGCGGCTCACACCCAGCTGGCGGGCGGCCGCCGTCACATTGCCGCCGCAACTGGCAATGGCCTCGTCGATCGCCTGTTGCTTGAGCGAATGCAGGTTCCCCGGCGCAGCGGCGCAGGTGGCCGATGGCAGCGGGACCCGATCGTTTTCCAGGTCGGACGGCAGGTCGTCCATGGACAACGTCGCCCCCACCTCGCCCAGTGCCATCAGGCTGCGCAGCAGGCCGACCAGCTGGCGCAGATTGCCGGGCCAGCGCAGCATGGCCAGATGGTCGACGAGTTCGTGCCCCAGTTGCATGGGTATTTGCGCACCGCCCAGCGCGAGCCAGAGCTGACGGATCACCTTGGCGGGATCGGCATGTTCGCGGAAGGCCGGCAGCCGCAGTTTCGCTTGGGCAATGCGATAATAAAGATCGGCGCGGAATTCGCCGCGCACCACCAAGTCGGCCAGTTCCCGATGGGTGGCAGCGATCACGCTGATATCGAGCGCGTGCGCGCGACTGCCTCCCAATGGCGTGACCTCGCGCTCCTGCAGCACCCGCAGCAGCCGACTCTGCATCGCCAGCGGCATGTCGCCCAGTTCGTCCAGAAACAGCGTTCCACCATTGGCTTCGCGCAGCAGGCCTGGCGCACCCTCGCGCCGGGCACCGGTAAACGCTCCCGGCATGTAGCCGAACAGTTCCGATTCGATCAGGCTCTCGGGCAAGGCGGCACAGTTCACCGCCACGAAGGGCGACGCGGCGCGGGAACTGCGCCTGTGCAGCTCCCGCGCCACGATCTCCTTGCCGGTTCCGGTCTCGCCCTGCAACAACAACGGAATATCCGCATCGATCAGGCGCACGCTGCGATTGATCGCCACCTCCAGCTCGTCTGAAAAAAACGTCGCTGGCGAGTGCACCGGCTTGATTCGGGTGTGAGCTGGCGGCTTTGTCGCGATGCTGACCCGTCGTGGCGCATCGCGCCGGGCATGCACCATCTCGCCGCTCTGGCAGCGCATGCCGCCGATTCTCCCCGGTTGCGGCAGCGTCGAGGCAAACAGTTCATCGTAGCGGCACTTGCCCAGCCCATCCCAGTCGATGCCGAGCAGCCGCAGCGCATGCCGGTTTGCCGCCACCAGGCGGTGCCCCTCGAATACCAGCAAACCCTCGCGGGCGGTGCCCAACAGCGCCGGGTCGGGCTGGATGCGCACAATGTCGGCGCCGGCGAAATTGTGCTCGAACATGCGGTGCTCAATCTGTTCGACCACCAGTTGCACCATGCCCAGCGCGTGCTGGTGATGCACGGATGCCTCACCGGAAAGATCGAGCACGCCGGCCACCTGTCCATGCGGATCGAAGATCGGCGAGGCCGAGCAGCTGAGCACGTGATGCGGTGCATAGTAGTGTTCGCCGCCGCGTACCTCGACGGCGCGACGCTCCACCAGCGCGGTGCCGATCGCATTGGTGCCGGTAGACGACTCGGACCATGGTACGCCCGGCTGCAGCGACACCCGCGCTGCCTTGTCGAGAAAATCGGCATTGCCCAGTGCATCGAGAATGAAGCCATCCGGCGCGGTCAGCACCACGATGCTTCCGGCCTGGCTGGCACTGGCGTACAGCATCTCCAGTTCAGGTCGGCATAGCCGGCGCAGCAACTCATGGCGTTCCTGCAGTTCGTCCATTGCATGGCGTTCGATCGGCACCATCCTGGGTCGTGCATCCGCCGCCAGGCCCTGCTGCAGGCAGCGGCGCCAGGATGCCAGGATGGTGTCGGAAACCAGCCCGCGCGGTTCCGCGCCGCTGTCGAAGAAGCGCCGACGCGCGGTAGTGACCGACTCGGTGAACGCGGAACGTTTCATGCGGTGTCTCCGATGTGTCGCAATCTGCGACACCCGTTGCAGTGAGTGTTTCACTACAAAACATAAGGCACGCCAAAACGCAATCCTCGCACTATCGGCATGCATGCTGCATTGCAACGATCGAAAATATTTTGCGCACCACTGCGGCATTGCACCGCATGACACAGTGCAGCAACGACAAGAATGTGCGTACTGCTGGCACGGCTCCTGCTCCTCTTACTCCTGTCATCTCACCCCTCACCGATGCGGAGTACACGCTCATGACCAAACTCGAACAGCAACATCTCGCCGTGCAGGTTCCCTTCAAACAGCGCTACGGCAACTTCATCGGCGGCAAATGGACGGCGCCGGCCAATGGCAAGTACTTCGAGAACGTCACGCCGATCACCGGCCGTCCGTTCTGCGAGATCCCGCGCTCGGACAAGGACGACATCGAGGCGGCGCTGGATGCCGCGCACGCCGCCAAGGACGCGTGGGGCAAGACCTCGGTGGCCGAGCGCGCGCTGATCCTCAACCGGATCGCCGATCGCATGGAGCAGAACATCGACCTGCTCGCCCACGCCGAAACCTGGGACAACGGCAAGCCGATCCGCGAAACCACCAACGCCGACGTGCCGCTGGCGATCGACCACTTCCGCTATTTCGCCGGCTGCATCCGCGCGCAGGAAGGCTCGATCGGCGAGATCGACCATGACACCGTGGCCTACCAGTTCCACGAACCGCTGGGCGTGGTCGGGCAGATCATCCCGTGGAACTTCCCGCTGCTGATGGCCTGCTGGAAGCTGGCGCCCGCGCTGGCCGCCGGCAACTGCGTGGTACTCAAGCCGGCCGAGCAGACCCCGGTGAGCATCCTGGTATGGGCCGAGCTGGTCGGCGACCTGCTGCCGCCGGGCGTGCTCAACATCGTCAACGGTTTCGGCCTGGAAGCGGGCAAGCCGCTGGCGTCGAGCCCCCGCATCGCCAAGATCGCCTTCACCGGCGAAACGACCACTGGCCGGCTGATCAGCCAGTACGCCAGCCAGAACCTGATCCCGGCAACGCTGGAGCTGGGCGGCAAATCGCCGAACATCTTCTTCGCCGATGTCGCCGATGCCGACGATGATTTCCTCGACAAGGCGATCGAGGGCTTCGTGCTGTTCGCCTTCAACCAGGGCGAGGTGTGCACCTGCCCGAGCCGCGCACTGATCCACGAGTCGATCTACGACAAGTTCATGGAACGTGCGCTCAAGCGCGTGGCCGCGATCGTCCAGGGCAACCCGCTCGATCCGAACACCATGCTCGGCGCGCAGGCCTCTGGCGAACAAATGAAGAAGATCCTGTCGTACTTCGACATCGGTCGACAGGAAGGTGCCAAGGTGCTGATCGGCGGCGAACGCAACACCCTGGGCGGCGAACTGAAGGAAGGCTACTACGTGAAGCCGACGGTGCTGTTCGGTCACAACAAGATGCGCGTATTCCAGGAAGAGATCTTCGGCCCGGTGGTTTCCGTGACGACCTTCAAGACCGATGAGGAGGCGTTGGCCATTGCCAACGACACGCTGTACGGGCTGGGCGCCGGCGTGTGGACACGCGATGGCACCCGCGCCTACCGCTTCGGCCGCAGCATCCAGGCTGGCCGCGTGTGGACCAACTGCTACCACGCCTATCCGGCGCATGCGGCATTCGGTGGCTACAAGCAGTCGGGCATCGGCCGCGAGAACCACAAGATGATGCTCGACCACTACCAGCAGACCAAGAACCTGCTGGTCAGCTATTCGCCGAAGAAACTCGGCTTTTTCTGAGTCGATCGCCAGCGGATGGCCGTCTGGCCGTCCGCCGTCTATCCATCGTCACGGATGAAGAACGGGCACGGATGCCCACCATTGCATAGCGACTTCACCGGGGAAAACCCGCACGCGAATCGTCTTCGGCGATCGCTCGGGATCGGCTTGGCCTTTGATTGGCTGGCCGTAGCGCAACCACATGCATCAACAACAGCGGCGTGTCGATCGAAACCAGGGCGTCGCAAATCATCAATCATCAAGGGGAGAGAGGCATGAAGAAAGACACACGTAGCAAGGGGACACGACAGCGTGCCGGCATAGTGCAGGCGAGCCTGTCGGCGGGGATCGTGCTGCTGGGTCTGGCCGCGTGTCCGTTGACGGCCGGCGCCACCGAGATCAGTGGCGACAGCTGGAAGGTGGACATCAGCGGCTATGTCAACGCCTTCTACACCACCGTGAGTTGCAACGGA
>DATKVA010000105.1:0-21808 GCA_035530315.1 Rhodanobacter sp. | reverse complement strand
GTCGAAAAGGCCGCCGACGAAATGCTCGACAAGGTCGACCACCTGTTCGTCGGCGGCCTGTCGATGGGTGCCCTGCTCGCGCTCAAGCTGGCCGCCGAGCAACCGGAACGGGTTGCCGGCGTCGGTGTGTACGGCGCCACCTTCCGTTACGACGGCTGGAGCATTCCGTGGTCGGCGCGCTTGTCGTTCATGCTGCCGCTGCTGAAAAAGCTCGGCATCGGCCGCAACCGCAGCTTCATGGAACAGCCACCCTACGGCATCCGCGACGAGCGCCTGCGCGCGCAGGTCAGCACGGCGATGCTCGGCGGCGACAGCGCCGCCGCCGGCCTGCCCGGCAACCCGTGGTATTCGCTGGCCGAGATGCATGAACTGGCCGCGGACGTTCGGCGCCAACTGCCGCAAGTGACCGCGCCGTGCCTGGTGGCCCATGCCAGCGAGGACGATGTCGCCAGTCTGAAGAACGCCGAACTGGTGATGCGTGAAGTCAGTGCGCCGACCGAGTTGCTGCTGCTCGAGGACAGCTATCACATGATCACCATCGACAAGGAGCGGCGTACCCTGATCGACCGCTCGGCCGCGTTCTTCGACAGCATCGCCGCGGCCCGTCCCCAGCAGCGCATCGCCGCCTGATGCTGCCGGCAACAGGTTCCATTTCCAGCCTGGTCGCCGGCCTGTGGCTGTTCAACGTCGTACTCGATACCGGCGGCCAGCTGGCGTTCAAGGCCGCCGCCGGCAATCCGCTCGCCGGTGACGGCCTGGCCCGCTGGAAACACATGGCCGCACGGCCGTGGCTGTGGCTCGGCATCGCCTGCTATGTGATCGAGTTCCTGGTCTGGATCGCCTTCCTGTCGCTGATCCCGCTGTCCGAAGGCGTGCTGCTGGGTTCGATCAACATCGTGGCGATCATGGTCGCCGGCCGCTTCCTGTTCGGCGAAAAACTGACCCGCTTGCGGGTGATCGGGATCCTGCTGGTGACGCTCGGCGTGACGATCGTGGGAGTCGCCGGATGAGGCGCTTCTATCTGTTCGGCTTCCTGTTGCTGATGGGCTTCGACACGCTGTCGCAGATCAGCTTCAAGTACGCCGGTACGCAGGCGCTGCCGGTGGCTGCGAGCGTGGCATGGCTGCTGCGCGTGTTCGGTCAGCCGTGGGTGTACGGCGCGATCATCGGTTACGTCGGCGCGTTCTTCACCTGGATGAGCCTGCTCAAGCACGCGCCGATCGGCCCGGCGTTCGCCGCCTCGCATCTGGAAGTGGTATCGGTGATGCTGCTGTCGATCTGGCTGTTCGACGAACACCTCACCGTTCCCCGCGTGCTGGGAGCGATCGCGATCATCGCCGGCATCGTCTGCCTGGGCCTGGCCGAGAGCCGCGGGCATCCGCCGGAACCCGCCGCCTGAGCACAGGACAAGCTGCTCGCATGCTGCCCCGCCGCCATCACGAACTGCCTCCCACCGCCGGCCTGCCGCTGCAGCTCGGCGATCTGCGGCCCGGTGCGGCAACCCTGGCCGCGGACATCGCCGCGCAACTGGGCACGCCGCCGCTGCAACTGGAATGCTCCGGCACGGCCAGCCTGCTGATCGCGCTGACCGCGCTGCACGAACTGCAACCGCTGCGCCGCCAGGTGGTGATCCCGGCCTTCACCTGCCCGCTGGTCGCCATCGCGGTGCACCAGGCCGGGCTCGAGGTGAAGCTGTGCGATCTGCGCGCCGGCCACTACGACATGGACCCGGCCGCACTGCAGGATGCCTGCAACGCACACACGCTGGCAATCGTGCCGACCCATCTGGGCGGCCGCGTCGCCAATGTCGATGCCGCATTGGCCGTCGCACGCACGGTCGGCGCCTATGTGATCGAAGATGCCGCGCAGGCGCTGGGTGCGCACCACGATGGCCGCAGCGTGGGCCTGCTCGGCGATGTCGGCTTTTTCAGCCTGGCCGCCGGCAAGGGGCTGTCGATCTACGAAGGCGGCCTGCTGCTGGCGCGCGATCCGCTGCTGCGCGATCGACTCGCACGCACCGCCGCGCGCATCGTGCCGCGGAGCATCGGCTGGGAGTGCCGCCGCAGCGTGGAACTGCTCGGCTACGCCGCACTGTATCGCCCGCACGGCTTGCGGCTCGCTTACGGCAACCCGCTGCGCCGCGCGCTGCGCCGCGGCGATCCGGTCAGCGCAGTGGGCGACGATTTCCCGCTGACCGTGCCGCTGCACCGGGTCGGCCGCTGGCGCCAGGCCGTCGGCGCGCACGCCGCGGCCCGCCTGCCGGCGTTTCTCGACCAGCTGTCGGCGCTGGCGCAGCGACGCCGGCCGCGGCTGCACCGGATCGACGGCATCACGGTACTCGACGATCCGCCCGGCGCGAACGGCACCTGGCCATTCCTGCTGCTGCTGCTGCCCGATCAGCAGCGCCGCGACGCCGCACTGGCGCAGCTATGGCAAGCCAGCCTGGGCGTCAGCCGCCTGTACATTCACGCCCTGCCCGACTACGCCTACCTGGCTGGCGTGGTGCCGCCACAGCGCGTACCGAACGCCCGTGATTTCGCGGCACGCAGCCTCAGCATCAGCAACAGCCCATGGATGACCGACGCGGATTTCGAGGCGGTCTGCGGGGTACTGGAAGCGGCACGGCGCTGAATCAGCGCGCGCGCGTCGCGATCGCTTCCAGCAATTGCAGATTCAGTACATGCTGCTGCGCCTGCCAGTCGGCCAGCATGGCCGGATCGATCGCGGGTTGCTCGTCCAGCGCCGACAGTTTGCGTTTCCACCAGCTCTTGTACTGGTAATGCGAGACCTCGCCATTGATGTCGCTGCCGACCAGGCCATGCTGCAGGCTGCCGATCAGCGCCAGCGCGTGATGCGTCAGCAGCCGGCCCTGGTCCCAGTTGGTGTGCGCCACTTCGGGCGCGAACACGTCCTTGTCGATCGACAGGTAGCTCGGTGCGGTTTGCGTGCGCTCACGTTCGACGAACGCATCGACCAGCGCTTCGGGACTGTCGAAGCCGCGAAACGCGCGGGCCAGGCCGAGCCGGCGCGCCCAGCCGGTGTCCACGCCGATGCTCCAATAGCTCAGCTTTCCGCGCAGCAGCGGGGTCAGGTAGTTTTCCCACGCATGGCCACCACCGATGTCGGCCGAGGTGATGCCCAGCACGTGCACCTGGCTGACCTGCGGCAGCGTCGCCACTTTGCGCACCCATGAACCGCAATGCACGCCGAACGGAAAGCGCATGTTGTCGGGGTGGTTGTCCAGCACCACCACTTGAAACGGCGTGCGCGACTGAAGTCGCGCGATCAGCGGCCAGCTCAGGTGATGGAAGTCGCCGCTGCCCATGAACACGGTGCCGTGTTCGGCCGGCAGCAGCTCGTCCAGCATCGTGCGAAAGCGCCGCATGCTCGTGATCGAACAGGCGAAGCGCATCGACTCCTGCCAGTGTTCCAGCGGCAAAACCAGCCGGTTGGGCAACGGCCCGACCGAACGATCGATATCCAGCACCACGGGTCGATTCGCGAGCTCATTCATCGCCAGCACCTGCCGCCGCCTGCCAGTTGCGATCGCTTTCGAAATGACGACCCAGGCGACGCAGCAGAGCGCGCAGCAAGGGGTTGCGGGCATACACCGCATGCCGGGTAAAGGTCATGCGCGCGCCCAGGAACGACTTCACTTCGGGATCGGTCCAGCCGGCCACGTAGTGGGTCAGCCCCCGCTGCCTCGCGTAGTCGAGATTGTGCATCCAGCTGACGAAATACAGATTGTGCTCGCGTGCCTGCGGATAGGCGAAGCCGACGTACTTGTCGATCAGTTTGCCGCCGTGCTCGTAACAGAGGTTCCATCCGATCATCTGCCCGGCATGCCGATACACGAACACCACGCCGCCGCTGTCGCCGTCCTGCAGCACCGCGCGGAAAAACGACGCGCTCAAGCGGTCGAAGTGGATCTCGCTTTGCGCATAGACATTGTCGAACAATGCATGGAACGCCGCCAGCGTGGCCTCGTCGCCAAAACGCGGATCGCCGGTGCGCACCGCCTCGATCTCCAGTTGCGCGCGCGAACGCAGCTTGCGCCGGATGTTCTTCCGCCGGCCGGACGACAGCCGCGCCAGATACTCGTCGTCCGAGGCAAAATCGATCGGCACCCAGGCCAGCGCCTGCCCCTCCAGCAGCACGAATCCGGCGGCTTCGCAGGCGCTGACGAATGCGCGCGCATACGCATTTTCGGCTTCGTTCAGCAACGGCGAATCCTGCGCGATGTCCTTGACGATCAGCAGTCGGCATTCCCGCCCATACGTCGTCTTCAACCCACGCGCCAGAGCCTCGGGCGCAACCCCGGGCGGCAGCGGCGCATACTCCGAAACCGTGGTGCCGGCGAAGCGGGTGCGCCATTGCAACAGGCGCCCCCAGTAGCCATAAAGCGGCAGCGCGCTGACGCGCCGGCGCAGCGAGTCGTCTGCCGTGGTCAGCAGGTTGAACGGCGCGACAAAGCAGGGCATGCCCTGCGGCGAGCGCTCCACCGCGAATCCGATCGGCGGATGTGCCATGAAAGCCCCAAGCAGGGCATCCGGTTCCAATTGGGCGATGAAAGGCATGGGTAAGCTAATTTGCCTAGACTAGAAGGTGCATGAAATTTTGTTTGCCACCAGGAAACCACTCGTCATGAACGATGCGACCCAGCAAAAAGTGTTCGAGATCATCGCCAAGCAGGCCAAGATCGACGTGGCGACCGTCAAACCCGAATCCACACTCAAGGATCTGGGCATTGCGTCGCTGGAGGCGATCGAGCTGATCTTCGACATCGAGGAGCACTTCAACATTACCTTCCCCGACCAGCAGGGCGCCAATTTCGACAGCGACACGGCCAGCAGCCTGGTCGAGGCGGTGCAGAAGGCGCTCGACGACAAGGCGGCAGCGGGCGAAGGAACCCACTGATGGCCAACCTGTCGACACGCCGGGTAGTCATTACCGGCATGGGGGCGGTCAGCCCGCTCGGCGTGGGCGCCGGGACGTTGTGGCAAGGCCTGCGCGAGGGCCGCAGCGGCATCGGCCCATTGCGCCACGAGGATGCCGATCGCCTGCGGGTGAAGATTGCCGCGCAGGTGCCGGCCAGTTTCGATCCGGCCGCGAACATCGACGAGCGCACCCTGCCCTTGCTCGACCGCACATCGGAATTCGCACTGCATGCCGCGCGCGAGGCGATCGCCGGATCGGGTCTGGATTTCAGCCAGGACGACCTCGGCCTGCGCACGGCGGTGGTCGTCGGCACCGGTGTCGGCGGCGAAACCACCCAGGACGAACAGAGCCGCCGGCTCTACCGGGAGAATGCCCAGCGTGTGCACCCGCTTTCCATTGTGCGATTGATGACGAACGCCTCGGCCAGCCAGATCAGCATCGCCTGGGGCCTGCGCGGCCCGACCTTTGCGGTCGCCAGCGCCTGCGCCTCGGCGAACCACGCGATCATCCAGGCCGCGCAGATGATCCGTTACGGCTTGGCAGACGTGGCCATTGCCGGCGGCACCGAGGCCTGCCTGACCTACGGCGCATTGCGCGCATGGGAAGCAATGCGCGTGCTGGCCGACGACACTTGTCGTCCATTCAGCGCGAATCGCCGCGGTCTCGTGCTGGGCGAAGGTGCGGGCATCTTCGTACTGGAATCGCTGGAGCATGCGCAGGCCCGTGGCGCGGTAATCCTGGCCGAACTGGCCGGCAGCGGCATGAGCGCGGACGCCACCGACATCGTGATGCCCAGCGCGGTCGGTGCAGCCGCCGCGATGACCCAGGCACTGGCCGATGCCGGCCTGGCGCCGCAGGACGTCGACTACATCAATGCCCACGGCACCGGCACGGCGGCCAACGATGCCACCGAAAGCAAGGCGATACGGCTCGCGTTCGGCCCCCATGCCGATCGACTTGCGGTGTCCTCGACCAAGTCGATGCACGGCCATGCGCTGGGCGCCTCCGGCGCGCTGGAACTGGTGGCGGTTATCGGCGCGCTGCGCGACGGCGTGGTGCCGCCCACCGCGAACCTGGACAAGGCCGACCCGGCCTGCGATCTGGACTATGTGCCGAATGTCGGCCGGCAGATGTCGGTGCGTGCCGCGCTGAGCAATTCGTTCGCATTCGGCGGGCTCAACGCGGTGCTGGCACTCAAGCGCGCACCCTGAAAACGCCGCACCCGTCGTAGGAGCGCACCCCGTGCGCGGATGCTCTTTGACTATGTCAAAACCAAAGCATTCGCGCACAGGGTGCGCTCCTACGGGAGGGCAGCCGCCGGCCAATCGTCCAGCCTCAGCCCTTCTTGGCTTTGGTCAGCAACTGGTCGAGCAGTGCGATCGCCAGGTCGATTTCCTCGTGGGTGATCTCCAGCGACGGCGCGAACGTGATCACGTTCTTGTACCAGCCACCCACGTCCAGCACGAGACCGATCTTCTTGCCGTTGTGCTCCAGATCGCCCGCCAGACCGATGTCGACCATCGTGTCCAGCAGTGCCTTGTTCGGCGTGAAGCCGTCGTCGGTGCAGATCTCCGCGCGCAGCGCCAGGCCCAGGCCGTCGACGTCGCCGATTTCCTTGTGCCGCTTCTGCAGGTCGCGCAGGCCGTCGAGGAAGTGGGCGCCCTTGATCGGCACGCTGGTCTCGTAGTCCAGCTCGTAACCCATCTTGATCACCTCCAGACCCAGCGCGGTACCCAGCGGGTTGGAATTGAACGTGCTGTGGGTGGAGCCCGGCGGGAACACCGTCGGGTTGATCAATTCCTCGCGCGCCCACAGGCCGGACAGCGGGTTGAGACCGTTGGTCAGCGCCTTGCCGAACACCAGCACGTCCGGCGTCACGCCGAAATGCTCGATCGACCACAGCTTGCCGGTGCGCCAGAAACCCATCTGGATCTCGTCGACCACCAGCAGGATGCCGTACTGGTCGAGCACCTTCTTCAGACCCTTGAAGAAACCCATCGGCGGAATCACGTAGCCGCCGGTGCCCTGGATCGGCTCGATGTAGAACGCAGCATATTCGGCCTGGTTCGTCTTCGGATCCCACACGCCGTTGTATTCAGTTTCGAACAGGCGCGCGAACTGGTGCACGCAGCTGTCGGAGTACTCCTCGGCGGTCATGCCCTTGGGGCGGCGAAATGGATACGGGAACGGCAGGAACATCGCGCGCTCGCCGAAATGGCCGAAGCGGCGGCGGTAGCGGTAGCTCGAAGTGATCGACGAGGCGCCCAGGGTGCGGCCGTGATAGCCGCCCTCGAACGCAAACATCAGGCTCTTGCCGTTGCAGGCATTGCGCACGATCTTCAACGAATCCTCGATCGCCTGCGCGCCACCCACGTTGAAGTGCACGCGGCCGTCCAGACCGAACTTCTTCTTCGCATCCAGCGCCACCGTCTTGGCCAGCTCGATGCGGGTCTGGTGCAGGTATTGGCTGGCCACCTGCGGCAGCCGGTCGATCTGCTCCTTCAGCACGTTGTTGAGGCGCGGGTTGCCGTAGCCGAAATTGACCGCCGAATACCACATCTGCAAGTCGAGGAACGGCGTGCCGGCGGTGTCGAACATGTAGCTGCCTTCGCCGTGACGAAAGATCTTCGGCGGGTCCACGTAGTGCACGGTGTCGCCGAACGAGCTGTATTTGGCTTCGTCGGCGAGCAGCTGCGCGTCGTCGATGAAACCGGCGGCGGTCTTGTCGATTTTCATGAATGGGTCCGGGGGAAATGGGGCCAGAAGAGGTATGGCGAAAAAAAGAATCGATGCGGCAGGTCAGGCCTGGGCGGCAACCGGCTCGTGATGACCATGGCTGACCAGGCTGCCATCGAGCAGCATGGGCAGGAACTCCAGCGCATCCTCGAAGCCGGTGATCGGCACGTAGGGAATGCCGACGGCGCGGCAATGCTCGATCAGGCGATGCTTGGCAAACACGAAATCGACGCGGTCGGCGGCGCAGAAATCCGACGCACCATCGCCGATCAGCAGGGTCCTGGCACCCGTGCTGCGGGCATGCGCCACGCACGCGCACTTGCAGGTGCCGCTGCGGCAACCGTCGGCCTGGAACGGCGAGGTCAGCGACCACTGCCTCGGTGGCGTGGCCGGTGCCAGATGATTTGCCGCCAACGGCAGATCGTCCAGTCCGTAGCGGCCAAGAATCTGGTGGATCGCATAGTCCAGCCCGTCGCTGACCACGCGGATCGGCACGTTCAGCTCACGCGCCCTGGCCACGAAACCGGGAAACGCATGATCGATCCACAACCCGGCCAGATGGCTGTCGAGTTCCGCCCGGGTCATCTTGAGCAGGTCGACCTGCCCGGCCATGCATTCGCGCGAACCGATCCGTCCGGCGCGCCAATCCTGCTCCAGCACTTCCCAGCCCGGGCCGCCGAAACGGTCCAGCAACGAATCGATAACGTCCTCGACGGAAATCGTGCCGTCGAAATCACACAGGATGGTCCAGCCAGATGCGGGCATCAGCAGCACACTCGGTTCAGCGATGGCATGCAGGTTAGAAAGACTGTCTTTCGGCGCCCTTTCCCATTCCCGAACGGTGGCTGAGCGGTATGCCACGCCACCTCTCGGTACTTGTAGGGGCGTGCTTGCGCGCGATGCTCTTGCTCCATCGCACAAAAAGCATCGCGCGCAAGCGCGCTCCTACGAGTCGGGTTATTTGAGGTGCGCCCATATATATACTGCTGCAGCATGATCCGCCTTTTGCCCCCCTCCCGTTCTTCCCGCATGCACCGAGTGCTGCTGTCGACATGCCTGCTCGCGTGCGCGCTGTGCTCGCCGCCCAGCATGGCCGATGCCGCCAAGCCCTCACTCGCGCTCGGCGCGGGCGCTCAGCGCATGCCCAGTTGGGCCGGGGCCAGCGACGATCGCAACGAACCGGTGCCGTATCTGTATTTCAAGTGGCCGGGTCACGGCAGTTTTTCCACCCTGGATGGGCTGCAGGTCGAACTGCTTCACGGTTCCGTCCTGCACGGTGGCATTTACGGCAACTACCAGTGGGGGCGCCTGCGGGATGACCTGGGTATGCTCGGCGGCAAGATCGCATCGCTGCCGCCGCGCATCGACATGGGCGGCTATCTGGAATGGCAGGTCAGCAAGTCGCTCGACGTGGGGGTCGACCTGAGCCATGACATCAACGGCGCCGGCGCCTATCTCGACCTGTATGCCGAGTGGGATCTGCCCTCGGCGGGTCTGCTTGAACATTCCATTGCGCTGCGCTGGCAGGCGATGAACGCGCCGGCCATGACCCGCTTCTTCGGCATCCGCCCTGCCGAGGCAACGGCGCTGAACGTGCCTTCCTGGCAACCCGGTGCCGGCAGCCAGCTCGCCTCGCTGGAATACGACCTGTTCCTGCCGACCAGCCAGCACACCGGTGTCGCGCTGGCGCTGGTCTACGGACGCCTGCTCGGCCAGGCCGCCGCCAGCCCGCTAGTCACCCGATTCGGTTCGGCCACCCAGTTGTCCGAATCGCTGGCGTTCGTCTATCACCTGTGATCGACCTCGGACCGGCTCGATGCCGGCCTGCATCGGTGCAGCGACCTCACCGATCGTCGCGTGTCCAGATCACGCCATCCTCTTCGCGCACGGGAAAACTGGCGATCGGCTCGTAGGCCGGCGGTTTCGTCACCGCGCCGCTGCGCAGGTCGAAGCGGGCGCCGTGGCGCGGGCATTCCACTTCGAAGCCGAACACTTCGCCGCCGGCCAGGTCGCCGCCGTCATGCGTGCAGGTGTCCTCGACCGCGTACAGCGCACCGTCGATGTTGTACACCGCGATCGGCGTATCGCCGTCCCACACCACCTTGAATTCGCCCGGCAGAAATTCGCTGCGCGTGCCGACCCGGACCCAGCCGTTCATGCCGTTTCCCCGGCCATCGGCTTGACCAGCACTTCGAAGCGCAGGTCGTCGCGACGCGGAATGCCGAAACGCTCGTCGCCGTAGGGAAACGGCTGATATTCGCCGCTGCGCCGATAGCCGCGGCGCTCGTACCAGGCGATCAGTTCGTCGCGCTGCTCGATCACCGTCATGCGCATCGCACGGCACTGCCACTGCTCGCGTGCCAGACGTTCGGCCTCGGCCAACACCTGCTTGCCCAGCCCGCTCCCCTGCTCGCCCGGCACCACCGAGAACATGCCGAAGTAACCGGTGTCGCCCTGTTTTTCGAGCTGGCAGCAGGCGATCAGCCGGCCGTTGCGCTCGGCCAGCAGCACGCGGCTGGTGGGCTTGCCGATCAGCTGGACCACGCCTTCGGGGTCGATGCGCTGGCCATCCAGCAGATCGGCTTCGGTCGTCCAGCCGGCACGACTGGCGTCGCCGCGATAGGCGGACTGCACCAGCGCGACGATGGCAGGTACATCGACGCTGTGGGCGTCGCGGAAGGAGAGCGTATCGGCGTCAGTCATCGGATCATGTCGGAGTGGAAAAGCGGGCCTCCATGATACAGGCCCATCCGGCCGAAGCCGCAGCCCTGGCCGAGACGGCAGCCGGACTCAGAAACCCGGCGGACGCTCGTTCGCCACGCCCATCTCGCGCTCCAGCGCCAGACCGGCGCGGGCGATCGTGCCCTCCTCGAACAGGCGCCCGATCAGGGTCACGCCGTAGGGCACGCGGCGCGGCGGCGAGAACGTCGGCAGCGGGTGCTGCGGATCGGGCGCCCAATCGCTGCGCGCCTGCGCCACTTCGACGAAACCGGTACGCAGGGTCAGCGACGGCTGGCCGGTGTTGTTGGAGATCACCAGCATCTCGTCGCGCAGCGACGGCACCAGCAGCAGATCCACGCTCGACATCAGCCGCGCCATCTCGACCGCCACCTTGCGCCGCAGACGATCGGCCTGGACGAAATCCACCGCCGACAGGAACCGCGCCTCGCGGAACAGGTTGGGCCATGCGTCGGGCACCTGCATGGTGAGCTGGTCGGCCTTGCCGCTCAAGGTCAGTTCCTCGAACGCCGCCGCGGCCTCGGCAAACAGGATCAGGTTGAGCGAATCGTACGGCCAGTCCGGCAGCGCTACCGCGGTCGGCTGCATCCCCAGCCGACGCATGGCATCGAGCGAGGCGCGGTCGACATCGGTCGCCGACGCAGCCTTCATCCAGTCGGGGAAGTAGCCCACCCTGAGGCCTTTCACCGGGGTGTCGGCATCGTAGTCGAGGTGGCTCGGCACGCTGGCGACGTCGCCGCTGTCGGGGCCGCTGATCGCCTTGAGCACCAGCATGGTGTCCTCGACCGAACGCGCTATCGGCCCGAGCTTGTCCAGCGTCCAGCACAGCGTCATTGCACCGGTGCGCGGCACGCGGCCGTAGGTCGGACGCAAGCCGGTGACGCCGCAGCGCATCGACGGGCTGACGATGCTGCCGCCGGTTTCGCTGCCGATGGCAAAGCCGACCAGACCGGCCGCGGTGGCGGCAGCGGGGCCGGCGCTGGAACCGGAGGAGCCTTCCTGCAACAGCCACGGGTTCATCGTCTGGCCACCGAACCAGATGTCGTTGAGCGCCAGCGCGCCCATGCTGAGCTTGGCCAGCAACACCGCACCGGCCTCGTTGAGGCGCTTGACCACCGCCGCATCCTCGCCCGGCACGCGCTGGCGGAATGGCTCGGCGCCGTAGGTGGTGCGGATACCGGCGGTGTCCAGCAGATCCTTGCCGCCCCAGGGGATGCCGTGCAGCGGACCGCGGTAGTTGCCGGTGGCGATCTCGCGATCGGCCTGGGCCGCCTGCTGCAGCGCGTGCTCCTCCAGCAGGGTGATGACGCAGCGCAGCCGGGGATCGAAGCGCTTGATGCGTGCGATGTAGATCTGCGTGAGCCGGGTCGAGCTGAGCTTGCGCGTGCGGACCCAGTGCGCGAGATGGGTCACCGGCGCGAAGGCGATATCTTCCTCGCGCGCCGGCAGTGGACCGACCTTGACGGCGCTGGCGACGAAGCGGTCGCGCGCCGGGCCAACCGCATGCCCAGGCAGGATCGGATCCCACACCGTAGCCGGGGCCAGGTTCGCCTCGAGCGCAATCTTGCGCGGCCCGGTACGCCGTTCGAGCATGCCTGCCATCGAAGTGCGCCAACTCGCTGCCGCCATTGCGCGCTGAGCGTCGGTCAGGGTCACCTGTGCCAGCTTTTCGGCTTCGGCAAAGGTGGCCGGCGTGACCTCGGGCCCCACTGCAGGCGCGGTATTGAAAGCCCCTGGTGCGCCCGGCGGCGGCTTCGCGACTTCGCTGTTTTCCGCCTCGATGCGGGAGGCGACAGCCAGGCCCAGCAGGCCGAGCGGAGCGTTTGCAAGAAACTGACGGCGCGTCTTCATGCCTACCCCCGTGGAGATCAGCGCGGACGGATCAGCGCGCCTGGTTGTGGTGGTCTCCCCAAGCATAACCCAGCTTGATGCCACCTCCGGACAACCCCGCTTAGTTACGTGTAGGAGCGCGCTTGCGCGCGATGCTCTATTGCCAGGAGGGAAGCAAAGAGCATCGCGCGCAAGCGCGCTCCTACACGATGCCAGAAACCGGGTTATTCGAGATTCCCGCCCGGTATTTCAAAACTCACATCGCCGTCAGCCCGCTGCATCATCTCGCGACGGTTGCTCGAACCACGGCTCGGTGCGCCGCACGATCTGCACGATCGACAGCATCACCGGCACCTCGACCAGCACGCCCACCACCGTCGCCAGCGCAGCGCCCGAGCGCAACCCGAACAGGCTGATCGCCGCGGCCACCGCCAGCTCGAAGAAATTGCTGGCGCCGATCAACGCGGCCGGCCCCGCCACGCAATGCGGCACCTTCGCCCAGCGGCTGAGCCCATAGGCGATGCCGGCATTGAGATAGACCTGGATCACGATCGGCACCGCCAGCAGGACGATCACCAGCGGCTGCGCCAGGATCGCCTCGCCCTGGAAACCGAACAGCAACACCAGCGTGGCCAGCAACGCCGCAGTCGACCAGGGATCGATGCGTTCGAGCACGCGCTCCAGCGCGCCCTGCCCGCGACGCAGCAGATGCCCGCGCCACAGCTGCGCGATCACCACTGGCAGCAGGATGTACAGCACCACCGACAGCAGCAGCGTGCCCCACGGCACATGGATCGATGCCACACCCAGCAGCAGGGCCACGATCGGCGCAAACGCCACCACCATGATGGTGTCGTTGAGCGCGACCTGCGCCAGCGTGAAATTCGCCTCGCCGCCGCACAGCCGCGACCACACGAACACCATCGCGGTGCACGGCGCCGCGGCCAGCAGGATCAGCCCGGCGATGTAGGAATCCTGCTGCGCCGCCGGCAGCCACGCGGCAAACACGTGGCGGACGAACAGCCATCCCAGCAGCGCCATCGAAAACGGCTTGATCGCCCAGTTCACCAGCAGCGTGATGCCGATGCCGCGCACCTGCCGACGCACGCCGGCCATCTGCGCAAAGTCCACCTTCAGCAGCATCGGCACGATCATCAGCCAGACCAGCGCGGCCACCGGCAGGTTGATGTGCTGCAACTCCGCGCCGGCGAGCAGCGCGAACACCCCCGGCAACCGCTGACCCAGCACGATGCCGGCGACGATGCACAAGGCTACCCAGACACTGAGATAGTGCGCGAAGAAGCCGATCTGCGGTCGCGCCGGCAGCGCTGCCGCCTGCTCAGCGCTCATCGGTACGCCCCGTCGTCTGGCCGATCGCGCGCAGCTCATGTTCGGTCGCCAGGCGATCGAGCTTGTCCAGCGGCAGCGCCAGCAACAGCTCGATGCGCTGGCGCAGCATCATCCAGGCCGACTTGAAGGCGCGTCGGCGCGCCTCCTCGGAACCGTCGGCGGCAACCGGATCGGGCACGCCCCAATGCGCGGTGACCGGATGCCCGGGCCAGATCGGACACACCTCGCCCGCGGCGTTGTCGCAGACGGTGATCACGATGTCGATCGGCGGCGCACCCGGCTGCGCGAATTCGTCCCAGCTCTTGCTACGCAGCGGCTCGGCATAGCCGACCATGCGCGCCAGCTCGGCCGCGATCGGCTGCACCTTGCCGCTGGGAAAGCTGCCCGCGCTGAATGCCTTGAAGCGCCCCGCCCCCAGCACGTTGAGCAGGGCCTCGGCCATCACGCTGCGCGCCGAGTTGCCAGTGCACAGGAAAAGCACGTTGTGGATTTTTGCAGACATGGCGGCCTCAGCAGCAGCTGCCGGATGCTTTCGGACCGCACGCGGCGTCACCCGCGGCGGCGGCGACGGGGCCGCAACACGCCGCACCGGCGCCCTGCCCGTCATCGGCGGGTGCGCCGGTATAGGTGGTCGCCTCGCCAAGGGTGCGGAAACTTTCCCAGCGCACGCCCTGCGGATCCTCGGCCCAGAACTTGTCCGAGCGCGCGTAGCAGCAGGTCGTCGCCTGCTCCGCCAGTGCGATCGCATCGGCCGCCTGCAGCCGCTGCCCGATCGCCGCCAGCTCGGCCTCGTCCTCGGCCTGCAGGCCCAGGTGATCGATACCGGCGTGGCGGCCGCGCTGCGAGATCGCGAAATTGACCCGCGGGTCATCCAGCATCCACTTGGCGTAATCGGGCTTGACCACGCTGGGCGCGGCGCCGAACAGTATCGTGTAGAAGCGGATGCTGCTGTCGAGCCGATCGACATTCAGATGGACATGGAAGCGTTTCATCGCGTTTTCCTGGGTGGTTTACATGATCTGGTGGCAACGCAGTCGGACGGCGTGCCCGATCCGGCGCAGCAGTTGTCGGTGAGAAATCCGAGCAGTGCGTTCATTTGCGGATAATTCGCGCGGCACAGGATGACCCGGCCACGACGCTCGTCGCTGACCAGGCCGGCGCGGCGCAGGATGTGCAGGTGGTTGGTCAACGTGGCACCGGCCAGGCCGGTGGCCGCGGCCAGCTCGCCCACCGCCATGCCCGCATCGCCAGCCTGCACCAGCAAACGGAACAGGTTCAGGCGATGCTCCTGGGCAAGTGCATTGAGACTGGCAAGCGCATCGGATGCTTTCATATTTTTAGAATTATAGAAATATATGAAAGTGTCAAGAGCGGTATCCCTATTCGGGGCTGGACCATGGTTTGCGGGCGTAAGGCCATTCCCGCTGAAAGACGGCCAGGCAAGCTGCGAAGTGCGGCAACCGAGCGATGACAGCCCATCGGCACAATCCCTGGTGGCGCCCACTGGTTCGTGGATGTAACGTTGTCCGGCCCCTCGACAGTCCGGATCACCACGATCCCGCAGGCTGCCGGACCGGCAACCAGGGGAATTGCGATTTTCCGACCAGCCAAACCCGCTGAACCCGATCAGCGCTTGTCAGGAGGACAAACCGAATGAGCCGTTCGTTCAAAGCAGACCGACGTCGTGACCAGTACCTGACGTTTATCGAACGCCGAAAGGGCCGCGTGTGGATGTACGGTGAAATCGGCATCTTCGTTTTCCTCGTGACGTTCCTCGCCTCGCAGCTGCTGAAATAGCCTGGCGCGCCTGCGGTCGCGCATGGCAGACACCAACTCAAGCTGACTACCTCTGCCTGGCTGGGTCGAATGCCATCCGACGCAATGGGCGGTGTTGGCCGCTGCCCTTGCAGGCTCGATAACGGTCGGGCAAGCTGCGAAGGTCAGGCGTCTGGCCACATCTGCACTCAGGTTTCTGTGGAAACGGCAGCCTTTGGACACCACTCGATGACAAGGAGTCGCCATGACCGATACATCGAAAACATATTGGTTTCCTGCCAAGCGCCATGGATGGGGTTGGGGTGTTCCGCGTGTTTGGCAGGGCTGGGTTGTCCTGGTGGCCTACGTGGCTGTCTTGGTCGCCACTGGCCTGATTTTTTCACCGGCCGAAAATGCTCTCGCTTTCAATGCGGGACTCGCCATCGCAACAATTGCCTTGTTGCTGGTGTGCTGGTTGAAAGGCGAGCCGCCGCGCTGGCGCTCGGGCTCCCAGTAACCGGGCCTGACTCAAAGCGCTTACAGACGGCTCACACCACCATGGAGGTGCAATATGAAATATCCGGCAGTCGCTCTGTTGCTTCTCGGCGCCACTCTCGTTGCGTCCGCAGGTACCCCGGCGTCCGTTCAGTTCAAAGGCCTCGTCCGCAGCAACAACGATGTACCGACGCGGTTCGATGTCCAAATTCCTACCGGGCAGCAAGTTGTCCTGACACTCGGCAACGGGTCCAAGCTCGAGTTGGCAACGCCGGGAAGTCGTGAGAGCGCCCATGCCTCAACGGCCCGCCTGGTATCGGCTTCAGGTAAAACACTGCATACGGCAACCTATCCGGACAGGGGGCTGGCAAGCGTCTCTCTCGACTACTTGGTGTGCAATGGGCGAGCTGCCTACATCAGCCCAGCGCCGGCAACAACGCCCTCCTGCTCCCACAAGTAGTCTGGCGGTGCGTGCGGCAACCCCTACTCCTTCCAGCGGGGTTCAACCGCCATGCAGGCCCTTCACAAACGATCGCTCAGGACGTGCCGGCGCCACTCGCGAACGATCAGCATCACCACCGCAACATCGAGGGCGGTGAGCAACCCCAGTGCGAGCGACGGCGTATGCATCAGCCGATAACCCTGGTAGCCGATGAAGGCTGTCAGGACTGCGACGGCCGCCGGGTACGACCAGCGCAAGCCACGCAGCAAGGCAGCCACCAGACCCATCTTGATCACGCCGTGCGCGAGCAGATAGACGCCCGCAAAGTGCTGCGTATCCATGGAAAGCCGCTGTGCCAAGTGGACCAGATGGTTGGCCACCACATCACCCGGATCTTCGATCAGTTCCTGGTGGGTGAGCCAGGCCACAGCGCCCCGAATCGCCGGCTGACTGGTCAATAGCAGCGCAAGACCCCCGGTCGATTCCAGCAGACCATCGAGCCCCTTCAGAAGAATGCCGATATCGAATGCCCGATGGTAGATGGCACTCCAGTCGGGTTTCATGCTGGTCGACGTCCTGTTGCTGCATGCTCCTGCAGATCAACCCGGAGAATGTGCATGATCACGGTCGTGCCCTCGCTACGTGTGCTTTCGACGTGCACGGTGCCGCGATAAAAAACCGGGTCCGCAAAAACCCGTCTCCGGACCGCGTCGGAGAACATGACGTCGCGTCTTGCCAAACCAGGGTCACAGTCGACCTTTCGCCGGCCCACTTCGAAAAGTGCACTCTGAAAACCCATGTCGCCGCCTCCTGCGCTTGGCGACAAGTTGGAAATACCACGGTTGCGACGTCGCCCAGCGATAGAAGGCACCCAACCCACTTTACGCAGCTATCGATCTGCATTCCAGCAACAGCGTGCTGGGCGTCATGGATGGCGAGGGCAAAGCGCTGTTGCAATCTCGACGACCCATCGATCTGCCGTGCCTGCTCAGCGACCTGGCGCTGCATCTGGGTATCGGAGTGAGCTGATCGGCGTGGCGGTGGAATAAAATCCGAGTCGGAGTGCACTTTCGGATGGCTGCTCCTGGCCGAAAATCGCCCGCGCAGACCCATGACATCCAACCACCCGCACAACGAAGAAGCCGACGCAGCGCGGGCCTTCCAACGCCATCACCCATGCCGGCGACGAGCCCCCGCAGAGCCGCCGGGCACCCGCATCTGCCACTTTCGTCTAACACCCGCCGCGCGAGTATCCGTGCTGCAGCGCACTACCATAGGGAGTTTGGCAATCTGGAATCTCCCCTGATGGAAACACGCGTACGCAATCCGCAGCTGGCGGGCCGGTTGATGCCTGCCGCGCAGGCGGTGGAACTGATCCATCCCGGCATGACCGTGGGCATGAGCGGCTTTACCGGCGCCGGCTATCCCAAGGCGTTGCCGCAGGCGCTGGCGGAACGGATCGCCGCGGTGCATGCGCGCGGCGAGAAGTTCGGCATCCGCATCCTCACCGGCGCGTCCACCGCGCCGGAACTGGACGGCGTGCTGGCGCGCGCGGGCGGCATCGATTTCCGCCTGCCGTATCAGTCCGACCCGGAGCTGCGCTCGCGCATCAATCGCGGCGAGATCGAGTACATGGACATCCACCTGGGCCATGTCGCGCAGTACGCCTGGTTCGGCTTCTTCGGCAAGATCGACATGGCGGTGATCGAGGTGGCCGGCATCCTGCCGGACGGACGGCTGATCCCGTCGACCTCGGTGGGCAACAACAAGACCTGGCTGGACCTGGCCGACAAGGTGATCGTCGAGGTCAACCACGACCAGCCGGCGGGGCTGGACGGCATGCACGACATCTACTACGGCACCGCGCTGCCGCCGAACCGCAAGCCGATTCCGCTGGTGGCGCCGGGCGACCGCATCGGCGAGCCATATCTGCGCGTGGACCCGGCCAAGGTGGTCGCGGTGGTGGAGACCCGCGGCCGCGATCGCCTCGGCCGCTTCGCCGAGCCCGACGACAACTGCCAGCGCATCGCCGGCCACCTGGTGGAATTCTTTCGCCACGAAATCGCCCGGGGGCGCCTGGGCGAGCACCTGCTGCCGCTGCAGTCGGGCGTGGGCAACATCGCCAATGCAGTGCTGACCGGTCTGCGCGCGGGCGGCTTCGAGCAGCTCACCGGTTTCACCGAGGTGATCCAGGACGGCATGCTGGACCTGATCCGCACCGGCACCATCACGATGGCGTCGGCCACCGCGTTGTCGCTGAGTCCGGAGGCGGTGGACGAGTTCATCAGCCACATCGAGCATTACCGCCGCCGCATCGTGCTGCGTCCGCAGGAGATCTCCAACCACGCCGAACTGGTGCGCCGGCTGGGCTGCCTCGCGCTCAACGGCATGGTCGAGGCCGACCTGTACGGCAACATCAACTCCACCCACGTCGCCGGCACCAGCATCATCAACGGCATCGGCGGCTCGGGCGATTTCGCCCGCAACGGTTTCCTGTCGTGCTTCCTCACCCCGAGCACGGCCAAGAACGGAGCGATCTCCTGCATCGTGCCGATGGTCAGCCACGTCGATCACACCGAGCACGACGTGGCGGTGGTGGTCACCGAACAGGGCCTGGCCGATCTGCGCGGGCTGTCGCCCAAGCAGCGCGCGCGCACGGTGATCCGCCACTGCGCGCATCCGGATTACCGTCCGCTGCTGGAAGACTATTTCGAGCGTGCCTGCCGCGACAGCCGCGGCAAGCACACGCCGCACCTGCTGACCGAGGCGCTGTCCTGGCATCAGCGCTTGCTCGACACCGGCAGCATGCGCATCTGACCCGGTGGGCCGGACCGCACTCTGGCCCATGGATCGGTTGAGGAGCTACGCTAGCGTTCATGCGGATACTCGTTGCCGAAGATGAAGCCAAGGCTCGCCGCTACCTGGCGCGGGGACTCGGCGAACAGGGTTTCTCGGTCGAACTCGCCGAAGACGGCAACAGCGCGCTGGTCCTGCTGCGCGAGCATGTGTTCGACGTGGCCGTGCTGGACGTGATGCTGCCGGGGCGTGATGGCTGGAGCATCGTCAAGACCCTGCGCGGCGAGGGCAATCGCACACCGGTGCTGTTTCTCACCGCGCGCCATCATGTCGAGGACCGGGTACGCGGCTTCGAGCTTGGCGGCGACGACTATCTGGTCAAGCCGTTTGCGTTTGCCGAGTTGCTGGCGCGGCTGCAGAATCTGGTGCGCCGCTTCGAGCCGGCGGCGGGTGCCGCGACGATCGAGATCGGCGACCTGCTCATCGATGCGCTGCGGCACGAGGTGTCGCGCGCCGGCCAGGCGCTGCAGCTGACCCCGAAGGAATATGCCCTGCTGCTGTTGCTGGCCCGCCATCGCGGCCGCGTGCTGTCGCGCACGCTGATCGCCGAAAGTGTCTGGGGGGTGTGCTTCGACACGCAGACCAATGTGGTGGATGTGCTGATCCGTCGCCTGCGCGCCAAGCTGGATGCACCCTTTGCCCAACCCATGCTGCATACCGTGCGCGGCACGGGCTACATGCTGGACGACCATGCGGATTGATGCGTGGCGAGCGTGGCGTTCGCCTTCGATCGGGGCGCGCCTGACCCTGCTCTACACCGTGATGGCGCTGCTGGCGGTGGCGCTGTTTGCCGGCATTACCGACTGGCGCCTGTCGACCAACTTCAGTCGCGAGCAGGTCAGCTTCCTGCAGTCGAAGGTGGCGGAATTGCAGACGGACCTGGACGACGCCAACGGCGATCCGCAGGCGTTGCTGGCGGAAATCGCCAAGGAAACCGGGGAATCCCGGTTGCGCCAGTATCAGGCGCGGGTGCTGGCTGTGGACGGCAAAACCCTGGGCGAAACCCCGGGCATGACCGATGCGCTGCCGTCGCGGGACTTTCCCGCGCCCGGCACGCCACCCGAATCCATCAAGCAGGTACGGGTCGGCCCGCAGGTGTACATGCTGGCCGCCGTGCCGCTGGCCGGTGCCGGCGGCGCGGCGCCGGTGCATCTGCAGTTCGCGCTCGACGTAACGCGCGACGCCGGCCTGCTGACCGATTTCCGGCGCGCCCTGGCACTGTCTTTCCTGTTGCTGGCGCCGCTGCTGGTGCTGGCGGGACGCTGGATTGCCGCGCGGGGTTTGGCACCCTTGCGCCGGATCAGTGGCGCCGCGCGCGCGATCACCCCGGCGGACCTGTCGGCACGCCTCCCGCTCATGCCGCCCTGGCCAAGCGAACTGGACGAGCTGGTACAGGTTTTCAACGCCATGCTCGGTCGCATCGAGGAGGCATTCGGACGGCTGTCGCGCTTTTCCGCCGACCTCGCACATGAACTGCGCACGCCGCTGGCCAACCTGAGCGGCGAACTGGAAGTGTGCCTGATGCGTCCGCGCAGCACCGACGACTACCGTGCCGCGCTGGAATCGGGCCTGGAAGAGTGTCGCCGGCTGCATGTGCTGATCGAGAACCTGCTGTTCATGGCACGGGCCGAACACGCCGAGCAGGCGTTGCGGCGCGAGCACTTCGACGCCACCCAGGCGTGCGCCTGGGTGGTCGAGCAACTGGTGCCGGGGGCGACCGCACGCGGTGTTCGTCTGCGCATCGAAGGCGAGGCTGCGATGGAGGCCGATCCGCTGCTGTTCCGCCAGGCACTGGCCAACCTGCTGAGCAACGCGATCCGCCATGCCGGCACCGGCAGCGAGGTGGAGATCCTGCTGGCGACGGTCGCCGACGGAGTCGAGATTCGTGTCCGCGACCACGGTGAAGGTATCGAGGCGCAACACCTGCCCCACCTGTTCGATCGCTTCTACCAGGTGGACGCGGCGCGACAGCGCGGCGTCGGGCAAGGCACCGGGCTGGGTCTGTCGATCGTCCAGGCGATCGTCGAAATGCATCGCGGCGAAGTGCGCGTCGAAAGCGTGCGCGGTGCGGGCACCACGGTGAGCATGCACTTCCCGTCGGGTGCGATTTAAGCGTCCAGCTGGCTGCCGGATGGGCCGCAAGCCGACCGGGCGCGCATGCCACATCGGGCGTTACGGGCCGTGATGACGTTCAAGAGCGCCGCTGGCGTGCCGACGTTGCCGGAAGTGGCGCGCTGCCGCCGACCGCCCAGCCGCTGATTCGGTCTGCGGATGACAGGATTGTCATCGGATCGAGCGTTCTTCATCACGGTCGCCCGGCTAGGCTCGCTCCATGAGCACGCTTGCCGCCCCATCCGCCTTGACCGGCCTGCTGTCGTTGCTGCTGCTCGGGTGCGCCGCGGTACCGACCCAGCGCACACCGGATCTTCGCGACCAGGCCCATGCGCTGGCATCGCGTCGACTGGATGACCCTGGTTTGAGCGCAGCCGAAGCACGTTTCGGCCTGCCCGCTGCGAGCGATGCCACGTGGACGCCGGACCGCATCACCGTCGCCGCATGGTATTTCGATCCGGCGCTTGCGCAGGCACGCGCCGCGGCCACCCGCGCGGCGGCCGATGCCGCGGTCGCCGCACAACGCAGCAATCCCACGCTGCAGCTGGGTACGGA
>DATKVA010000104.1:0-6230 GCA_035530315.1 Rhodanobacter sp. | reverse complement strand
ATCGCGTCGATCCGGGCCCGCTCCATCGCCTTGCCGACCGCCGGCCCGGACAAACCTTGCCCGACAAAGCGGCCGGCGTCGACCGCCGCTGCCGCCGCGCGCGCCGCGCGCAGGTAGGCGGCCTGCGGGTAAGCATCGTGTTCATGGCCCAGCCGGCCGCGCTGGTCGGCCTCGCAGGCGGCGAGAAAGGTTTCCAGCCGTGTGGGGCGGCGCAATGCGTCCAGCGAACCGAGCAGCTTCAGCACGGTGGCTGGCTTGAGCTCGAACGCGCGGTGCGCATTCAGATGCTCGCGGCATACGTGTTCGGCCAGCGTGGCGTGCTCGGTCGGCACCTTCAGGCGCGCCGCCAGCGTCCGCAGCGGCACCACCCCGCGATGCTCGTGGCCGATATGCCGCGGCCATTCGTGGGCTGGCGTGAGCGCTTTGCCGAGGTCGTGCACCAGCGCGCAAAAACCGACCACGTCGTCGCCCGGTGCGATCTGCGCGGCCATGTCCAGCACCATCTCCAGATGCACGCCGGTGTCGATCTCCGGGTGGAACTCGGCGCGTTGCGGTACGCCGTATAACGCATCGATCTCGGGAAACAGCACCGCGAGCGCGCCGCACTCGCGCAGCACCCGCAGGAATGCCGATGGCTGCGGCTCGCCCAGCGCCTTGCGCGTTTCCGCCCACACACGTTCGGGCACCAGATGGTCGACCTCGCCGTCGCGCACCATCTGCCGCATCAGCGCCATGGTTTCCCCGGCGACGGTGAAGCCCAGCGGCGCGAAGCGCGCGGCGAAGCGTGCCACGCGCAGCACCCGCACCGGGTCTTCGACGAAGGCCGGCGAGACATGCCGCAGGATCCGTGCCTCGATATCGCGCACGCCGTGATACGGATCGGTCAGGGCCCCGTGTTCGTCCTCGGCGATCGCGTTGATGGTGAGGTCGCGCCGCGCCAGGTCCTCTTCCAGCGTGACCGTGGCGTCGGCCTGGAACACGAAACCGTGATAGCCGCGCCCGGTCTTGCGCTCGGTGCGCGCCAGCGCGTATTCCTCGCCCGTCCGCGGATGCAGGAAGACCGGGAAATCCTTGCCCACCGGCTTGTAGCCCAGCGCCAGCAGGTCCTCGGGCGTCGCACCGACCACCACGTGATCGTGGTCGGTTACCGGCCGCTGCAGCAGTTTGTCGCGGACCGCGCCGCCGACCAGATAGATGTGCATGCGGCGATTCTGCCACGCGGGCTGTGCGAAACGGGATTCGTGCCGGCGCTGTGCAGATCGCGCCGATAAAAATAGCGGGCCGTGACGTCACGGCCCGCTGCAGTTCAGTCAGGCATGCGGGCTTATTGGCAACCCGGGAACTTGAACGACCCGATGCGCGTGTTCCAGTTGAATGCACCGGTGGTCTGCAGGTATTCCGTCGTATACCAGAACGTGCAGTCGTCGGTCGGATCGACGGTCATCGCGCTGTAGTCGCCCCAGCGCGACAGACGATTACGGCCACTGCCGCTCTGTGAACCGAGGCCTTCGATGATGCTGTTCTCGGCCTGCATCGTGTTCAGCGGGTCGCTGGCCAACCGGCCGGTGTAACGGATCGCCGGATGGATGGCGCTGCTGGACACGCTGTAGCCCAGCGCCATGTCGCCCAGCTTGTCCATCGCCACCGAACCCATCCAGCGGTAATCGCTGTCCGGCGAGAAGGTGGACTGCTGATATACCACGGGAGTGGTGCCGGGATTGCGGATCTCGTACCAGCGCACCCCGGTGTATGGGTTCTTGTGCTGGGTACCGACTTTCACCGAGTGGTTGACCACCAGCGATTCGTGATCGCCGAAGTTGCGGTAGGCCAGACGGAACATCAGGCGGTCGGCCAGCGAGTCGAGTTTCTGGCGGGTGCCGGTCTGCGGAATGCACGTGCCGCCGCTGCAGGCTTCGGCGAACGAGGCCACCGGGATGCTGATCGGCCCGGTCAGCGTGGTGTTGGCGGTATTCGCCCAATCGACGTGGAAGCGCCACAGGTTCAGCGCGTTGCTGGTGAAGTTCAACATGTAGTTCGGCGAACCGGCCGGCGGCGCGGTGCTGCCGTCGAGATCCGCCGGCAGCACGCCGCCGTAGCTGGTGGAGAGTTGGAAGCACTGCTGCGTGGCTGCGGCACCGCTCAGCATGGCATTGCGGTCGTAGGCGCACAACTTGGCGCCGGCGAACGTGGTGCCGTTGTTGAACATGTTGAACGTCTCGTAATACGCATCCGGCCACACGCCCATCTTCGGGTAGTCGGGGAACACGCTGCCGTAGGGGAACGCATAGCGATACCAGGCGCCGGTGGCATCGCTGGTCGCCGATACCGCCACGCACTGGAAGTACGGCGCGGCGGTTACCGCGAACTGCGAGACGACCCAGCGATTGGCAGCCTTGTCGTAGACCACCACCGCGTCGCCGTCGTTGTCGGCTTCGCAGGGGCCACCAAAGCCGTTCCACAGCGTATTGGTGGGCACCGGGCCGTAGATCACGGCCTTGGTGGCCTTGTCGAACACGGCGAAGCCGGTATTGACGATCTGGAAATATTGCGTGGCGCCCACCGCACCGTTGGTATCCGGTGGTGCGCTGTTGACGGTGAACGTACCCTGCGGGCCGCTGAAGCCCTGGCCCACGCCATCGAAGCCGGCGCCGAGCGTGGGCGCGAAGCTGCCACTGGTGGCGGTCTGCAGGGCACCGTCACCCTGGCTGCCCGGAGCGCCGATGAGCGGCAGCGGGCGCGCCGGATACGCATGCGAGTTCTTGATGAAATCGTCGGGTCGCGGCATCACGCCGCGCAGCGAGGGCAGCGTGTCGTGATGCGTTGCCCGAGTGACTTCGGGCGATCGGACGGTGGCGGCGTGAGCGGTGGCAATGGCGATCAGGCTGAGGCCGATGGTGGCGCCCATGCCCGCCTTCTTGAAGAATGTCATGTGTTCCCCTCCAGCAAAGAGTGCGAAACCGACGAGTGGTCGGACTGGATATGCGGCGCACATGGCAGCGGGCAGCAGCACAACAGGCACACTCCACCCGGGAATGCCATGTCGCGACGTGACGCCCCTATCGTCACGTCCCCCTCAATGGGAGGGAGACAGGTCCTATACCACAAAACCCGGGTGATGTGCGGGTGTGGCGGCTGGCGACATCCGGCCATGTGAACCTGCCGGTGGTGCAGATCCTCTTGTCGTGACGCCGCCGATCGTCGCGGCCTATCGTCGCGCTGCCCGGGTTCCGTCCAGCCGCCGCTGCAGCGGCGAGCCGCCGAGCAGACGCGGTAGCCACACGGTGAACGGTTGCGGCATGATGCCGAGTGCGGCGTAGCCGTCGGTCGTGCCGACCGAGTCGGTGCGAAGGGAAAGGAAATTGTCCAGCGAGAAAGGTTTGCCCGGCAGCAGGCCGGCGAGCTGCGCCTGCAGTCGACCAAGACTGTCTGGCAGCGGGATGATCGGCGTGTGCAGGCCGGCCGTATCCCGGATCCGGTGCACCACCTCGCCGAGGCTGAACACCTCGGGGCCGTACAGCTCGAAGCTGCGCCGCAGGCCGAGTTTGTCGCTGCCGACACAGCGGGCGATCGCCTCGGCCACGTCGCCGACGAAGGTGGGTGCCATCCGCGCGTTGGCGCGCGCCAGCGGCAACAGCGGCATGCGCCGCAGCAACGCGGCAAAGCGACTGACCAGTCCATCGCCCTCGCCGAAGATCACGCTGGGCTGGTAGATCGTCCAGTCCAGCGAGGATGCCTTGACCAGGGCGTCCGCCTCACCGCGGGTCTTGAGGTACTGCGACAGCCCCTGACCGGCCTTCAGCGAACTCATCTGGTGCAGGCGGCTGACCCCGCTGGCGTGGCAGGCGGCGATCACGCGGCGGGTCAGTTCCACGTGCGCACGCTGGAAGGTATGGCGACCTTGCGTATTGAGGATGCCGATCAGGTTGATCACCGCGTCGGCGCCCGCGAACGCCTGACGCAGCATCTCGTCGTCGTAGACATCGACGCTGCGCACGTCGACCCCGGGCAGCACGCCGAGCGCGCGATGCTGCTCGCGGTTGCGGCTGAGCAGCGCGATGCGGTGGCCGTCGGCAGCCAGCCGGGGTACCAGATGGCTGCCGACGAAGCCGGTGCCGCCGAGAATGACGAGTTGCTGTGCGGCCATGGGATCAGTCCTTGCGGGTTTTGGATTCAGGGTGCTGCGGCATTGCCGCAGCCGGGGTGGCCGCTGCGCTGGTCGTCACGCTCGCGGGGCAGGCGATCGACTTGCGCTTGGTCAATGCATTGGGCAATTCGTACGGCTGGCCGACCGCGTTCATGCGGCTGACCATGGGCACGGCCTTGCCGTTGAGGCGCCAGTCATAGATCACGCTGAAGGCCATCACACGCGCCACGTATTCGCGGGTTTCCTTGAACGGGATGGTGGCGATGAACAGATCCGGTGCCAGGGTGCCGCGCGCTGCCAGCCATTGGTCGACGCGATCCGGCCCGGCATTGTAGGCGGCGCTGGCCAGCCACGGCGCGCCGTTGAAACGTGCGGCCATCTGCGCCAGGTAGCGGGTGCCCAGTTCGATGTTGACCGCCGGGTCGTACAACGTGTTGCCGCCGTTCCAGTCCAGGCCATTGTGCTTGGCCACCAGCGCGGCGGTTTCGGGCACCAGTTGCATCAGGCCGCGTGCATCGGCACTGGAGTGCGCATCGCTCATCCAGGCGCTTTCGGCGCGCAGGATGCCGTAGGCCCAGGCAGGGTCGATGCCGGCCTGCTCAGCCTGCGCCACGAGGCCAATCTGACTGGCCAGAGGGAAGCGCAGGTCGTACAGCCGCAGGGCCTCGCCGCCGGACAGCGTGAATACGGCACGGTCGTACCAGCCGCGGCGATGGGCCAGATCGGCGGCCAGCCGCAACGTGGCCGGGTCGGCATCCTGCAACGCACGTGCCCACTCGCGCCGGGCCAGTACGGGCAGGTCGACCGCATACAGTTCGAACGCACGCAGCAGGCCGGGCCGATCCAGCAGGGCTTGCTCGTGCTGCGGGTCGTCGGCCAATTGCAGCGGGCAGATCGCATAAGGCTGATCGAGCCGGTCGGCGGCAAGAAAGCCGAAGAAGGTGGGCTCGCGCGCCAGTACGGCGAACTGCTGCTGCGCCTCGTCATGACGGCCCAGTGCGGCCAGCGCGCGGGCACGGAAATAGCGCCACTCGCCGTCCTGCTGGCGGGGGGCGGGCAGCGCCTCGATCGCGGCCAGCACGGCGGGCCAGTCCTGCCGTGCCAGCGCCACGCGCGCGCGCCATTCCCGGGTAGCGTCGGTTTGCGCGGCAGCAGGCAGCGCGATCAGTCGTGCCAGTGCATCGTCCTTGAAATCGGTGGCGCGGAACAACGCCAGCGTCGACAGGATGTGGTCGCGCTGCGCCTCATCGAAAGTGAACCGTGGCTGCAGCTGCTGCCACGCTGCCTCGGCATCGTCGGACTGCCGCCGCGCCAGGCGGGTCAGCGCCAGCGTGACGGCTTGCCGTTGGTGCGGGCCATCGGGCCAGCTCGTCGCGGCCGCCACGGCGGCGGCCGGATCGCGCAGCGCAAGCACCAGTTGCTGCGCGGCGGTGCCGTCATCCGGTGGCAGCCAGCCGGCCAGGCTGGCGATGGTGTCGGCCTGGCCGGCGGCGGCGGCGCGGTCGATACGCGACCATAGCCGACGGTCGGTCAGCAGGCCTTGCGCGTGGGCCGCGTTCAACACCGGATCGCACGCATCGGGCAGGCTGGACCGGCTCCACAAGGCGGCCAGATCCTTGTCGAAATCCAGCACACCACCCTGGGCCAATCGCGCCTGCAGTGCATCGCAGGTGAGCGTGTCGCCGAGACCGGGTTGGTACAACACCAGAAAATCCTTCCAGTCCTGGCGGCGTGCCAGTTCCAGCAGGAAGCTGTGGCGCAGTTCGTCGGCCGGAATCCAGTCCGGGTAGCGCTGCAGGTACGCGGTCACCGTGGCCAGATCGATCCGCTCGATATCATGTTCCAGCGCCGCCGCCGGCAGATACGGGTACAGCGGGTAGTGGCGAAGGCCTGCGGCCAGATGGCGCCAGTCATTGCTGCCCTGCTGCGCGGCGGCGTAGGCCTGTTTGAACGCCGCGCGCCGGCTGCCAGTGGCCTGCACTGCCGATGCGGCCAGCAGCCAGCCGGTCGCCAGCAGCAGTGAAAGCAGGCGGGCGTGTCGCAGCGGGGCAGGGGCAGGCATGGATAATCCGGCGGTGAATCTGGC
>DATKVA010000103.1:0-3616 GCA_035530315.1 Rhodanobacter sp. | reverse complement strand
CCGCCACCTGCCCAACCGCCATGAGCTGGCGCACCCCGCGATCGAACCCGAAACCTGAGCCGAAGGCGACCGGCAAGTGCCGGGCGGGGTGCTTTCTGTTTTACTCCGGGCCTCCTGCCTCCTGCCTCCTGCCTCCTGCCTCCTGCCTCCTGCCTTTCGCGCTTCGGGCCGGTTGCGCCGTTCGCGCACGTTCCAGCCGCGCGCGTGGCCACGCAAGAGAAAAGTAATTCGCGCGCCGAAGGTGCACGAGAGATCTTCGCAGGCGAACCCGTTCGCGAAAGTGCATCGGCTTATGCCGAGGGCACTGGATGGCCCGCTTCGCTCGCTCCTGCGGGCCATCCTTCGGATGTTCTGCGCGCTGCGCGCTTGTTTTGCTTGACCAAGCCTCTCGGCTGTTGAAAGCCGCAAGGATGATGACAGTGGGCGTTTGCGCGAACAGCGGCCCCCTCACCCCGGCCCTCTCCCCGCGGGGGGGAGGGGACCATTCGGACGCCAGGCCTGGAATCAGATCCCCCGGCCCTCTCCCCGCGGGGGAGAGGGGGGCAAAGCAGAGGGGGCGAGGCGTCAGCCGCCGCGCAGCGTGCGGCCGTAGGCGTGGACTTCGTCGACCAGCACCTTGACGTTGTCGGGATCGACGTCGGGGGTGATGCCGTGGCCAAGGTTGAAGATGTGGCCGGGGTGGTTGCCGTAGCTGTCCATCACGGCGCGGGCCTCGCGACGGATCACCTCGGGGCCGGCCAGCATGACGGCGGGGTCGAGGTTGCCTTGCAGCGCCACGCGGCCGGCGACGGCGGCGCGGGCGTCGGCGAGGTCGGTGGTCCAGTCCAGGCCGATGCCGGCGCAGCCGGTGTCGGCGAGAGCGGCGGCGTGCTGGCCGGCGCCCTTGGAGAACAGGATCGCCGGCAGATCGCGGGTGTGCGCGCTGGCTTTCAGCGCCGCGACGACCTGGGCCATGTAGCGCAGCGAGAATTCGCGGAACGGGGCGGGCCCGAGCAGGCCGCCCCAGGTGTCGAACACCATCAGCGCCTGGGCGCCGGCAGCGGCCTGGGCGATCAGGTAGGCGGCGACGGATTGCGCCAGCGTGTCGAGCAGCTGGTGGGCGAGTTTCGGCTCGTTCCAGCACATCGCCTTGAGCGTGGCGAAGTCGCGCGAGCCCTGGCCTTCGACCATGTAGCAGGCCAGCGTCCACGGGCTGCCGGAGAAGCCGATCAGCGGCACGCGGCCGTGCAGTTCGCGGCGGATCAGCCGCACCGCGTCCATCACGTAGCGCAGCTTGCCGTCCATGTCGGGCACGGCGAGTTGGGCGATGTCGGCGGCGCTGCGTACCGGGTGGGCGAACTGCGGGCCCTCGCCGGTGGCGAAGGAGAGGCCCAGGCCCATTGCGTCGGGGATGGTGAGGATGTCGGAGAACAGGATTGCGGCGTCGAGCTCGAAGCGTTCCAGCGGCTGCAGGGTAGCCTCGCAGGCGAACTCGGGGGTTTGCGCCAGCGCCATGAAGCTTCCTGCGCGCGTGCGGGTGGCGCGGTATTCCGGCAGGTAGCGACCGGCCTGGCGCATCACCCAGATCGGCGTGGTGTCGGTGGGTTCGCGGCGCAGCGCGCGCAGGAAGCGGTCGTTCTTCAGCACATCAGTCATGGTTTTCAACTTGGGGAGTGATCATCAGCGGCTGTAGGGGCCGTCCTGCCCTTGCGCGAACATCACGCGGTAGCCGCGCTTGATCTGGGCGTCGCGGGCCTTCTCGAACGCGACGATCGCCTCGTCGCGCTCCAGGTACTGCTCGCGCTTGAGCGTGGCGCGGCCGCCTTCGGTGCCCGATTCGCGGTACAGCGTCCAGCCGCCGAGCAGATCCTGCTCCAGCGTGATCTGGACGTAGCGCGGGGCTTCGGCGATGCCGGGCGCGGTTTGCAGATAGAGGCGCATGGGTTCCAGTGGGTGAAGCACGGGCCGGCGCGTGGCCGGACGTCACAGTTTATAGGATTTGCGCGCGGGCACTGTGCTCACGGCCCGCGTGTAGGAGCGCACCTAGTGCGCGAACGCTCTTGGCGGGGATCAAGGATTATCGCGCTCGTGGCTTTTCGCGCACAGGGTGCGCTCCTACCGGGTTCCGCAGCACGGCGAGGACGTCCGTTTCGTTCACTCCGCCGACGATCTCGGCGCGGCCGATGCCGCGCCACAGGATCAGCCGCAATTCGCCGGCGCTGTTCTTCTTGTCCAGCCGCATCAGCGCCAGCAGTTCCGCCGCGTCCATGCCGGGCGGGATGGCGACGGGCAGGCCGAGTTTTTCGAGCAGGCGCTGCAGGCGTTCGCTGTCGGCGGGCGCGCTCATGCCGAGTCGTTCGGACAGTTGCGCGGCCAGCCGCATGCCGATCGCCACGCCTTCGCCGTGCAGCAGCGCGGTGTAGTGGCCGGCGGTTTCCAGCGCGTGGCCGAAGGTGTGGCCGAAGTTGAGCAGGGCGCGCTCGCCCTGTTCGGTTTCGTCGCGCTCGACCACGTCGGCCTTGTAGCGCACCTTGCGCGCGATCGCTTCCAGCACGGCGGCCGGTTCGCGTGCGGCCAGCGCGGCGGCGTGCTGTTCGAGCCAGGCGAAGAACGGCTCGTCGCCGATCGCCGCGCCCTTGATCACCTCGGCCAGGCCGGCGCGGTATTCGCGCTCGGGCAGGGTGGCCAGGGTGTCGATGTCGGCCACCACCGCGCGCGGCTGATGGAACGCGCCGGCGAGGTTCTTGCCGGCCGGCAGGTTGACGCCGGTCTTGCCGCCGACCGAGGAGTCGACCATCGCCAGCAAGGTGGTCGGGATCTGGATGAAGTCGATGCCGCGCATCCAGCACGCCGCGCTGAAGCCGGCCAGGTCGCCCACCACGCCGCCGCCCAGCGCGATCACGCAGGCGTCGCGGGTGGCGCCCAAGGCGGCCAGTGCCTCGAGTGCGCGGCCGACGTTGGCGAAGCTCTTGTGCGCCTCGCCGTCGTCCAGCAGGAATGACGACCAGTGCAGCCCGTGCAACCCTTGCGCCACGCGCTCCAGGTACAGCGGCGCCACCGTGGTATTGCTGATCACCAGCGCATGCCGGCCGCGCAGCGCGGCGCGCCAGCGGGCGTGGTCGTCGAGCAGGCCGGCGCCGATCCATACCGGATAGCTGCGCTGGCCGAGCGCGACGGTGATGGTCTGGGGCTGCGGAATGTTCATGCGTTCTGCCGGGACTCCTTGATGGTTTGGCGCTGCCAGTGCCGGTCGATCAGGGCGATGCAGCGTTCGCTGGCGGTGGCGACGCTGCCGTGTTCGCCGGGTACATCGAGATCGGCGGTGTCGCGGTACAGCGGCGCGCGGATCCGCGCCATCGCCTGCAGCCGCTCGTGGCGATCCACCCCGGCCAGCAACGGGCGATGGGTGCAGCGTTCGAGCCGTTCCAGTTGCTGCGCGATGCTGGTCTGCAGCCACACCACGAAGCCGCGCTCGGCCAGCCACTGGCGATTGTGCGGATCGAGCACGGCGCCGGCGCCGGTGGCCAGCACCACGCCGTGGCGTCGGCTGCACTCGTCCAGCAGGGCGCTTTCGCGCTGGCGAAAGCCGGCCTCGCCCTCGATCTCGAACACCGTGTTCACGTCCACGCCGCAGTGG
>DATKVA010000102.1:0-6736 GCA_035530315.1 Rhodanobacter sp. | reverse complement strand
CTCGAAGCGCCGCGCGTTGGCGGCGCGCTCGAAACGCTGCGAATCGACGCTGTAGCCACCGCTTGGTGCGGCTGGCCTGGGCATCTCGCCCTGTCTCGTGGGGCGGCCCACAAAGCGCTGGGCGCCACGGTCGGCGGCGGCTGGCATCGGCGGCGGGCTGACCGGCATGGCGCGCTGGATCTGCGGTACCACCGGCAGCGTCGGTTCGCCGCGGTTGTCACGGCGCTGCGGATAACTGTCGCGGCTGGGGAAATTGCCGCTGCCCGCTTGGCGCATCGGCTGGCGTTGATATATCGATGTCTGCGGCGATACCTCGGCATGGCCGTCCACGCGTCGGCGCTCGCCGGGGATGGCCGTTGCCTGCGGATGCGCAAAGCGCGCCGAGGGCAGTTCGCCGGGGCGCGGTGCGGCGCGGGTCACCGCGGCCGGTGCAGCGGCAGTCGTGATGCGCGGGACGTTGAACGACGGGCCGACCCTCGCGTCGGACCCGCGCCGCTGCCCGGCGGGTGTACCCCGCACACTGCCGATCCGCCCTCCCCCGGGCGGATGGGCGCCACGTTCGTTGCCCAGCAGCCGCACGTTGGCGGGCGGCATGCCTGTGCGCTGTGGGCCGGCCGGGGAGTGGGCGGAGCCCAGGCGACGATTCAGCAGTTCCCCCGGCGGCACGTGGCGAGCCACCACGTTGCGCCGGAAGCCGGCGGCCGGCAACGACCGCGCATGGAGGCTGCGCGATGCCGCTCGGCGGATCGGGGCGGGCCGCAGAGTGGCGCCGCGTGACAGCACCGGCGCGGCCGCGAGTTCGCGCCGGTCGACACGCAGCAGGTCGCGCTGCACATGCCGGCCGCCGGCAAAGGCCGTGCCGGGCACGGCGGTGAAGCCGCGTGGCGCATCGCGATTGGCGTAGTGTTCACCGCGCATCGGTCGATCCTCGCGGTAGTGGTTGTAGTGGTCGTCGATGTCGCCGATGAGCCTGCGACGGTGGTGCCGGTGCCGCTCGCGGATATTGGTGATGTTGACCTCGCTGTAGTAGCCGCGGCTGGCGTGGTACCACGGGTTGTAGATCTCGCCCGGGCCGAGCGGGAACCAGCCGACCGGGCCGCTGCCGATGCCGACCGACCAGCCGCCACCGCCGACAAACGCGACCAGCGCCGGCGCGTAGACCGGGCGCATCCCGATCGGTCCCGGGATCCAGCCCCAGTCGCCGTGCACATACACCCAGCGGCCGTAGTGATAGGGCGCGAAGCCCCATGGCGCATCGTCCACCCAGGTCCAGCCCCATGGCGCGATATACGCCCAGTGGCCGTCGCGGTACGGTGCCCAGTCGCTGCCTTCGTCGTAGGGAAACCACACCGCGCCGTAGTCGCTGGTGGTCTGCCAGTCGCCGTACTGGTCCAGATCCTGATAGCCGATCACGTCGTCGGATACGTACTGGCGGGAGGTCGATTGCGCATAGCGGCGGTCGCGCTCGCGTCCCCATGCGTCGAAGGCGTCCTCACCGCCGATGTCGCTGATGGTGACCGAGGCCAGGCTGGAATCGCCGAAACGATAGCTGCGGCCGGCGTTGATGCTGCGCTGCGCGTTGTGCTCCCCGTAGACGGTGGCGTTGCCATCGAACGCGGTGACCCGGGTGCCGCGGCCGCCGCCTTCGACGTCCACCCGGAACGTGCCCGGTTGGTCGACCACCAGGGCCACGGTCGGGGTGTCGATCTCGTAGCTCTGATCCTGATCGAGGTGGCGCACGGTCAGGCTGAGCGTGCCCTGGGTCAGTTCGACCTGCGCGATTCGATCGTTCAGGTCGAGCAGGCCGACGTCGGTTCGCCCGGCGATACGCAGCGTGCCGCCGCCCAGTTCCAGTTCGGCGCGGGAATCCCGGCCGCTGGACAGCCGGTCGCCGGTGGTCAGCGGGCGGTTGATGCTGGCGTCGCTCCAGTCCCTGGTGCCGGCCGGCAGAAAGCCGAGATCGCCCTCCATGTAAGACAGGCGCGCCACGCGGCTCGGCGGGTCGGCAGAGGAGTCGTTCGCCGCGTACTGCGCCTGGACCACACCGGTCGACGCACACAGCAGCACGACCGCCGCGATCCGCCAGCGGCGGCGCAGTGGGGCAACAATCCTGGCAAGCATCAGCATGGTGTTCTCCTAACGGTGGGCGCGTTGCTGGTTCGCGCAAGCACTCGATATCCGTCGCCATCAAGGCAAGGTCACTGTCTACGGTACGATTATGGGCATACCGGGGATTAGGCATGGCTTAGTCTTGGCCGTCCACGCCACTGGCGGTTCAGCTGGCCGCCAGCAGTGATTCATGTGTTGTTCGGCGGGGCTGCTCCCCCCCCCCTTCTTGCGGGGCGGGCTGGGAAGGGGCGCTCCACGCCGGAGAGGCCGGCTTCTGCCGGGAAAAGCGAAATTGCTGCTGCGGCCAGTTCCAACGGCGCGAATCCCGGGTTACCATCCGCCGGTCACCGCGGGTGTAGCTCAATGGTAGAGCTGTAGCTTCCCAAGCTACTGACGAGGGTTCGATTCCCTTCACCCGCTCCACTCCCTGCGATCCCCACCGAGCAACCCCCCCGAATCATCATGGCGGATCTGATCATTCCGGATCTGGTCACCCTGGGCTGGCGGGAGCGGCTGGCCTTGCCGCAGTTGGGCATCGCAATGCTGAAGGCCAAGCTCGATACCGGGGCGCGCAGCAGTTCGCTGCATGTCGATGCCCTGGAAAGCTTCCAGCGCGGCGGGGTCACCTGGTTGCGCTTCGGCCTGCATGTCGGTCGGCGCCATCCGTTGAACGTCAGCTGCGAGGTGCCCGCCGTGGACCGGCGTGCGGTGACCGACACGGGTGGCCGCAGCACCGAGCGCTGGTTCATCCGCAGCGAGGTGCAGCTGGCCGGCCAGAGTTTCGACATTGACATCAACCTGACCGATCGCCGGCACATGCTGTTTCCGCTGCTGCTGGGTCGCAGTGCGCTGCGTGGGCGTTTCGCGGTCGATCCGGCACGTTCCTACACCCAGCTACGGCCATGGCTGTCGGCCACGGGTCATCCATGACGATTACTCCATGAAAATTGCGATCCTGTCGCGCAACTCCCGCCTGTATTCGACCCGGCGCCTGGTCGAGGCGGCGCGCGAGCGTGGCCATGTGGTGCGTGTGCTCGATCCGCTGCGCTGCTATGTACGCATCGCCCCCGGTTCGGTGGCGGTCCGCTACAAGGGCAAGGAGGTGCGCGACATCGACGCGGTGATCCCGCGCATCGGCAGCACCAGCACGTTCTACGGCACCGCCGTGCTGCGCCAGCTGGAGATGATGGGCGTGTACACGCCCAATCCGTCCGACGCCGTGCTGCGTGCACGCGACAAGCTGCGCTGTCTGCAGATCCTCGCGGCGCAGGGTATCGACATGCCGGTGACGGTGTTCGGCGACAACCCGGACGACACCGCCGACGTGCTGGCGTTGCTCGGTGATCCGCCGCATGTGATCAAGCTCAACGAGGGCAGCCAGGGCACCGGCGTCGTGCTCGCCGAGAAGCGCAGCGCCTCGCAAAGCGTGATCGAGGCATTCCGCGGGCTGTACGCGAACTTTCTGGTGCAGGAGTTCATTGCCGAAGCGAAGGGCAGCGACCTGCGCTGCTTCGTGGTCGGCAAGAAAGTGGTGGCGGCGATGCGACGCGACGCCAGCCCCGGCGAGTTCCGCGCCAACCTGCACCGCGGCGGCAGCGCCGTGGCGGCGACCCTGAGCGCAGAGGAAAAACGCATCGCCGTGCGCGCGGCCGGTGCGCTGGGGCTGGGTATCGCCGGGGTCGATCTGCTGCGCTCCAACCGCGGTCCGCTGCTGCTCGAAGTCAATGCCTCGCCGGGCCTGGAGGGCATCGAGGCGGCCACCGGCGTCGACGTGGCTGGCGCGATCATCGCCTTGCTGGAGACCCGGGCAGGCGGCTCGCCGGCGGAGGCCGGTTTCGGTACGAAAAACATAGTACGAAAGCCTTCGTTGACAGCCTCGCAAAAGTAGTCCTATGCTTTGCCGCGGGTTGATCTTGCGTCATGTTCTCCGCATCGGGGCGCGGCTTGATCATGGGAGAGGGGCATGAAACTGAAGGCTTTGTTGATTGGTGCGGCGCTGGGGATGACGCTGTTGCAGATGGGTGTTGTCCATGCGACCAAGACCGAGAAGGTCGTCAAGGCGGATAACAAGGCCGATTTTTCGGCGGTGAATGCCACGGTGCACAAGGAGATGCTGCCCGGAGGCCGCTATGAGTATGCGACCAACAAGGAGCGCGAAGAGGTCAATGCACATCTGGCGGACATGCAGTCCTTGTTCGACAAGTACGGCACGGTCGCGCAGATGGATGACAAGTCGAAGATGCAGCTGTTCAACGATCAGGAAGCCGTCAACGCGACGCTCACCCATCGGGACAACGAGCGGTTGGTGTGCGAGTCGGAGATGCCGGTGGGATCGCACATCCCCCGCAAGACCTGCCACACCTATGGCGAGATCGAACAGGTACATCGCAATTCCATGAAATGGATGCAGGACCAGGAACGCGTGCCGCAGTACAAGGGTGGCAACTGACGGGCTGTTCAATGACCGTAGCAGTGTGATCGGTGGAGAATGAAGAGGCCGATCCTTTTCGGTAATTCGTTTCGCTGACGAGTCGACATGAAGAGACCACCATCCGCTGTCCCCAAGCCCACCGAGGCCGAGCTGGCAATCCTGCACGTCCTGTGGGCACGCGATGCCTGTACGGTGCGCGAGGTGCACGACGCGCTTCACCCCGGCGAAGGTACCGGCTACACCACGGCGCTGAAGCTGCTGCAAGTCATGCATGCCAAGGGTCTGGTGGATCGTGACGATTCGCAGCGGGCGCATGTCTACCGGGCCTCGTTCAGCAAGGAACGTACGCAGAAACGCTTCATGCAGGATATGGTGAAACGGGTATTCGACGGTTCGTCCTCGCAGTTGGTGCTGCACGCATTGGGAAGCCAGCGTGCCAGTCGCGAGGAGTTGCGCGAGATCCGCGAGCTGCTGAACAAACTCGACCGGGACATGCCGTAATGCATGCGCTGCCGCTGATGCTTGCCAGCATGCGGATCGTCGGTTGGGCGCTGGTGCATTTCGTGTGGCAGGCAACCCTGCTTGGTCTGGCGTATGCGGCAGTGCGGGCAGCGTTGCCGCGAGGCGAGGCGCGTTATCGCTTCGGCATGGCGATGTTGCTCGCATTGGCCCTGTGTCCCTTGCTGACGTTAGGGCGATTGCTGGAAACGGCGCCGTCGGTCTCCCGGATCGCCGTCGAGGCGGTGATGCCGGCGGTCATGGTCCATGGCGTCGCGGCCGGCAACGCATGGGCATGGGATGCCGGTCTCGATGCATTGTTGCCCTGGCTGGTGCTGGCGTGGCTGTCGGGGGTGCTGCTGCTGTCGCTGCGCGCCTGGCGCCAGTGGCTGAAATTGAAGGTGTTGGTGAGCATGGCCGAGCCGCTGCCGGTATGGCAGGGCGGGGTGGCCGACATGGCGAAACGCTTCGGTCTGCGTCGGCGGGTATCCGTGTTGTGCAGCAAGGTCATCGCCACGCCGGCTCTGGTCGGCTGGTGGCGGCCGGTCGTCTTGTTGCCGATGGCGGTGGCATGCGGTTTCCCGGTGCAGCAGATCGAGTTGATCCTCGCTCACGAACTGGCGCATCTGCGGCGTTGGGATCCGCTGGCCAACCTGTTCCAGGTGGTCGTGGAAACGTTGTACTTCTTCCATCCGGTGGTGCACTGGATTTCACGCGATGTTCGCGACGAGCGTGAAATCTGCTGCGACGAGATGGCGCTTTCGGCAAGCGGCGGCAGTCGACGCGATCTTGCGCAGGCACTGGCCGAACTGGGCGAGTTGCGTGAGCGGCATGGCTCGCTGCTGCTGGCTGCCAATGGTGGTGTGTTGCTGGATCGCGTCCAGCATCTGGTCAGGCCGGCGCATGAGGCCGAACGTATGCGTACCACAGCGCGCTCGGTCGCGGCCTTGCTTGCGGTTGCCTTGGTGGTGGTCACCTTGCGGCTCGAATGGAGGCAGGGACAGTTGCAGCAGCGGCTGACCGCATCGCTGGTGCAGCTGCAGTCGCTATTGACCGCTCCGTTGCTGCCGCTGCCGCATGTACGGGTCGATGGGCAATTGCCCGATCTGGCGACACTGCACGCAGAGCTGGTGCGGCCATCGGCAGGCAAGCCGCTCGCTGCCGGCATGCCACGCCCGGTGGCGTCGACACTGGATGTCCTGGCGAGTCTTGCGATGCCTGGCTTGCCGCCAGTGCGGATAGCCGACCTGATTTCGGTGCGCGGCACGTTGTCCGGGCGGGTCGCCGAGCCGGCCGCATTGCCCACTGCATCGGCGGCACTTGCGCCGGTTCACATACGTCAGCCGATTTATCCGCCGGATGCATTGAGGCGCGGCATCGAAGGGCGGGTGGTGGTCGAGTTCGGCCTAGCGCCCGACGGGGGCGTGCGTGACTTGCGGGTGGTCCATGCCGAGCCGGCAGGAGTGTTCGATCAGGCGGCCTTGCGCGCGATGCGCGGCTGGAAATATGCCGAGCCTGCGGCGGGTGCCACGACGCAGCGGCGCTATCGCCAGGCACTGGCATTCACGCTGCATGCCGATAGCTTCGGCAAGGGCACTTCGTCCGGCGTCGATGCCGACAAGGAGATTCATGCGCGGGCCGGCTGTCAGGTGGTCACCGGGACGCATATCTGCCGCTGGCCCGACAGCATGGGACTGC
>DATKVA010000101.1:0-48016 GCA_035530315.1 Rhodanobacter sp. | reverse complement strand
GACTCGACCAGCATCGCCGAGAGCGGCACCTTGGTGTCGTTGCCGACCTTCATGGTGTAGCCATTGATCTTGAACTCGCGCCCGAATACCGTCAGTTCGGGGCCGAAGCCGCCGACATGGCAGGCCGCGCAGGGCTGATGTGTCTGCCGCGCATACGAAGGTACCGCCAGTACCAGCGTGGGTGCCAACAACAAGCACGCTGCCACGGCGACCTTGCGCAGTAGCCGGCTCGCTGGCCGGGCTCCGTCAGGACTCCGCTTTCTCATCGTAAACATGTGTCTGTGCTCCTTGATCGAGTGGTTAAGATGTCGTTAGGCAGATCGTACGGATGTTGGACGCGCCGTGTTTTGACTTCGATCAAGTCGCCCTGGCTCTGCCGAGCTCCGGCAGACAAAAATTTCGATAAACAACAATATATTACGACGCGCTTCATCCCCCAGAAAACAGCGTCAACCCCTCTTCCATGGGCGCCGGAAAGCGCTCTGCATATGACTTTCAGGCTCTCCCGCCAATCCCGGTCGCGGCTGCCTGCAAACGACGTTCCGGGTGGCAGCAGCACGCTCGTTCGCAACATATTGCGTCAACAACTGCGACACTCCGCCACGCACGGCTCCATGATGCGCAATCTTGCCGGCGGATGGGTTTGTGACGCGCGGAAAGGCGGCCGGCGTGTGGGCCCCTTGTCAACCGGTCAGCATGAAAAAAAGATGGAAATCTTTACGAGACGGTGCCGCCCACGGTCATGCCATCGATCTTCAGTGTCGGTTGCCCCACGCCCACCGGCACGCTCTGGCCGTCCTTGCCACACATCCCGACGCCATCGTCCAGCTTGAGGTCGTTGCCGATCATCGAGACCCGGTTCAGTACCTCCGGGCCCGAGCCGATCAGCGTGGCCCCCTTGACCGGCGCGGTGATCCGCCCGTCCTCGATCAGGTAGGCCTCGCTGGCGGAGAACACGAACTTGCCGTTGGTGATGTCGACCTGGCCACCGCCGAAGTTCGGCGCGTAGATGCCCCGCTTGACCGAGCGGATAATCTCTGCGGGGTCGTGCGGCCCGGCCAGCATGTAGGTGTTCGTCATGCGCGGCATCGGCAGCGTGCTGAACGATTCGCGCCGACCGTTGCCGGTGGGCGCCATGCCCATCAGGCGGGCGTTCAATTTGTCCTGCATGTAACCCTTGAGGATGCCGTTCTCGATCAATGTGGTGCACTCGGTCGGCGTGCCCTCGTCATCCACGCTCAGCGAGCCGCGACGGCCGGCGAGGGTGCCGTCGTCCACCACGGTGACGCCCGGCGCGGCCACCCGCTGGCCGAGCCGGCCGGCGAATGCCGAGCTGCCCTTGCGGTTGAAGTCGCCCTCCAGCCCATGCCCGATCGCCTCGTGCAGCAGCACACCGGGCCAGCCGGGGCCGAGCACCACGGTCATGTTGCCTGCTGGAGCGTCGACGGCATCGAGATTCACCAGCGCCTGGCGCACGGCTTCGGCGGCGAACGCCAGAGCCCGGCCGTTTTCGATCAGTTCGCGGTACCCGTAGCGACCGCCGCCTCCGCCTTGCCCTTGCTCGCGGCGGCCATTGTGTTCGGCGATCACCTGCACGCTGAGCCGTACCAGTGGGCGCACATCGGCGGCCAGGGTGCCGTCGGAAGCGGCGATCAGGATCGTGTCGACGGTCGCGGCCAGACTCACGATCACCTGCTTGACGCGCGGATCGCGCGCGCGGGCGTAGGCGTCGACTTCGCGCAGCAACGCGATCTTGTCCGGATTGGGCAGGCTGTCGACCGGATCGATCGCCGGATACAGCGCCCGTGCACCGTTCAGCGCCAGCGGCCGGCCGGCGCCGTGACCGTCCCGCGCAATCGCACGCGCGGCCCTGGTCGCCTCCAGCAACTGCGGCAGCACGATTTCGTCGGAATAGGCAAACCCGGTCTTTTCGCCGCTGATCGCGCGTACGCCCACACCCTGCTCGATCGAGTGGCTGCCGTCCTTGACGATACCCTCCTCCAGCAACCACGACTCGCTGCGGGAATGCTGGAAATACAGGTCGGCTGCATCGATCGACGGGCCCATCAACTGGGCAAACACGCGATCCAGGTCGCCAGTGGCGAGGCCGCCGGGAACAAGCAGCTTGCTCTCGGCATGTGCGATCAGGGAATCCATAGGTCAGGGGTATCGGCAGTCGGTCAGGAACTGTTCCACATGGGGTTCCCGGCCGCCGCTTTAAAGCCGTGGTGATCGACGGCATGTTGCCAGGCAACACCCCCACCAACGAATTGGCAGCCCGGCTTGATGGGTTCACCTGGCCGCCCTTGTACCGGCTTCGTCAGGACGGCACCCATCTGGTGGCGGGTCAGTGACCTACCGGGCTGGAGCTTGCCGGCGCCACACTGCTGGCGTCGGCCGGCGCACTACCGTCAGCGGCGGGATAAAGCAGCGGAGCCACGGGCAGCGCCCCTGGAGCACGTTTCTCTACCAGGGTCATCACCGGTTTGTCCCAGCTGCCGGTGACCGTGTAGCGCGCACTGGAGGCCTGATTCAGCCCCCGGCCAAGCAGGCCCTGCACAGCAAGCCCGGCCGCCGCGCCAATCGGCCCCCCGACCACGGCGCCGACCAGTGGCAAACTGTTGCCGACGTGCGGAACGACCAGTACCTGCTGGTCGTAATCCCGGGCACGCAAGCCGGTGCGGCCGGTGATGCTGATATTCGCCGCCGGTGCCTTGATCAACAGGTTGCTGGTAGTGGCGTTGCCATTGGCAAGCTTGAAATCACCGGCAATCGAGTCAAACGCCACACCTTTGCCGAACACGTCGCCAAAATCGAGGGTAAGCCGGCGCGGTAGCTCGGAGAGCGAAACCAGTCCCAGCAGCCGCCCGACCCCGGGGGACGTCACTGCAGGGATGTGACCGTTGGTGACATGGATGCTCAGGGTGCCATCCATATTTGCCAGCGACAGTGTGCTGGGCGCGCCTGGCCAGGTGGCATCGAGCTGATCATGCGTCTTGCCGTCATCGACCAGCCCCTCGTAACCGAATGCGCTCAGCATGGCGCCGAGATCTTCGGCCGCAAAATCGATCCACATGTGCGTGTGGCTGTTGCTGGCGGTGCCGTTCCAGTCGCCGCTCCCGCTGATCTGCACGTCGCTGGACAATGAGCGCAGTTGCTCGATGTGCATACCGCTGGCAGTCGGCCAAGTCTCCAGACGGGATTCGCCGAGTTTTGCATCGCCCATACGCAAATCGCCTACCCAGAGGTGCATGGGCGGCAACGCTGCCGGGTTGATACCGGTGTCGGCAGGGTTTGCCGAGGGAGTGGGGGATGTGTCATTGGCAGCGAGCCCGGACGCCGGCTCTTTCGGCCAGTACAACCGCTGCAACCGGGCCGTGATGCCGCGCTTGTTCAGCTCCTGGAGGGGTACGCTGAAGTTGCCGGCCATGGCGACACCCTCCACGCTGATGCCCAGTGTGCCTGACTGCGGGGTGGCACGGATATGCATCGATCCCAGCGGGCGACCGAAGACCGTGGCATGGTCGGTACTGACGTCGACGCTCTCCAGCCCCGGGCCGTCGCCACCGCCGCCGGCCACGGCACGCTGTACCCAGCCGGTGACGTCCAGATGATCGGCATGGCCGCGAATGCGCAGATCGCGATCGGGCAGACCGGTCGGCATCTGGTTGCCGAATGCCATGGTGGCCGCCAGCGTCTGCTGCGTGCCGGCGGGCAATCTCATGCGCCCACGCAATACCTGACCCAGCGCAATCTTCAGATCGCTGCCGCTGACCGGCAGACTCATGCTCAGATGCAGCGGCAGACTGGCGGTAGCCGACTTGTCCAGTGGCGCCGGCAGACCCAGCGTCATTCCGCTCAGCGACGAATCGATGCCGAGGGTTTGCGCCAAGGCATCGCTGCCGGGTACATGCGCAAGCACAAAACCGATCGTGAAATCACTGCGCCCATCGGCCAATTCGCCTAGCCAGTGCAACGCCGGATAATCCTGTACCAGCTCGTCAATCCGGTAACTGCCACGCAACTGCGCCGACAACACGGTGTCCGGGTCGCTGTTGGCTCCGGCGATCGCCAGCGTGAGCCTGGACGGTTGGCCACGAAAATTCGCCGTCAACGGCCCGGCCTGCATGCCGTGTAAATCGAATCGCAGCGGCCCGTTGAGCTTGTCGATCTTGAGTTTCCATTCCGGTGCCGCAAGGTCGGCGTCCTTCAATTGCGCCGTGCCATCCAACTGCGCGTCAGCGACCTTTTTCAGTGGCAGGGCCAGATGAAAACCAAAGGTGCCGCTACCGCCCAGTTTCAGCTTGGCCAGGGTGTCGGCCTGATGAATGCCGATCGGGCTCTTGCGCACAAACTCCATCAGACCCGCACCGCTGCCACTGCCTTGCACGTTCAGGTCGAGCAGGCCGTTGGCGAAATCGGGAATCACCGCAACCGCCTTGTCGGCCCTGACGGACAGAGAACGGCCGCTGCTCGCTTCAGCCAGCATGCCATTGTCGACGAAGCTGACCACCGCGGAAGCACCTTCCACGCGCGGCCAATCCTTGCCGTAGTCGAGCGTCAGACCGCTGATCACTGCGCGCGCCTCGAACCGTCCTTCATTGTGACGGAACGGCCAATCGGCCAGATTGCCACGCAACAGCACCTGTGCCTGATCGACACTGCCAGCCACCAGGGCGCGATCCAGCCACCCGATGGTGCCGGGCGACATCGAGCCGAGCGGCCAGAACAGCTTTGCCGACGGCACCTCGGCATGGTCGAGCCTGGCGTACAGGTCCATGAACGGCGCACCGCCCTGCGCCGGGAAAACGGCCTCGCCGCGAACCTGTCCGGCGTATCCCGCGCCGACAAAATCGAGCGCATCGGCGCCGATGTGCCAGTCGCCATCCTGCGGCCAGAATGCCAGCGTACCGGCCAGCTTCGACAGGACGAACGGCTGGCGAAACCGCTGCGGAAATTGCAGCGTGGTGGCCTGCGCCGGCAACTCCAGCGACAGCGCCTCGGCATCGCCGCGCAACTCGCCGCGCAGGCCACCCACCCCCGGCAGTTTGCCGACCGGGTCGATCGTCAGATCCCTGAAGGTCAGATCCAGCCCCTGCAGACCATCGGCTCGACTCCAGTGCAGCAGGGCACTGGTCACCTCACCGCGTGGATGCCCACTGCCCATCCATCCGGCCAACGCCGGCGCAAGCGCGGGTTTGAGGGCCAGCCATGGCAGCAACGGTTCCACCTGCAGATCGCGCGCAGCGATATTCACGCTGGCTTGCGGACTGCCGGGCTGCCGCAAATTGAATGCGAGCGTGCTGCCGTCGTCGCCAGCCCAGCGCACGTCGTAATCTTCGCCGATGCAATACAAGCCGGCCAGTCCGTGCAATCCGGACACGTTCGCCACAGCCCCGCCGGGGGCCGTCACCACCAGTTTGTCCAGGTCGAACCGGACCAGGCTGCTGGTCAGTCTGCCCTTGTGCCAATCAAGCCAGGCCGCCAGCTTGCCCTGCCCCTGCTCGACCTTGTAACCACCCGGGTCGATACCATCCAGCAGTGGCCCGAGTTCGACATCATCCGTACCGAGCCAGATCTGGCCGGCACTGCCATCCGCACGAAACCGGCCGGCCGTGTGCAATGCGGCGGCCACCCCCGCACGCTGCAGCATGCCGCCAAAGCGGATTTCGTCATCTTGTGCACTCAACCGCAACTGCCGGGCCAGCAGCGTGTAATTTTTCCCGAGCTTGGCGTCGGTGATGACGACCTGCAGATCCTCGAGCCAAAGGCCCAGAGAGAGCTTACCCAGCGATACCGGCTGCTGATGCACGCCACTGGCGTCACCAATGCCGTTGATATGCCAGACCCCGTCGGTGCCATGCAGCAGTCTCAGCTGCAGGCCCCTTACGTGCAGATTCAGCAGATGCCGCGAAGGCAGCAGCCAGCCGCCAAAATCGAGCTTCAGTTCGGATTCCGGTATCCGCAACTCGGAACCCGTTTCGCCGGCAGCCGCACCGATCGTGACGCCATGCATGATGAACAGCGGCCCGGAGGTCGTCCAGCGCCCCTGCATCGAGGCAAAGGCGACCGGCCGCTGCAGCCGTTGACTGAGCTGTTCGGCCACCCACTGCGGGTGCCTCGCCATCAGCGGCAGAAGCAACTGCGTCAGCGCCGCCATCACGGCAAGCAGGATCACGGCCACGCCAGTGGTCCAGCTCAACGCTCGGGCACAACGATGCAGCCGCCGGTGCCACAGCTTCTTCATGCGAGGCAATCCGGACCCGGCTTACAGCAAGACGACATCGAACTGTTCCTGCGAGTAATGTTCTTCGGCCTGGAAGCGTATGCTTTTGGAGATGAACTCTTCCAGTTCGGCAACCGCGCTGGAGTCTTCCTCCAGAATCCGGTCGACCACCAGCGGACTGGCCATCACCAGCAGTTTCTGGGCATTGAACTGGCGCACGGCGCGGGTGATTTCCCGAAAGATCTCGTAAGTTACCGTTTCCGCGGTCTTCATCACGCCGCGACCATTGCAGGTCGGGCACGGCTCGCACAGCTGCCGGGCAAGGCTTTCGGTCGTGCGCTTGCGGGTCATTTCCACCAGCCCCAGCGCCGACATCGGGTACACCGTGGTCTTGGCGTGGTCGCGCGCCAGCCCCTTGTTCAGCATGCGCAAGACCTGGCGCTTGTGCTCCTCATCGAGCATGTCGATGAAGTCGATGATGATGATGCCGCCCAGATTGCGCAGGCGCAATTGCCGCGCGGCCGCCTGCGCCGCTTCCAGATTGGTGCGATAAACCGTCTCCTCCAGGTTGCGCGAGCCCAGATACGCACCGGTGTTGACGTCGATGGTCGTCATCGCCTCGGTCTGATCGACGATCAGGTAACCGCCCGATTTCAGTGGCACTTCCTTCTTCAACGCCCGCTGTATCTCGTCCTCGACGCCATAGAGGTCGAAGATCGGCCGTTCGCCGTCGTAATGCTCGATGCGATCGTCCAGGCTCGGCATGAACTTGTGCACGAACTTGACCACTTTCTCGTACATCGCCCGTGAATCCACCCGCACTTTCTCGATGTCGTCGTTGAGCATGTCGCGCAGGCTGCGCAATGGCAGCGACAGCTCCTCGTAGACACGCTCGCCCACCTTGGCTTTGGCGATGTTCTCCTGTACCACCCGCCACACCTTGCCGAGATAGGCCACATCGAACGCCAGCGACTCGGCACTCTGGCCCTCGGCGTTGGTGCGCACGATGTAGCCGGGCCGGCCGTTGCCCGATGCGTCGTCGCCGATCAGCGAAGTCAATACTTCCTTCAGCCGCTGGCGCTCGGCCTCGTCCTCGATGCGGGTGGAAATGCCCAGCGTGCGGGCGTACGGCAGCAGCACCAGATAGCGCGAGGGGATCGACAGATGCGCCGACAACCGTGCGCCCTTGGTGCTGATCGGATCCTTCACCACCTGCACCACGATCTCCTGGCCCTCGTGCACCAGTTCGCTGATCGACGGGATATGGCCGTTGCCGTTCGGTTCAGCCCCTTCGACGGACGCCGGCAACGCCGGCCGCACGATATCCGAGGCATGCAGGAACGCCGCGCGATCGAGTCCGATCTCCACGAACACCGCCTGCATGCCGGGCATCACCCGCTGCACCCGGCCCTTGTACACGTTGCCGACATAGCCCTGTTTGGAGGCCCGCTCGACATGCACTTCCTGCAGCATGCCGTTTTCGACCACGCCGACCCGCGTCTCGCGCGGAGTCACGTTGATCAGGATCTCTTCACTCACTGGCATACTCCCGGATAGACGATCTTTATAGCCGTTGCGGGCGCGAGCTGTCGATGCACCATTTCAAATCATGTGCACACATCGGTCTGTTATCGCATAAATGATGTGCCATCCTGCTTCAGGCTTGACCCGCAGGAGCCCGGCAGATCGTTGGTGGCCGGGCGAGAATCCGGCTGTGCGCGGCCAGATTTTCGACGCTTCGGGAGCGCAGGGTGGTTCCGTGGGCCGGGAAGCGACGGACCGGACCGCACAGACGGATTCGCAGCCCGGACGACCAACGGCCCCACAGGCTCCCGGATGAGGTGGCATGCATGAAATTATTGCTGGTCGAAGACTCCGAGCGGCTGCGCCAGACCCTGCGACACGGCCTGCACGGGGCCGGCTTTGCGGTCGACACGGCCAGCGACGGTGTGGAAGCCACCGGCTACCTGGGCAGCTACGACTACGATCTGGTCGTACTCGACCTGATGTTGCCCCGGCTTGACGGGATCGGCGTGTTGCGCGGCCTGCCCGCCGGGGATCGGCGCCCGCGCGTGCTGGTGCTGTCGGCACGCGACCAGGTGCCCGACCGCATCGAAGCCCTGAACGCCGGTGCCGACGACTACCTGGTCAAGCCGTTCGCGTTCGACGAGCTGGTTGCGCGCCTGCATGCGCTGGCGCGGCGACCGCAGCAGGCGCAACCGCTGGTACTCAGTCATGGCCGACTGGCCTGGGACCCCCTCGCGCAGAGCGCCAGCGTGGACGGACAACCGCTGCCGCTCACACCACGCGAATTCGCCGTGCTGGGACTGTTGCTGCGCCACCGCGGCCGCGCCTTCAGTCGGCTGGATATCCTCGAGCGCACGGCCGGCAGCGACAGCGATGTCTCCGACCGCAGCGTGGAGGTGCTGGTGTTCGGGCTGCGTCGCAAGCTGGATGCCGCCGGCCTGCCCGGCCTGATCGAAACCCGACGCGGCGCCGGCTACCTGATCCCATGAGGACGACGGCAAGATGAGACTGGCATCATTGTCCGCGCGCATCACCCTGCTGCTGTTCATCACCAGCCTGCTGGTGCTGGGTGGTGGCGCCCGATTGATGGATTGGCGCATCGACCATGAAATGGAAAGCCGCTTCCAGCAGAACCTGCTGACCCAGGCCGGCGCATTGAGCACGATGCTGCAGATGGAGCAGGACGAAGTCCCCGGCGACCGGGGGCCGCGGCCGCATCCTGGCATGCTTGGCGGTGACGGCCCCACCTTTTACGAGCTTCGCTGCGACGGCATGCCGTTGCTGCGCAGTTCGCCGCCACCACCGGCCATTCCAACCGGCTGGCCAGAAGAGGCCGGCGCGAAGCCGCGTTTCGCCAGACTGCAGCATGGCCGGCAGCACCTGGGGTCCGTGCAGTTCGCGTTCGCGTCCCGGCCGGTCGAATACACCGGCAGTCAGCGTCCGGACCTATCCCGTGGCGGCATGAAACCACGTAGATGTGTGCTGTTGTTCGAACAGGATCGGCAGGCGATCGACCAGCTGCTGCTGGCAACCGACTGGACCCTGCTGCTCGGCCCGGCGCTGGCGCTGGGTATCGCATTGATTGCGGTGCCGCTGATCGTGCGCCGCGGCCTGCGACCGGTGAATGCACTGGTGGATCGCATGCGCGACATCGGCCCGCATGCGCCCGGCCAACGGCTTGCATCCAGCGGCATGCGCGAACTCGATCCGCTGGTGGCACGCTTCAACGACGTACTCGGGCGGATGGACGATGGCCTGGCCCGTGAACGCCAGTTCGCCAATGGACTGGCGCATGAAACCCGTACCCGGCTGGCCGAGTTGCGCGCACTGACCGAAGTCGAATCGCGCTACCCCAGCGGTCGCAAGCTGCCCGAAATACTCGGCGAAATCGGTCAGATCGGCGCCGAACTCGAGGCCACGGTGACCGCGTTGCTGCTGCTGACCCGGCTGCAGTCCGGCCTCGAACAGCCGCAAATGCAGGCGCTGCCGCTGGCCGCATGGCTGGAACGCCAGTTGCAACGGCAGCAGGGCACGGCGACTGATCGCGGCATCGTGCTGCGGCTGGAAGGCACGCCGCCCGCCTGCCTGCATACCGACCCGGCGCTGCTGGAAGTGGTGGTCGGCAACTTGGTCGGCAATGCCTGCGCCTACGCACCCGCCGGCGACACGGTGACCGTGCGCCTGACCGCGAGCGGGCTCTGCATCGACAACGCCGCAGCGGGGCTGGGCGCCGATGATCTGGCCAATTTCGGCCAGCGTTTCTGGCGCAAGCAGCCGCCCCATGCGGGGCACGCCGGGCTGGGGCTGGCGCTGGCTCATGCCGCGGCCGTGGCACTCGACCTGCAACTGGATTTCCGGCTGGATGCCGGACAACGCCTGCGTGCCGCGCTATCGTGGTCGGATCGAATGACGCGACACGTACCCGGATGACTGCCACTATCGCCACCAAACCCATCCTGCTGGCCTGGAGCGGCGGCAAAGACTGCCTGCTGGCACTGCAGCGCCTGCTCGCCGATCCGCAGTGGCAGGTCGTCGGCCTGCTTACCACGGTCAATCGCAACTACCAGCGTGTGGCCATGCACGGCGTGCAGCGCGACGTGCTGCTGGCACAGACCGCCGCACTCGGCCTGCCGCTGGTCGAAGTCCTGCTGGACTGGCCCGGCAGCAACGAGGCCTACGAGCAGGCCCATGCACAGGCACTCGTCGAGGCGCGCATGCGCTGGCCGGGCATCCGCCATTGCGCGTTCGGCGACCTGTTTCTGGAGGACGTACGCGACTATCGCGTGCGCCAGCTTGGACGCGAAAACTGGCGCGCGGTATTCCCGTTGTGGGGCGAAGATACCGCTACGCTGGCGCGACGCTTCGTCGGTGAAGGGCACCGCGCGATGCTGTGCTGCGTCGACACCCAGCAACTCGACGCCAGCCATTGCGGCCGCGACTACGACGCCGCGTTGCTCGACAGCTTGCCGGCCAGTGTCGACCCCTGCGGCGAGCGCGGCGAATTTCATACCTTGAGCTACGCCGGCCCGCTGTTCCGCCAGCCGTTGAAGCTGCGTCGCGGTGAATCGGTGCTGCGCGACGGGCGATTCCAGTTCACCGATTTCCTGCTCGAAGACGCAACATCCGATGCCAACGCCGACTGCCCCCACGATGGCGCGCAACGCTGAGCCACACGTCCTGCCCGACGTGCTGCAGCCGGGCCTGGCACTCGTCTTCTGCGGCACCGCGGCCGGCAAGCGCTCTGCCGCCGAAGGCGCGTACTACGCGCATCCGGGCAACCTGTTCTGGCGCGCGCTGTATAGTGCGCAACTGACCCCGCGCCTGTTCGCACCTGCGGAATTTCCACAGCTGCCGCACTACGGCATCGGCCTCACCGACCTGGCCAAACGCCACAGCGGCAACGACAGCGAACTGCCTCGCGACGCCTTCGACGTCGCCGCCCTGTTCGCCAAAATCGAACGCCATGGCCCACGCCTGCTCGCCTTCACCAGCAAGAACGCCGCGCGCGCGGTACTCGGCCGCAGCCCCGGCTACGGCCTGCAGGGCGAAACCATCGGCGATACGCGACTGTTCGTGCTGCCGTCGCCGTCCGGGCAGGCACGCGGACACTGGGACATCGGGCTGTGGCTGGCGCTGGGCGAACTGTATCGCACCGTCGACGCAAGCCAACGGATTCCGGCAACACGAAGCGTGACCTGAAGATCAGTCGAGCGGCGTGTGCCGATAGCGGCTCACATCCTCGGGTCGAACCACCGACGCCCGATTCGTCCATGCGTGCCGGATATAGCTGACCACCGCCGACACCTCGCTGTCGTTCAGTTGCTGGGCGAACGGTGGCATCGAGTAGGGCCGCGGGTTGGCCCCGGTCAGCGGGGCAAACCCGCCCAGCAGAACCATCCGGGTGGCATTGATGCCGGTCGGCTCGGTCACCGCGGAGTTGCCGTCGAGCGGCGGGTAGACGCCGGCCACGCCCGTACCATCCTTGCCGTGGCAATCCGCGCAGTGCTGTCCATAGATCTCGCCGCCTTGCCGGGCAAGCGCCCTGGCGTCGAATTGCGGCATGGCTTCCGCCAGTTGTGCCCGTGGCGGCAATGCATGCAGGTAGGTGGCGATCGCCCGCAGGTCATCACCCGACATGTACTGGGTGCTGCCCGCCACCACGTCGGCCATCGGACCAAAGGCCACGCCTTTCGCCGACCGGCCGGTTTGCAGCAGGTCGACGATATCCTGCTCGCTCCAGCCCTTCAGGCCGCCGCCGGCACGTGTGCTCAGGTCGGGCGCATACCAGTCCAGCTCCGGAATCCGGCCGCCGGACAGCGCGGGATGGCCGGACACGCCACCCAGTGCGTCGCGCGCCGCATGGCACTCGTTGCAGTGACCAAGCCCCTGCACCAGATAGGCGCCGCGATTCCATGCCGGCGACTTGGCCGGCTCGGGCCGGTACCCGCCTTCGTTGAAGTACATCGCGCGCCACGCGGCGAGGCTGCTGCGCATGCTGTAGGGGAAATCCAGCCCCGACGCCCCGGGCGTCGTGTGCACCGGCGCCAGCGTCTGCAGATAGGCGAACATCGCCAGTGCGTCATCGCGAGTGACCCGGGTGTAAGAGGTATAGGGGAATGCGGGGTACAGCAGTTCGCCCCGACGCCCCCTGCCCGCATGCAGCGCGCGCCAGAAATCCGCAAAGCTCCACTGGCCGATGCCGGTCGTGCGGTCAGGCGTGAGGTTGGAGGCTGGAATATTGCCGAACGGCGTGGACACGGAACGTCCACCCGCATAGGGCTGGCCACCCTGCGCGGTATGGCAGGCCGCGCAATCGCCGACGATGGTCAGATAGCGGCCCCTGGCGATCAGCGCCGGATCGCGCAGGTTCTCTGCCGTGACGCTCGCCGCTGACGGTGTCGCCAGTTCGCCGCCACGCGAAGCGAGCAGGAGCCATCCGCCGATGGCCAATACCGTCAGCACGAGCGCGCCCAGTACGCTACGGCCGATCCATTTCATGCCCCACCCCCATGATCGCCAAGCACCCCGCAGCGCAACGGCGGCTTGATCGAGCCCGCCGGCTGTGCCTGCATGTCGGCTGGCAGCTCGCGACTGGCCAGCCAGGTGGCGACTGCACTGATGTCCGACGCACCAAGGCGGCGGGCAATCACTGCCATGCAGTCCGGCGCCGCGCTGGCGCGCGTACCGGTGCGCCACGAACCCAACTGGGAACTCACATAATCGTACGGCAGGCCCACCAGCGCAGGAATCGACGGCTGTACACCGGTGAGCTGCGTACCGTGGCAGCTGCTGCATGCGGGAACCTTGAGCGCCGGGTCCCCGTGGCTGGTCAGCTGCTCACCCCGCCGCAACATCGCCGCCGATGCATTCGGTACCGGTGAGCGGGTATACGGCACCTGCTGGGCGGCGAAGTACCCGGCAATCTCCCTCATGTAGGCAGGACTGAGCTGACGCACGGTGTACTCCATCGGCGCGTACTTGCGCAGACCGTCCTGGAAATTCTGCAGCTGGCGCGCCAGATACACCGCCGGCTTGCCTGCCAGGCGCGGGAAGAAACCGCTCTTCAGTGCACCCTCGCCATGCACGCCATGACAGGCCGTGCAGGCGGCAATGCGCTGCTGGAGGGTATCGGGTACTTTCGCCGCGGCAACAGCGTGACCGGAAGCGCCAACGAAAGTGACCGCAACGAACCACGCCGCGGCAGCATGTATTCGGGTCAGATGCGTTCCAGGGCTTGTATTCATCATGCAATTATAGGGGCGGCTGGCATGGACGCGGCTCGGCATGCGCCCCGGCGAATGGCGCCCCTACCAAAGTCCGGCAGGCTCCCGGCTACCGATTATTTGCCCCTGCCCCACCTACCGACTTGCGTACGATCAGCATGGCCAGCTCGATCGACTGCTCGTAGTTGAGACGCGGATCGACCATCGACTTGTAGGCGCGCTGCAGGTCGGTCTCGGAAAGATCGCGGGCACCGCCCATGCACTCGGTGACATCCTCGCCGGTCAGCTCCAGATGCACACCACCGAGCCGCGTGCCGGCGGCTGCGTGGATGTCGAACGCCTGATCCAGCTCGCCGCGGATATTGTCGAAGCGACGGGTCTTGTAACCGTTCGAGGTGCTCTCGGTATTGCCGTGCATCGGATCGGCCACCCACAGCACGCGGCGTCCTTCGCGCCTGACGACCTCCAGCAGCGGCGGCAGCGCGTCGGCGATCTTCGTGTTGCCCATGCGGTGGATCAGGGTCAACCGGCCCGGCTCGTCGTCCGGATTCAAGGCATCGATCAGCGGCAACAGCTGATCGGCTTTCACCGAAGGACCGACCTTCACCGCGATCGGGTTGCGGATGCCGCGGAAATATTCCACGTGCGCGCCGTCCAGCGCGGCCGTGCGCATGCCGATCCACGGGAAGTGCGTGGACAGGTTGAACCAACCCGGATGGCGCGGCACCTGCCGGGTCAGCGCCTCTTCGTAATGCAGCAGCAGCGCTTCGTGCGAAGTGAAAAAATCCACCCGCGAGAAACCGGCAATCGGGCCGGCCAGCGTTTCCATGAAGCGCAGCGAGTCGCCGATGTTGGCGACCATCTGCCGATACTCGGCGGCAAGCGGCGAATGCTCGACCCAGGCCAGATCCCAGTATTCCGGATGATGCAGGTCGGCGAAGCCGCCATCAATAAGGGCGCGCACGAAGTTCATGGTCAGCGCCGAATGCGCATGGGCCTGGATCAGGCGCTGCGGATCGGCACGACGCTCCCCGGCAGTGAAGGCTGGACTGTTCACGACATCGCCGCGAAAACTCGGCAAGGTCAGACCGTCACGCGTCTCGCTGTCCGTCGAGCGCGGCTTGGCGTATTGACCGGCGAAACGGCCCACGCGCAACACCGGTTTCTTCATGCCGTGCACCAGCACCAGGCTCATCTGCAGCAGCACCTTCAGACGATTGGAAATCACCGGGCTGGTGCAGTCGGCGAAGCTCTCCGCGCAATCGCCGCCCTGCAGCAGGAAACGCCGGCCTTCCTGCGCCTCCGCCAACGCCTGCTTCAGCGCCAGCACCTCCCATGAGGTGACCAACGGCGGCAGCTTCGCCAGATGCGCCGTGGCATCTGCCAGCTCGCCGGCATCCTCGTATTGCGGCTGCTGCAGTGCGATGCGTTGCTGCCAGGATGCCGGCGTCCAGTTGGCGACATCGTGCAGGGGTGCTTGGGTAGTGTTCATCACATCAGCCTTCATACTTTCAAACATGTCAGACACGCCTGCGCAATGTGGCGTGGATTGTCCACGCCGCCAGCAACACGAACCATAGCAAGGTCCACGCGGGCATCGGCAGACCGAGGATCGGCGCAACCTTGGCACATTCGCCGGAGCCGGTGAAAACCAGCTTCAGCACCTTTTCGAACGGGAACGCGCTGAACATGTAGTTCAGCGGCGGTCCGCAGGACGGCACCTGATCGGCCGGCAAGGACTGGATCCACAGGTGCCGACCGGCCACCGCGGCACCGAATGCAGCACCCAGCAGGACCCCTACGGAGTAGAACCAGCGACCGCGATGGGACGGCGCATGCAACGCGCCCAGCAGGAAAAACAGCGCCATGACCAGAAACGCGATGCGTTGGAAAATACACAGCGGACACGGGTCCATGCCCCACTGGTATTCGGAATACAGCGCGAAACCGAGCAATCCCGCACAAATCAGGAAACCGGTGAGAAAACTGACACGGTACGACCAGCGAAAAGGATTCATGGCGTTTTGTTGCGTTGCGGGACAACGAACATACCTGTTCGCCACCGCGCTGTCAGCATGCTCATGACGAACAGGCGGAAATCAGGCGAATTTGCTTGGCCGAATACGCAAAAACCCGGCAGGTCGCCCGGCCGGGTCTATGTATGGCGCTGAATGGCCGCTTCGACCACTCGCTGGTTCGTACCATCAACCGCCTAGTCGGCGTCGACGGCCTCGACCTGCGGGCGGCCGACCAGCTCGACATACGCCATAGGTGCATTGTCGCCGGGACGGAAACCACACTTGAGGATGCGCAGATAGCCGCCGGGACGCTCGCGATAGCGCGGCCCCAGTTCGACGAACAGCTTGCCGACCGCTTCCTTGTCGCGCATGCGCGCAAACGCCAGACGGCGATTGGCCACGCCGTCGACCTTGGCAAGCGTGATCAGCGGTTCGGCCACGCGGCGAAGTTCCTTTGCCTTGGGCAGGGTGGTACGGATCAGCTCATGCTTCACCAGCGACGATGCCATGTTGCGAAACATCGCTTCACGATGGCTGCTGGTGCGGTTGAGTTTGCGTCCGGATTTTTGGTGGCGCATGGCGGAAATCTCTATGTCTGTTGTTATGAAAAACCAGCGCGTATGTCCGGTTTCCCGCGGTTACCCGCTTATAAAGAGGCCCCATTGGAGCGGGCTCTTGTGAAGAGTGCGGCCACGGATGGCCGCTTTTAGACTTCTAGATTGCCGGAACGATCGTCGACACGGCGACCATTCCAACTTCCGCGATCAAGGATGATCGCATCAACCTAATTGCATGCCGTGCGAAAGGCCCGGCGGCGGCCAATTCTCAAGCTTCATACCGAGTGCGAGACCGCGTCCACCCAGCACGTCCTTGATCTCGGTCAGCGACTTCTTGCCCAGGTTCGGCGTTTTCAACAATTCGACCTCGGTCTTCTGCACCAGATCGCCGATGTAGTAGATGCTCTCGGCCTTCAGGCAGTTGGCCGAACGCACGGTGAGCTCCAGATCGTCGATCGGACGCAACAGCAACGGATCGAATCCACTCTTCTCCGCCTTGTCGGTGGCACTTTCGCGGCGCGAGAAGTCCCCAAACACCGACAATTGGTCGTTGATGATCTCGGCGGCCTTGCGCACCGCGTCTTCCGCACCGATCGTACCGTTCGTTTCGATGTCCAGCACCAGCTTGTCGAGGTTGGTGCGTTGCTCGACACGAGCCGCATCCACTTCGTAAGCCACGCGCAACACTGGTGCAAACGAGGCATCGAGCTGCAGGCGACCGATCGGACGCGCTTCATCGTCCGGATGCTGGCGCGTGCTGGCCGGCTGGTAACCGACACCGCGGCGCACCTTCAGCCGCATGTTGAGCGCAACATCCTTGGTGAGGTGACAGATCACATGTTCGGGATTGATGATTTCAACCGAATGATCCACCACGATGTCGCCGGCGGTGACCACGCCCTTGCCTTTCTTGGACAGGGTCAGGATGACTTCATCACCCGTGTGCTGAAGTATGGCTACGTCCTTCAGGTTGAGCAGGACCTCGATGACGTCTTCCTGCAAACCTTCGAGGGTGGTGTACTCATGCAACACGCCGTCGATTTCAACCTCGACGATGGCACTGCCGGGGATTGACGAGAGCAGCACGCGGCGCAGCGCGTTGCCCAGGGTGTGGCCAAAGCCACGCTCGAGCGGCTCGACCACCACCTTGGCGCGGTTGGGTCCGAGCTGTTCGACGCTGAGGCCACGAGGCCTCAGCACGCTAGTTGACGAAACTGCCATGCAGAGCTCCAGTAATTACTTCGAGTAAAGCTCGATGATCAATGCTTCATTGATGTCGGACGGCAGATCACCACGATCCGGCACCGACTTGAACGTGCCTTCAAATTTCTTGGCATCGACCTCGACCCAGATCGGACGCAGATCCATCGTGTCGAAAATGGTCGCCGCTTCCTGTACGCGCAATTGGGCACGCGCGCGTTCGGTCAGCGCAATCGCGTCGCCGGCACTGACCTGGTAAGAAGGAATGTTCACCTTCTTGCCATTCACCAGAACTGCCTTGTGGGCAACCATCTGGCGGGCCTGGGCACGAGTGACCGCAAAGCCCATGCGATAGACGACGTTGTCCAGCCGGCTCTCGAGCAGACGCAGCAAGTTCTCGCCGGTGTTGCCCTTGAGGGTCGACGCCTTGGCGTAGTAATTGCTGAACTGGCGCTCAAGCACGCCATAGATACGCTTGACCTTCTGCTTCTCTCGCAACTGCACGGCGTAATCGGACATGCGCATGCGCTTGTTGGCGCCATGCTGGCCGGGCTTGTTCTCCAGCTTGCACTTGGAGTCCAGCGCGCGCGCTGGGCTCTTCAGACTGAGATCTGCACCCTCACGACGGGCGAGTTTGCAGGTAGCTCCACGATAACGGGCCATGTTTTTTTCTCTTCAATAGTCCGGCCACGGATGGCCGGTTTTTGATTCTCGCGATCAGGGGTGATCGCAAAAAACAACCTTTAGACTCGACGCTTCTTGGGGGGACGGCAGCCGTTGTGCGGAATCGGCGTGACATCGATGATGTTGAGCACTTTGAAGCCCAACGCGTTAAGTGAGCGCACCGCTGATTCGCGACCCGGGCCGGGGCCCTTGATCCGAACCTCAACGGTTTTCACACCATATTCGCCAGCGACACGGCCAGCCTTCTCCGCTGCGACCTGTGCAGCAAACGGAGTGGACTTGCGCGAGCCGCGGAAACCGGCACCGCCGGCAGTCGCCCACGACAAGGCATTGCCCTGACGATCGGTGATGGTGACAATGGTGTTGTTGAAGGAGGCTTGGACGTGCGCCACCGCATCGGTGACAACACGCTTGATCTTCTTCTTGGTCTTGACCGGTTTAGCCATGGTTTAGAGGCTCTTTGTTAATCAGTGCGGCCAGGCATGGCCGCTTTTCGATCTTCGCAATCAGGGAAGATCGCACTAAAGCAATCACTTCTTGATCGCGCGACGGGGACCCTTGCGGGTACGTGCGTTGGTTCGCGTGCGCTGACCACGCACCGGCAAGCCACGACGGTGGCGCAAGCCGCGATAGCAACCCAGGTCCATCAGGCGCTTGATGGCGATACCCACCTCACGGCGCAGATCACCCTCAACAATGTACTTGGCGATTTCGTGGCGGATTTTCTCCACCTCGCCTTCACTGAGGGACTTGATCGGGGTGGTCAAGACCACACCCGCATCCGCGCAGACTTTCCTGGCTCGGCTGCGGCCGATACCGTAAATGCTCTGCAGGCCAACCCAGACATGCTTCTGGACCGGCAAATTGACACCCGCGATGCGCGCCATGATGTACTTTCTCCGATGCGTTTCGTGCGCGGTAAACGCGCAATTCTAACCTGAATTACGGTAACTGGAAAGCCCTGCGACACCACGGTGCCGCCACTTCCCGACTTTGGCCATCCGCATGCAGAATCAACTGCGACGGAGATTGGCCTTCTTGAGCAAACTCTCGTACTGATGACTGACCAGATGCGCCTGCACCTGTGCCGTAAAATCCATCACCACCACCACCACGATCAGCAGCGACGTGCCACCGAAATAAAACGGGACATGCCAGGCAGCCTGCATGAACGACGGAACCAGGCAAACCAGCACCAGATACAGCGCGCCGACGCCGGTCAGGCGGGTCATCACCGAGTCGACATAACTGGCCGTGGCCCGACCTGGACGAATACCGGGGATCAAGGCTCCCGAACGCTTGAGATTGTCGGCCGTCTCCTCGGCGTTGAACACGATCGCTGTATAGAAAAAGGCGAACGCGATCACCAGCACCGAAAATACGATGTCATGCAACGGGTTACCGGGGCTCAGCGACTGCGTCAGATCCTGCAGCCAGCGCGACTGGTGGCCGGCACTGAACCAGGTGACAGCCGTTGCCGGGAACATCAGCAAACTCGAGGCAAAGATCGGCGGAATCACACCCGACATGTTGATCTTCAGCGGCAGGTGCGAGCTCTGGTTCTGGTAAGCCCGCTGACCGCCGGATCGCCGCGCGTAGTTCACCGTGATGCGCCGCTGGGCGCGCTCCATGAATACCACGAACGCCGTGACCGCCAACACCAGGCCGAACACCATGAGCAGCATCAGCACCGTCAACTCGCCGTTGCTGGCCATGCCCAGGGTATGCACCACCGCACCAGGCAACCCGGCGACGATACCCGCGAAAATCAGCAGCGATATGCCGTTGCCGATACCGCGCTCGGTCATCTGCTCACCCAGCCACATGAGAAACATCGTGCCTGCGGTAAGACCGACCACCGACGACATGATGAAACCGAAACCGGGTGTATAAACCACCGGGGCGCCACCGGATGCGACCTGCCCTTGCAAAGCCATGGCGATACCGAACGACTGGAAAGCCGCCAGACCCACCGTGGCAAAGCGGGTATACATCGTCATCTTGCGCTTGCCGGACTCGCCTTCCTTGCGCAGCCCCTGCAGGCTCGGAACCACCGACCCCATCATCTGGAACACGATCGACGCCGAGATATACGGGATCACGCCCAACGCGAATATCGAAAACCGAGCCAACGCACCACCCGAGAACATGTTGAACATGTCCATCAGACCGTTGCCGTTGACCAGGCTGGTCATCGCCTCCGGATTGACGCCGGGTACCGGGATGAACGAACCAAGCCGGAACACCACCAACGCGCCAATCACGAAGAAAATGCGCTGGCGAAGCTCTGTCAGCTTGCCCAGCTTGCCGAGTGCATTGCCCTTGGCTGCAGCCACAATCGATTACTCCACGCTGCCGCCGGCAGCTTCGATGGCTGCCTTGGCACCGGCGGTAGCCAGCAAGCCGGACAACTTCACCGCGCGACCGATTTCACCCTTGAGAACCACCTTGACCTTCTTCGCACGACTGCTGATCAGACCAGCCTTGTGCAATGCCACGACGTCGATCACCTCGGCTTTGAGGTTGGCCAGTTGATACAGGAACACTTCCTGACTCTCGGCCTTCTTCAACGAACGGAAGCCCACCTTCGGCAACCGGCGCTGCAGCGGCATCTGGCCGCCCTCGAAACCGTACTTGTGGGTGCCGCCCGCGCGGGCATGCTGACCCTTGTGACCGCGACCGGCAGTCTTGCCAAGGCCCGAACCGATGCCGCGAGCAACGCGCAGGCGCGTCTTGTGCGAACCGGCGGCCGGCTGGATGTCATTCAGACGCATAAATTATTCCTCCACCCGGACCAGGTAGTACACCGTGTTGATCAGGCCGCGAACCTGCGGGCTGTCCTTCAGTTCACGGACATCGTTGATCTTGCCGAGACCCAGCGCCTTCACGCTGAGACGATGGCGTGCCTGAACACCGCCCAGGCTCTTGACCAGGCGCACGCGCACGGTCTTGTCGGCGGTTGATTGGGCGGCAGTTGATTGGGACTTAGCCATTGCCGAGCACCTCTTCCAGGGTCTTGCCGCGCTTGGCGGCGATCTTCTTGGGCGAGGCAACAGCCTGCAGACCCTTGATGGTGGCGCGCACCAGGTTGATCGGGTTGCGTGAACCAACCGCCTTGGCCAGCACGTTCTTCACGCCGACCACTTCCAGCACGGCCCGCATGGCGCCGCCGGCGATCACACCGGTACCCTCGGAGGCCGGCTGCATGTAGACGCGTGCCGCGCCATGGTTGGCCTTGATGGCGTACCACAGGGTGCCGTTGTTCAGCTCAATGTTGACCATCTGGCGCCGGGCACGTTCCATCGCCTTGGAGATGGCGACCGGCACTTCGCGCGCCTTGCCGTAGCCGAATCCTACCTTGCCCTCACCATCACCGACCACGGTCAGCGCAGTGAAGCTCATCTGGCGGCCACCCTTCACGGTCTTGGCCACGCGGTTGACGGCAATCAGCTTTTCAAGCAACCCGTCCGAATTTTCGCGATCGTTAGAAGACATGTTCTTTTCCATGTGCCCGGCTGACCGGGACTTTGCTTGCGGCTGAGCCGCTTGGAGTTGTAGGTGCAACGGCTGGAATCAAGCTGCCCGGGAGGACGCCCTGACTCTGGAACGCCTTAGAACTTCAGACCCGCTTCGCGAGCCGCATCGGCCAGCGCCTTGATTCGACCGTGATAACGGAAGCCGGAGCGATCGAATGCCACCGCCTCGATACCCGCAGCAACCGCACGCTCGGCAACAGCCTTGCCTACAGCCGCCGCGGCAGCAAGATTCTTGGTGCCCTTCAGGCCTTCGGCTACCGACTTCTGCACGGTGGAGGCGGCAGCCACCACGTTCAGGCCCGATGCGTCGAACACCTGCGCATAGATGTGCTGGCCCGTGCGATGTACCGACAGGCGCGGCACGGCCAATTTGCGGATATGGCAGCGCGTGGACTTGGCGCGGCGCAGGCGATTTTCGTTTTTGTTCATTGTCATTTTTCCTTGAAAGCGGATCGGCTTTATGAGCTAACTAACTCACTTACGCCTTCTTGGCTTCCTTCAGCGTGATCTTCTCACCGGCATAGCGCACACCCTTGCCCTTGTAGGGCTCGGGCGGACGGAAGCCGCGAATCTTGGCCGCCACCTGACCCACGTGCTGCTTGTCGAAGCCCTTGATCACGACTTCGGTTTGCGTCGGGGTTTCGAGGCTGATGCCTTCCGGCGCATCGAACACCACCGGATGGGAGTAACCAAGGCTCAGGTTCAATGACTTGCCCTGCATGGAGGCGCGGTAACCCACGCCGACCAGTTCCAGCTTGCGCTCGTACCCATCGGACACGCCCTTGACCATGTTGGCCAGAAGCGCACGGGTGGTACCGCCGAACTTGTCCTCGGAACCCTCGGCAAGACCGATGGTAACGACCCCATTGTCCACAGCGACAGACACGCCAGGGAGGTGATGCAGGGACAGCGAACCTTTGGGACCCTTGACGGAGATGTTGTCGACCGCGACGGCCAACTCCACGCCCTTCGGCAAGGTAATCGGTTGTTTGGCAACACGTGACATCGAAAGACTCCTTATGCCACTTGGCCAATGACTTCGCCGCCCAGGCCCCTGGCACGGGCCTGCGCATCAGTCAACAGACCAGCGGAAGTCGAGATGATCGAAATACCCAGGCCGCCGAGAACTTTCGGCAGTTCGTCCTTGCCGCGATACACACGCAGACCGGAGCGGCTGACACGGGAGATGGTCTCGATGGCCGGCTCGCCATCGAAATACTTGAGCTTGATCTCGAGCACCGGCTTGCCTTCCACGTCGGAAGCCTTGGCATCGAGAATATAGCCCTCGTTCTTGAGAAGGTCGGCAATCGCCACCTTCAGTTTCGACGATGGCATACGGACGACCGGCTTGCCCATGGCCTGGGCATTGCGGACACGCGTAAACAGATCGGCGATGGGATCAGTCATGCTCATGAAAAAAATCCTTCAGAGTGCACCGATATCCGATAAAACCGGAAATCAATTGGATTGTGAGCCGATACAACAATCGGCCTGCTTTGCGCAGACCGCTGACTATATCAGCTTTACCGGGCTTTAGCGAATATCATGCGAGGAGTCGCATCAACGGCGGCAACATTGCCCGCAAGCTGAATCGGCCGCAAAGCCATGGCTTCGCCCACCGATCCTGCAAGTCTTTGTATTACCAGCTGGCCTTGCGCAGACCGGGTACGTCACCGCGCATGGTTGCTTCGCGCAGCTTGTTGCGACCGAGACCAAACTTGGCATAAACCGCACGCGGACGACCGGTCAAGGCGCAACGCGTGCGCTGACGCACCGGACTGGCGTCGCGCGGCAGCTTCTGCAGCTTGGACTGCGCTTCCATCTTCTCCTCATAGGAGGCGGTGGCGCTCAGCACGATTGCCTTGAACTCGCTGCGCCTGGCAGCGTACTTCTTGACGAGTTTGGTCCGCTTGATATCGCGGTTCACCATTGATGTCTTGGCCATGAGTAAATCTTCTCTCTTGAAGAGTCCGGCCATGGATGGCCGGTTTTCTCTCGATCACGGATGATCGTTCAATTCCTAAACGGAAAGCTGAATGCCGCCAGCAGAGCCTTGGCTTCGTCGTCGGTCTTGGCGGTGGTGGTGATGGAGATATCCATGCCACGCAGCGCATCCACCTGGTCGAAGTCGATCTCGGGGAAGATGATCTGTTCCCTGATGCCGAAGTTGTAGTTGCCGCGACCATCGAAAGCACGCGCCGATACACCGCGAAAATCGCGTACGCGGGGCAGCGAGATGTTGATCAGGCGATCGAGAAACTCGAACATCTGGGCGCGGCGCAAGGTGACCTTGCAACCGATCGGCCAGCCGTCGCGGATCTTGAACGAAGCCACGGAAACCCGGGCCTTGGTCGTAATCGGCTTCTGGCCGGCGATCTTGGCCATGTCAGCGACCGCGTTTTCGAGCACTTTCTTGTTGCCCGCCGCCTCGCCCACGCCCATGTTCAGCGTGATCTTGGTGATGCGGGGAACTTGCATCACGTTCTTGTAGCCGAACTGCTCGGTGAGCTTGGCCACTACCTGGTCTTTGTAGAAATTTTCAAGGCGCGTCATGATCGTGTTCCTTACGCGTCCACGACCTCGCCAGTCGAACGGTACACGCGGACCTTGCGCCCATCTTCGAGCGTTTTGGTGCCGACGCGTTCACCCTTGTTCGTGGCGGGGTTGAACAGCTGCACATTGGAGAGATGGATCGAAGCCTCACGCTCGACGATGCCGCCGGCCTGATTGGCCTGCGGATTCGGCTTGGTGTGACGCTTGACCAGATTCACGTTGGAGACGAATACACGGTCGTCTGCAACACGCAGCACATCGCCGCGTTGACCCTTGTTCTTGCCGGTGATCACGAGGACCTGATCACCTTTGCGGATACGGTTCATTTCTGTGATCTCCGCTCAGAGCACTTCGGGCGCGAGCGAGACGATCTTCATGAACTTCTCGCTGCGCAGCTCGCGGGTGACCGGCCCGAAAATACGGGTGCCGATCGGCTCGAGCTTGTTGTTGAGGAGTACCGCTGCATTGCCGTCGAAACGGATCAGCGAGCCATCGGGACGACGCACGCCCTTGGCGGTACGTACCACCACGGCATTGTAAACCTCGCCCTTCTTCACCTTGCCGCGTGGAATGGCATCCTTCACGGTAACCTTGATCACATCACCGATCGATGCGTAGCGGCGCTTGGAGCCACCGAGCACCTTGATGCACATCATCAGCTTCGCGCCGCTGTTGTCCGCTGCGGATAGCGTGCTTTGCACTTGGATCATGTCTGCACCCCTCCTTAGACGTTGGCGCGCGTGATGATTTCAACCACGCGGTGATGTTTGGTCTTGGACAGCGGACGACATTCCGCGATGCGCACGAAATCACCCTCGTTCGCACCGAGATCGTCCTGCGCATGCAGCTTGGTTGAACGACGGATGATCTTGCCGAGCAGCCAATGCTGTACCTGACGTTCGACCAGTACGGTGACCGTCTTGTCCATCTTGTTGCTGGTAACACGCCCCTCGAGGGTGCGCGCCTGCTTTTTTTCCACTTGAATCTGGTTGTCGCTCATGTCCGCCGTCCCTTACTTCTTTCCGCCGAGCACGAATTTCGTGCGGGCGATGTCACGCCGAACGCGGCGTAGCTGGTGCGGCTGAGTGAGCTGACCAGAGCCTTTTTGCATGCGCAGATTGAACTGCTCCTTGCGCAGGTCCAGCAGATGCTGCTTCAACTCGTCGACCGACTGGTTGTTGATATCTTTGGTGGCCATCACATCACCGCCCTGGTCACAAACTGGGTCTGCACCGACAGCTTCGCAGCCGCCAGACGAAACGCCTCGCGCGCCGTGATCTCGTCGACGCCCTCGATTTCATAAAGCATGCGGCCCGGCTGGATCGGAGCGACCCAGAACTCCACGCTGCCCTTGCCCGAGCCCATGCGGACTTCGATCGGCTTCTTGGTGATCGGCTTGTCCGGAAACACGCGGATCCACAGCTTGCCACCGCGCTTGACGAAACGGGTGATGCAGCGACGTGCAGATTCGATCTGCCGTGCCGTCAGGCGGCCATGCGTCGTTGCCTTCAATCCGTATTCGCCGAAGCTGACAAGATTGGACGACTGTGCGAGACCGTAATTACGGCCCTTGAACTGCTTGCGGTATTTGGTGCGCTTGGGTTGCAACATGGCAACTCTCCTTACTTCGCAGACCGTTCGCGGCGGCCGTCACCGGCCTCGCGACGCGAGTCATTACGACGACCTTCGCCACCTTCGCGGCGCGGCTGCGACGACTCATCCTTCGACTCCTGGCTGGCCTGGGCCAGATCGAAGATCTCGCCCTTGTAGATCCATACCTTGATGCCGATGATGCCGTAGGTGGTCTTCGCCTCGGCAAAGCCGTAATCGATGTCGGCGCGCAACGTATGCAGTGGCACGCGACCCTCGCGGCTCCATTCGGAACGGGCGATCTCGGCTCCGTTCAGACGGCCGGAGACGTTGATCTTGATGCCCAGCGCACCGAGACGCATCGCATTGCCGACCGAGCGCTTCATCGCACGGCGGAACATGATGCGACGCTCCAGCTGCTGGGCGATCGACTCGGCCACCAACTGCGCATCGAGCTCGGGCTTGCGCACTTCATTGACGTTGATGTGCGTCGGGACGCCCATCATGTCGCTGACTTCCTTGCGCAGCTTCTCGATATCCTCACCCTTCTTGCCGATCACCACGCCCGGACGGGCGGTGTGGATCGTCACGCGCGCGGTTTTCGCCGGACGCTCGATCTGGATTCGCGAGATACCTGCCTGCGCCAGCTTCTTTTTCAGCATGTCGCGGACTTTGATGTCGGCCACGAGATAGGTGGCGTAATCACGCTTGTTGGCGAACCACTTCGAGTTCCAGTCCTTGGCAATGCCGAGGCGGATACCGGTGGGATGAACTTTATGACCCATCGTCTCTTGTCCCCAGTCAGTTGCCGACAACCACAGTGATGTGGCTGGTGCGTTTCAGGATGCGCGAACCACGACCTTTGGCCCTGGCATGCATGCGCTTCATCGCCGGACCTTCGTCGACGAAAATGCTGGCCACTTTCAGCTCATCGACGTCGGCGCCCAGGTTGTTCTCGGCGTTGGCGACGGCGGACAGCAACACCTTGCGGACAAGGAGCGCAGCTTTCTTGTTGGTAAAGGTGAGCACGTCGCTTGCCCGGCCCACGGGAAGCCCGCGTACCAGATCAGCCACCAGGCGTGCCTTTTGCGCCGAGATGCGGGCGCCACGCAGGATCGCTTTGGCTTCAGTGCTCATCACTTGCCCTTCTTGTCGCCGACATGACCCTTGAACGTCCGGGTCACCGCGAATTCGCCGAGCTTGTGCCCGACCATGTTCTCGTTGATCAGAACGGGCACGTGCTGGCGGCCGTTGTGGATGGCGATGGTCAAGCCGACCATTTCCGGCAGGATCATCGAGCGACGCGACCAGGTCTTGATCGGGCGCTTGTTGTTGGCGGAAACCGCAGCTTCCACCTTCTTTACGAGGTGAAGGTCGACGAACGGACCTTTCTTCAGAGAACGCGGCATGTCGGCTTCCTGTTACTTGGTACGACGACGCACGATGAACTGCTGCGTGCGCTTGTTGTTACGGGTCTTGTAGCCCTTGGCCGGCGTGCCCCACGGGCTGACCGGATGACGTCCACCAGAAGTCTTGCCCTCACCACCACCATGCGGATGGTCGACCGGGTTCATCACCACGCCGCGAACGGTCGGGCGAATACCCAGCCAGCGCTTGGCGCCGGCCTTGCCCAGCTTCTTGAGGCTGTGCTCGCCGTTGCCGACTTCACCGATGGTGGCGCGGCATTCGACCGGCACGCGGCGCATTTCGCCGGAGCGAAGACGCAGCGTGACGTAGCCGGACTCGCGCGCCACGAGCTGCACTGAAGCACCTGCACTGCGGGCGATCTGCGCCCCTTTGCCCGGGCGCAGTTCGATGCAATGGATGGTGCTGCCCATCGGAATGCTGCGCAACTGCAGGCAGTTGCCGGCCTTGATCGGGGCATCCTGGCCGGAGACCAGTCGATCGCCCACTGCCACGCCCTTCGGCGCGATGATGTAGCGACGTTCGCCATCGGCGTAGCAAAGCAATGCGATGTGTGCGGTCCGGTTCGGATCGTATTCGATGCGCTCGACGCGGGCGGCGATGCCTTCCTTGTCGCGTTTGAAATCGATGATTCGGTAATTCTGCTTGTGACCGCCGCCACGGTGACGCACGGTGATGCGACCGTGATGATTGCGGCCACCGGTCTTGGACTGCGACTCGGTCAACGCCGCATACGGCGCGCCCTTGTGCAGCCCTTCCGTGCGGACGCTTACGGCGTCACGGCGGCCCGGCGATGTCGGCTTATGATTGATCAATGCCATCTCACGAAACTCCTGGCTCAGGCCTTGGCGGACACGTCAATGGTCTGGCCTTCGGCCAGACGCACATAGGCCTTGCGCTTGCCCTGACGGCTACCGGCGCGCAAACGGAAAGACTTGACCTTGCCCTTGGTGTTGACGAGGTTCACCTGCTCGACCTTCACGTCGAACAACTTCTCCACCGCAGCGCGGACATCGGCCTTGGTTGCGGCGGGGGCAACAACGAACACGTACTGGTTATGTTCGGCCAGACGCGCCGACTTCTCGGAAATGTGCGGTGCGCGCAGCGTATCGAGAATGCGTTCAGTATTCATGCCAGCCACTCCTCGATCTTCTTCACTGCGTCAACCGTCATCACCACATGATCGGAGCCGACCAGGCTGACCGGGTTCAGTGCCAGCGCATCCAGAACATTGATATACGGAATGTTGCGAGCACCCAGAAATACCGCCTCGGACGCATCTTCCGACACCAGCAACACGCGACCGGACACATCGAGCTCCGCCAGCTTGGCCACCATGGTCGATGTCTTGGGGTTGTCAACGCCGAAACTTTCGACGACCTTCAGACGGCCGGCACGATTGAGCTCGGCGAGAATCGAGCGGATCGCGACGCGATAGGACTTGCGATTGACTTTCTGCTCGTAGCTGCGCGGTTTCGCGGCGAAAGCGCGACCGCCACCCACGAAAATCGGCGCACGATAATCGCCGTGGCGGGCACCGCCGCCCTTTTGCTTCTTGAACTTTTTGGTGGTACCGGACATTTCGCCGCGCGTCAGCTGCGACTGGGTCCCGGCACGGCCACCTGCCTGATAGGCAACCACAACCTGGTGGATCAGGGCCTGCTTGTACTCGGCACCGAACACTTCGTCCGACACACTGAGTGGCTTGGCGCCAATGACATTCAATTCCATGGCGACTCTCCTCAACCCTTGGCCGTCGGGCGAATGATGACGTCGCCACCGGTTGCACCCGGCACCGCGCCCTTCACCGCGATCAGGTGACGCTCGGCGTCGACCTTGACCACTTCCAGTCCTTGCGCCGAACGGCGCACGGCACCCATGTGACCTGACATCTTTTTGCCCGGGAACACGCGCCCCGGGGTCTGGCGCTGACCGATGGAACCCGGCGCACGATGCGACAGCGAGTTGCCGTGGGTAGCGTCACCCATCTTGAAGTTCCAGCGCTTGATCGTGCCCTGGAAACCCTTGCCTTTCGACACACCGGCGACGTCGACGATCTGACCGACGGCGAACACGTCGTCAGCCTTGATCTCGGTACCCACGGCATACTTGCCCAGGTCGTCGGCAGATACCCGGAATTCCCACAGGCCGCGGCCCGGCTCGACCTTTGCCTTTGCGTAATGACCTTTCAACGGCTGGGTCAGCAGGTTGGCACGCTTGGTACCCACCGCAACCTGGACGGCACTGTAGCCATCGTTGTCGTCCGTCTTCAGCTGAGTCACCCGGTTCGGCGTCGCTTCAATCAGCGTCACCGGAATCGAACGACCATCTTCAGTGAAGAGTCGGCTCATGCCGCATTTGCGGCCTACCAATCCGATACTCATGTTCGTATCCTGTCTGTCGCTCAACCGAGCTTGATCTGGACATCTACGCCGGCGGCGAGATCAAGTTTCATGAGCGCGTCCACGGTTTTGTCGTTCGGGTCGATGATGTCGAGCACGCGCTTGTGCGTACGGGTCTCGTACTGGTCGCGCGCATCCTTGTCGACATGTGGCGACGTCAAGATGGTGTAACGCTCGATTTTCGTCGGGAGCGGAATCGGACCGAGCACCGTCGCGCCTGTGCGCTTGGCCGTCTCGACGATCTCGCTGGCCGAACGGTCGATCAAACGATGATCGTACGCCTTGAGCCGAATCCGAATCTTCTGGTTCGCCATAACCGTGTCCTGTTGTCGAAAGAACGTAATGTGAAACGAAACGGCTTCTCACCGCCTCGCACAACCCTTTGCCACCAGATCGGAAGCCGCAGACAAACTGCGCAATCCGAACTCGAAAACGCCAAGCGAGCACAAAACGGCTCGCCTGGACAATATTTGCCGATCGCGCAAACCACCATGATCAACAGGGCGTACCCCGTGACTACACTGAGTTGCGAGGGCCATCCGGCCAGCGAACTCGAAGCACATCCTGTGCCTCATTTCGCGGTTGGTCGTCCAGAACACGCCTGTCCGACAAGTGAGCTGCGAAGTATACCTGCTAATTCCACCTTAGGGAAGCGGTCCTGTCATGAAACCAGTCGCGCCGCTTTTCCGGCGTTATCCGGCCTCTCGGGCCGGATCAACGGCGGAAGTTATCCCGGCAGCTCGCTGCCGGGATAACAGGTCTTACTTGATGACCTTGGCCACCACACCGGCGCCGACGGTACGGCCGCCCTCGCGGATCGCGAAGCGCAGGCCTTCGTCCATCGCGATCGGGTGGATCAGGCTCACCACCATCTTCACGTTGTCGCCCGGCATCACCATCTCCACGCCTTCCGGCAACGTCACCGCGCCGGTCACGTCGGTGGTGCGGAAATAGAACTGCGGACGGTAACCCTTGAAGAACGGCGTGTGACGGCCACCCTCGTCCTTCGACAGCACATACACCTCCGCCTCGAAGTCCGTGTGCGGGGTGATCGAACCGGGCTTGGCCAGCACCTGGCCGCGCTCCACGTCGTCGCGCTTCAGACCGCGCAGCAGCAAGCCCGCGTTGTCGCCCGCCTGACCCTGGTCCAGCAGCTTGCGGAACATCTCCACGCCGGTCACCACGGTCTTCTGCGTCGGACGAATGCCCACCACTTCGATTTCGTCACCCACCTTGATCACGCCGCGCTCGATACGTCCGGTCACCACCGTGCCGCGGCCGGAAATCGAGAACACGTCTTCCACCGGCATCAGGAACGGCTTGTCGATCACCCGCACCGGCTCCGGAATGTAGCTGTCCAGCGCATCCACCAGCTTCACGATCGACGGCACGCCAATCTCGCTCTGGTCGCCTTCCAGCGCCTTCAGCGCCGAACCGTGGATGATCGGCGTGTCGTCGCCCGGGAAGTCGTACTTCGACAGCAGCTCGCGCACTTCCATCTCGACCAGCTCGAGCAGCTCGGCGTCGTCGACCATGTCCGCCTTGTTCAGGTACACCACGATATACGGCACACCCACCTGGCGCGACAGCAGAATGTGCTCGCGCGTCTGCGGCATCGGGCCGTCCGCGGCCGAGCACACCAGGATCGCGCCATCCATCTGCGCCGCACCCGTGATCATGTTCTTCACGTAATCGGCATGGCCCGGGCAGTCCACGTGCGCATAGTGCCGTTTCGGCGATTCGTACTCCACGTGCGCCGTCGAGATCGTGATCCCGCGTGCCTTTTCTTCCGGCGCCGCGTCGATCGCGTCATAGGCCTTGAACTCACCGCCGAATCGCTCTGCACCGACCTTCGTCAGCGCCGCCGTCAGCGTCGTCTTGCCGTGATCCACGTGACCAATCGTGCCGACGTTGACGTGCGGCTTGGTCCGTTCGAATTTTCCCTTTGCCATGGCCTGAACCTCTTAAAGAAACTTGTTTATCAACCTAATTTGAGAGTGCGGTCATGAATGGCCGCCTTTTGATCTTCGCGATCAAGGATCGATGCCCCTGTCAGGCCTTCTTCATGACCTGCTCGGCAACGTTGTTGGGCGCCTCGGCGTAATGGTCGAATTCCATCGTGAAGGTGGCGCGCCCCTGGGTCAGCGACCGAATGGTCGTCGCGTAGCCGAACATCTCGCCCAGCGGAACCATCGCGTTGATGGTCTTGCCCGACGGCGTGTCGTCCTGCCCCTGGAGCAGGCCACGGCGGCGGCTCAAATCGCCCATCACGTCACCGACGTAATCTTCCGGCGTAACGACCTCGACCTTCATGATCGGCTCAAGCAGGACCGGATCGGCCTTGCGGAAGCCTTCCTTGAAGGCCATCGACGCGGCAAGCTTGAACGCCATTTCGGACGAGTCGACGTCATGGTACGAACCGAACACAAGCTTTACCTTGACGCCCACGACCGGGAAGCCGGCCAGTGGACCGCCGGTGATGGTCTCGCGCAGGCCCTTCTCGACCGACGGGATGAATTCCTTCGGGATCACTCCACCGGTGATGTCGTTGATGAACAGGAAATCGTCCTTGACGTCCGCGCTCTTGCGATCCTCTTCGGTCATCGGCGACAACTCGATCACCACGTGGCCGTACTGGCCCTTGCCGCCCGACTGCTTGGCGTGCTTGTAGTCCGACTTGACATCCTTCTTGCGGATCGTCTCGCGATAGGCCACCTGGGGCTTGCCCACGTTGGCCTCCACGTTGAACTCGCGGCGCATGCGATCGACCAAAATATCCAGGTGCAACTCGCCCATGCCCGAAATGATCGTCTGACCGGACTCCTCGTCCGTGCGGACGCGAAACGATGGATCTTCCGCCGCCAGACGGCCCAGCGCGATACCCATCTTTTCCTGGTCCGACTTGGTCTTCGGCTCGACCGCCATCGAGATCACCGGCTCCGGGAACGTCATGCGCTCGAGCGTGATCACGTGATCCTGTGCGCACAGCGTGTCGCCGGTCGTCACATCCTTCAGACCGACCGCCGCGGCGATGTCGCCTGCATGGACTTCCTTCAGCTCCTGACGCTCGTTCGCGTGCATCTGCAGGATGCGGCCGATGCGCTCCTTCCTGCTCTTGACCGGGTTGTACACGGCATCGCCCGAGTTCAGCGTGCCTGAATAGACGCGGAAGAACGTCAGCGAACCGACAAACGGATCAGTCATGATCTTGAAGGCCAGCGCGGAGAACGGCGCGGAGTCGTCGGCCTTGCGGGTGATTTCCTGCTCGTCCTCGTCGACGCCGGCAACCGGCGGACGATCGGCCGGCGACGGCAGCAGGTGCACCACGGCGTCAAGCATCGCCTGAACGCCCTTGTTCTTGAATGCCGTACCGCAATAAACGGGAATGATCTCATTGGCGAGCGTGCGCTGACGAAGCCCGTCGATGATCTCGCCCTCGCTGAGATCGCCCTCCTCGAGATACTTGTTCATCAGGTTTTCGTTCGCTTCCGCGGCCGACTCGACCATGAAGCTGCGCGCCTCGGCCGCCTTGACCGCGAGGCCGGTGGGAATGTCCTGGTACTCGAACTTCATGCCCTGGGATTCCATATCCCAGGTGACTGCTTTCATCTTGATCAGGTCGATCACGCCTTCGAAGGCTTCCTCGGCACCGATCGGCACCTGCATCGGCACCGGATGAGCGCCCAGACGCGACTTCAGCTGACCGACCACCTTGTCGAAATCGGCACCCGTGCGGTCCATCTTGTTGACGAAGGCGAGACGCGGAACTGAATACTTGTTGGCTTGGCGCCAAACGGTTTCGGATTGCGGCTGCACGCCACCGACGGCACACAGCACGAATACCGCACCGTCGAGCACACGCAGCGAACGCTCCACTTCGATCGTGAAATCGACGTGTCCCGGGGTATCGATGATATTGAAGCGGTGCTCGGGCATGGAACGATCCATGCCTTTCCAGAACGCCGTGGTTGCCGCCGACGTAATGGTTATGCCGCGCTCCTGCTCCTGCTCCATCCAGTCCATCGTCGCCGCACCGTCATGGACCTCGCCAATCTTGTGACTGACGCCGGTATAGAACAGGATGCGCTCCGTGGTCGTGGTCTTGCCGGCATCGATGTGGGCCATGATGCCGAAATTGCGGTAGCGATCGATGGGAGTGGTGCGTGCCATGGGTTTACCTATGCCGAGCTACCTTGCCCTGATTCAAAGCAGCCATCCGGGCCGCAGCTCTTAATTGAAAAGTCCGCCATGGATGGCGGGTTGTTCTTTGCCGTCATGGAAGACGGCCTGTATCAAATCAAAGTCCGCCATGGATGGCCGGCTGCTCTTTGCCGCCAGGGAAGACGGCAAAAACAAACACTACTACCAACGGTAGTGGGAAAAGGCCTTGTTGGCTTCGGCCATGCGATGGGTTTCTTCGCGCTTCTTGGCCGCGCCGCCACGGCTTTCCGAAGCCTCAAGCAACTCAGCTGCAAGCTTGCGCGGCATCGAAGTCTCGCCACGCTTGCGGGCAGCATCGATAACCCAGCGCATCGCCAGTGCCATGCGACGACCCGGACGCACTTCCACCGGCACCTGGTAGGTGGCGCCGCCAACGCGACGCGACTTCACCTCGACCGCCGGAGCGATGTTGTTCAGCGCCTTCTCGACCAGGGCCACTGGCTCGGCGTTCTTTTCGCCAATGTGCTGCAACGCACCGTAGACAATGCTTTCGGCGACCGACTTCTTGCCGCTTTTCATCACCATGTTGATGAAACGGGCAATCAGCTGGCTACCATGCTTCGGATCCGGCAGGATCAGACGGGCGGGATGTGAACCTTTACGCGACATGTTTTTTGTCCGTTGTTTTTTTGCAGGCATCCCTGCCCACAGGAAAAGCGGCCGTCCTTGCCGCACTGGTGTATTTTTGCAGGCGTCCCTGCCTGCGGAGCAAGAGCAGCCATCCATGGCCGCACGCTATCAATGGGGCTTTACTTCTTCGGGCGCTTGGCGCCGTACTTCGAACGCGATTGACGGCGCTTGGTGACGCCAGCGCAGTCGAGGCTGCCGCGCACCGTATGGTAGCGCACGCCCGGGAGATCCTTGACGCGACCGCCGCGGATCAGCACCACCGAGTGCTCCTGCAGATTGTGGCCTTCACCGCCGATGTAGCTGATGATCTCGAAGCCATTGGTCAGGCGCACCTTGGCAACCTTGCGCAAGGCCGAGTTCGGCTTTTTCGGGGTGGTCGTGTAGACGCGCGTGCAGACACCACGACGCTGCGGACTGCTCTGCAAGGCCGGTGACGCACTCTTGTACGTCTTCGGGCTGCGGGATTTGCGCACCAATTGGTTGACTGTCGTCATGCGAAGCTGTTCCTGAAAACATAAAGGCAGCCCGATCAAACTCGGTCTGCCAAGAAGCGGGAATTTAACATGGGCAGCTTGCCATAGGCAAGCCGGCGCCCTGCCGTCCCTGACCCGAACACGAGGTGCATCCATGCACCTCATTTCGTATTTCAGCAAGCAGAACCCTGGACGGGCCTACTCGACACCATTGTCACTACCGGCCGCTGCCTCGGCGAAAAAGCCTGCGGGAGCGGGACTGGAGAGCGTCTCCAGCTCCGAGGCGGTCAAGCCGCCACGACGGCGGCGAGCGGCATGATATGCCAGCCCCGTACCTGCCGGGATAAGACGTCCGACTATAACGTTTTCCTTCAGCCCGCGCAAGGTATCACGCGTACCTCGAACCGCAGCCTCGGTCAGCACCCGGGTGGTTTCCTGGAACGATGCCGCCGAAATGAACGATTCGGTCGCCAACGAGGCCTTGGTGATGCCCAACAGCACCGACTGGTACTCCGCCGGACGTTCGCCCTTGGCGATCGCGCGGTCGTTTTCGCCATTGATGCGCACGCGCTCGACCTGCTCGCCGCGCAGGTAATGGCTGTCGCCTGCCTCGGTGATCTCGACCTTGCGCAGCATCTGGCGAATGATCGCCTCGATGTGCTTGTCGTTGATCTTCACACCCTGCAGGCGATACACGTCCTGGATCTCCTTCACCAGGTACGAGGCCAGCGGCTCCACGCCCAGCAGGCGCAGGATGTCATGCGGGCTCGGCTCGCCGTCGACGACGGTTTCGCCCTTCTCCACATGCTCGCCCTCGAACACGATGACCTGACGCCACTTGGGAATCAGCTCCTCGTGCTCGTTGCCGTCAACGTCCTTGATGATCAGGCGCTGCTTGCCCTTGGTGTCCTTGCCGAAGCTGATGATGCCCGAGCGCTCGGCGAGAATTGCCGGCTCCTTCGGCTTGCGCGCCTCGAACAGATCGGCCACGCGTGGCAGACCACCGGTGATGTCGCGGGTCTTCGAAGTCTCCTGCGGGATACGTGCCACCACGTCGCCCACGCCCACTTCGGCACCGTTCTGGATCGACACGATGGCACCGGCCGGCAACATGTACTGCGCGGCGATGTCGGTGCCCGGCAGTTTGAGCTCGCGGCCCTTGCTGTCTTCCAGCCGCACGATCGGGCGCAGATCCTTCGCCTGTGCGCCGCGACGCTTCGGATCGGTGACCACCGCTGACTCCAGACCGGTCAGTTCGTCGGTCTGGCTCTGCACGGTGACGCCATCGAGGAAGTCGATGAAACGCACCACGCCGGCCACTTCGGTCACGATCGGATGCGTATGCGGATCCCAGTTGGCCACGGTCTGGCCCGTCTTCACTGGCGCGCCGTCCTTGACCGCGATGGTGGCGCCGTAAGGCACCTTGTAGCGTTCGCGCTCGCGTCCGTTGGAGTCGATCACGCTGACTTCGCCCGAACGCGACACCGCCACCAGATGACCCTGCTTGTGCTGCACCGACTTGAGGTTGTTGAACTTCAGCGAGCCGGTGGTCTTCACCGTCACGTTGTCCACTGCCGCCGCACGCGAAGCGGCGCCGCCGATGTGGAACGTACGCATGGTCAACTGGGTACCCGGTTCACCGATCGACTGCGCGGCGACCACGCCCACGGCCTCGCCCATGTTGACCAGATGACCGCGGGCCAGATCGCGGCCGTAGCAGAACTTGCATACGCCGTGCGCGGCTTCGCAGGTGATCGGCGAACGCACCTTCAGTATCTGCACGCCGGCCTTGTCGAGCTTTTCGACGAGTGCTTCATTAAGCAACGTGTCACGGGTGACGATCGGCTGATCGTCGTTGCCCGGCGCATACACGTCCTCGACCACCACGCGGCCAAGCACGCGCTCGCGCAGCGGCTCGACCACATCGCCACCTTCGACGATCGGCTGCATGATCACGCCGTCCTCGGTGCCGCAGTCGTCCATGGTGATCACCACGTCCTGCGCCACGTCGACCAGGCGGCGGGTCAGGTAACCCGAGTTCGCCGTCTTCAACGCCGTATCCGCCAGACCCTTACGAGCACCGTGGGTGGAGTTGAAGTACTGCAGCACGTTGAGGCCTTCGCGGAAGTTGGCCTTGATCGGGGTCTCGATAATCGAGCCGTCCGGACGCGCCATCAGACCGCGCATGCCGGCCAGCTGGCGAATCTGCGCCACCGAGCCGCGGGCGCCGGAGTCGGCCATGATGTACAGCGAGTTCATCGACTTCTGGTTGACCATCTTGCCGTCGACATCCATTACCTTCTCGGTACCGATGCCGTCGATCATGGCTTTCGCCACCAGTTCGCTGGTGCGCGACCAGATGTCGACCACCTTGTTGTAACGCTCGCCGGCGGTGACCAGACCCGACTGGTACTGCTGCTGGATCTCGACGACTTCCTTTTCCGACTCTTCCAGAATCGGCTTCTTCTCCGCCGGGATGAGCATGTCATCGATGCCGATCGAAATGCCGGCGCGCGTCGCGAAACGAAAACCGGTGTACATCAGCTTGTCGGCGAAGACCACGGTTTCCTTCAGGCCAAGCAGGCGATAGCTGGAGTTGATCAGGCGCGAAATGTTCTTCTTGGTCAACTCCGTGTTGGCCAGTTCGAACGGAAGGCCTTCCGGCAGGATTTCCGCAAGCAGCGCGCGACCCACCGTCGTATCCACCAGTGACACGGTCTTGCTGCGCGTGCCTTCTTCGTCGATGTGTACCAGCTTCAGGCGAACCTTGACCTTGGCATGCAACTCGACGGCACGGTTGTCGTAGGCACGACGCACTTCGCCGATGCCGGAGAACACCATGCCGCTGCCCTTGACGTTGATCAGCTCGCGGGTCATGTAGTACAGGCCCAGCACGACGTCCTGGGTCGGCACGATGATCGGCTCGCCGTTGGCGGGGCTGAGGATGTTGTTGGACGACATCATCAGCGCGCGCGCCTCGAGCTGTGCCTCGATCGATAGCGGCACGTGCACGGCCATCTGATCGCCGTCGAAGTCGGCGTTGAAGGCAGTACACACCAGCGGATGCAGCTGGATCGCCTTGCCTTCGATCAGCACCGGCTCGAACGCCTGGATACCCAGACGATGCAGGGTCGGCGCGCGGTTCAGCAGAACCGGATGCTCGCGGATCACGTCCTCAAGGATGTCCCATACCTGGGCTTCCTCGCGCTCGACCAGCTTCTTGGCGGCCTTGATCGTAGTGGCTTCACCGCGGGCCTGCAGCTTGGCGAAGATGAACGGCTTGAACAGCTCTAGCGCCATCTTCTTGGGCAGGCCGCACTGATGCAGGCGCAGAGTCGGACCGACCACGATCACCGAACGACCGGAGTAGTCCACGCGCTTGCCGAGCAGGTTCTGACGGAACCGGCCCTGCTTGCCCTTGATCATGTCGGCCAGCGACTTCAGCGCGCGCTTGTTCGTGCCGGTGATGGCACGGCCGCGGCGGCCATTGTCGAGCAGCGCATCGACCGACTCCTGCAGCATGCGCTTCTCGTTGCGCACGATGATGTCCGGCGCATTGAGTTCGAGCAGCCGCTTGAGGCGGTTGTTGCGGTTGATGACGCGGCGATACAGGTCGTTCAGGTCGGAGGTCGCGAAACGGCCACCATCCAGCGGCACCAGCGGACGCAGGTCCGGCGGCAGCACCGGCAACACGGTCAGCACCATCCACTCGGGCTTGTTGCCCGACTCCAGGAACGCCTCGATCAGCTTCACGCGCTTGGTGAGGCGCTTGAGCTTGGTCTCGGAATTGGTCGAACCGATCTCTTCCTTCAGGCGAATCACTTCGCCCGGCAGGTCGAGCGATTTCAGCAGGTGAAACACTGCTTCGGCGCCCATTCGCGCGTCGAACTCGTCGCCGTGCTCTTCAGTCGCTTCCAGGTACTGGTCTTCGCTGAGCAGTTGGCCGCGCTCCAGCGCGGTCAGGCCCGGATCGATCACCACGAACGCCTCGAAGTACAGGATGCGCTCGATGTCGCGCAGCGTCATGTCCAGCATCAGGCCGATGCGCGAGGGCAGCGACTTGAGGAACCAGATGTGCGCAGTCGGGCTGGCCAGCTCGATGTGGCCCATGCGCTCGCGCCGCACCTTGGCCAGGGTGACCTCGGTGCCGCACTTCTCGCACACCACGCCGCGATGCTTCATGCGCTTGTACTTGCCGCACAGGCACTCGTAGTCCTTCACCGGCCCGAAGATCGCGGCGCAGAACAGGCCGTCACGCTCCGGCTTGAAGGTGCGGTAGTTGATGGTTTCCGGTTTCTTCACTTCGCCGTACGACCACGAACGGATCAGCTCCGGTGACGCCAGCGCGATCTTGATCGCGTCGAAATCCGGGGTGGCGCGCTGTTGATTGAAAAGGTTGAGCAGGTCTTTCATTGGGTTTCTCCGAGGCGGAGCAGATTCTTGAACGGGCGGGAGGCGTTGAGCAGGAACCGGGGACCGGGGACCAGGGACCGGAAAGCAGCGAGATACCTCGCGCTTTTACCGGTCCCCGCTCCCCGGTCCCTGGTCCCCATCGTCACTTCACCTCTTCCAGATCGATGTCGATACAGAGCGAACGGATCTCCTTCACCAGCACGTTGAAGGATTCCGGCATACCCGCGGACATTTCGTGGTTGCCATCGACAATGTTCTTGTACATCTGGTTGCGTCCCTGCACGTCGTCGGACTTCACCGTCAGCATTTCCTGCAGGGTGTAGGCCGCGCCGTAGGCTTCCAGCGCCCACACTTCCATCTCGCCGAAGCGCTGGCCGCCGAATTGCGCCTTGCCGCCCAGCGGCTGCTGGGTCACCAGCGAGTACGGGCCGGTGGAACGTGCGTGCATCTTGTCGTCGACCAGGTGGTTGAGCTTCAGGTAATGCATGTAGCCCACGGTCACCGGGCGATCGAACGCCTCGCCGGTACGGCCGTCGAACAGCGTGGTCTGGCCGGACTCGGGCAGATCCGCCAGCTTCAGCATCGCCTTGATCTCGCTTTCCTCGGCACCGTCGAACACCGGCGTCGCCATCGGCACGCCTTCTTGCAGATTCATCGCGAGGGCAAAGATCTCCTTGTCGGTGAGCGACTTCAGATCGACATGCTGGACCGCACCGGACACATGGTGGTTGTAGATCTGGTCGAGGAACTCGCGGATCTTGGCGACCTTCTCCTGTGCCTCGAGCATCTTCTGGATCTTCTTGCCCAGGCCCTTGGCGGCCCAGCCCAGATGAACTTCCAGAATCTGCCCGATGTTCATGCGCGAAGGCACGCCCAGCGGGTTCAGCACGATGTCGACCGGCACGCCGTCGGCGGAGTACGGCATGTCCTCCACCGGCACCACATTGGACACCACGCCCTTGTTGCCGTGGCGGCCCGCCATCTTGTCGCCCGGCTGGATGCGGCGCTTCACGGCCAGGAACACCTTGACCATCTTCAGCACGCCCGGTGCCAGATCGTCGCCTTGGGTGATCTTGCCCTGCTTTTCCTTGAAGCGCTTGTCGAACTCCTCCTTGTGGCGCTTGACCTGGTCGGCCGCGCGCTCAAGAAATTCGGTGACGTCCTCGTCCTTGACGTTGATCTTGAACCAATCGTCCTTCTTCAGGCCATCCAGGTAGGCATCGGTGATCTCGGTACCGCGCTTCAGACCGCCCGGACCGCTCATCGCCGACTTGCCGACCAGCTGGGTGCGCATGCGGCTGTAGATCGCGCCTTCGAGGATGCGGAACTGGTCGTCCAGATCCTTTCGAACGCGCTTGACCTCCGTTTCCTCGATCTGCTTGGCGCGCTTGTCCTTCTCGATGCCGTCGCGGGTGAACACCTGCACGTCGATCACGGTGCCATCCATGCCCGGCGGTACCCGCAGCGAGCTGTCCTTCACGTCGGACGCCTTCTCGCCGAAGATCGCGCGCAGCAGTTTCTCTTCCGGGGTCAGCTGACTCTCGCCCTTGGGCGTGACCTTGCCGACCATGATGTCGCCGGCCTTCACCTCGGCACCGATGTAGACGATGCCCGACTCATCCAGGCGCGCCAGCGCCTGTTCGCCCACGTTCGGGATGTCGGCAGTGATTTCCTCGGCACCCAGCTTGGTGTCGCGTGCCTGGCAGGTCAGCTCCTCGATGTGGATCGAGGTGTAGCGGTCTTCCTGCACGACGCGCTCGGACAGCAGGATCGAGTCTTCGAAGTTGTAGCCGTTCCACGGCATGAAGGCGATCAGCATGTTCTGGCCGAGCGCGAGCTCGCCCAGGTCGGTCGACGAACCGTCGGCCAGCGTGTCGCCCTTGGCCACCACGTCACCCACGTTCACCAGCGGACGCTGGTTGAGGTTGGTGTTCTGGTTGGAACGGGTGTACTTGGTCAGCGTGTAGATGTCGACGCCGGCGTCATTGTCGCCGACCTCCTCCTCGTTCACGCGCACCACGATGCGTGCCGCGTCGACCTGGTCGATCACGCCGCCGCGCTTGGCACTGACGATGACGCCCGAGTCGCGCGCCACGGCGCGCTCGATGCCGGTGCCCACCAGCGGGGTCTGCGAGCGCAGCGTCGGCACGGCCTGGCGCTGCATGTTCGCGCCCATCAGTGCGCGGTTCGCATCGTCGTGCTCCAGGAACGGCACCAGCGCCGCCGCGACCGACACGGTCTGCATCGGCGAGACGTCCATGTAGTCGACTTCGGCCGCCGGACGCAGTTCGGACTCGCCACGGAAGCGGCAGGACACGAAGTCCTCGATGAAGCTGCCGTGCTTGTCCAGCGGCGAGTTCGCCTGGGCGATCACGTGATCGCCTTCCTCGATGGCCGACAGGTAATCGACCTTGTCGGTCACCTTGCCGCCGGCCACCTTGCGGTATGGCGTCTCCAGGAAGCCATACGAGTTGGTGCGTGCATACACGGCCAGCGAGTTGATCAGGCCGATGTTCGGACCTTCCGGCGTTTCGATGGTGCAGACGCGGCCGTAATGGGTCGGATGCACGTCGCGCACCTCGAAGCCGGCCCGCTCGCGGGTCAGGCCACCCGGCCCGAGCGCGGAGACGCGGCGCTTGTGCGTCACTTCCGACAAGGGGTTGTTCTGATCCATGAACTGGGACAGCTGCGAGGAGCCGAAGAACTCCTTCACCGCCGCCGCCACCGGCTTGGCGTTGATCAGATCCTGCGGGGTCAGGCCATCGGCCTCGGCCAGCGATAGCCGCTCGCGCACCGCGCGCTCGACGCGCACCAGGCCGATGCGGAAAGTGTTCTCGGCCATTTCGCCGACCGAACGCACGCGACGGTTGCCCAGGTGATCGATGTCATCGACCGTGCCGTGACCGTTCTTGATGTCGATCAGCACCTTCAGCACGTCGAGGATGTCGGACGTCTCGCCCTGCTCCTTGAGCAACCGCTGGCATGCCTCTTCCTTGCGCTCGCTGAAGTACTTGTGGTCGTACAGCACGCCCGAGCCGAGGATCTCCTTGCGGCCCACGCGGCGATTGAACTTCATGCGGCCAACCGCCGACAGGTCGTAGCGGTCGAAAGTGAAGAACAGGTTGAAGAAAAGGTTCTGCGCGGCATCCTTGGTCGGCGGCTCGCCCGGGCGCATCATGCGGTAGATCTCGACCAGCGCCTCCAGCGGCGTCTTGGTGTTGTCGATGCGCAGCGTATGCGAGATGTAGGCGCCGCGATCGAGGTCGTTGACGTACAGCGTCGGCACGGTTTCGATACCTGCCTTGCGGAAGGCTTCGAGCTGCTCGGCGGTGATCTCGTCGTTGGCTGAGGCCAGCAGCTCGCCGGTCTTCGCGTCGACGATGTCGATGGCGAGGATGCGACCGACCGGATAGTCCTCCGGCACCTCCAGCGCGGTGATGTTCTCGGCCGCCAGCTGGCGCACGTGGCGCGCGGTGATGCGCTTGCCCGCTTCCACCAGTACCTTGCCGCCGATTGCCAGATCGAAGCTGAGCGTCTCGCCGCGCAGGCGCTCGGCCACCAGCTCCAGGGTGGTCGCGCCTTTCTTGCCCAGGTGGAACACGTTGTGTTCGAAGAAGATGCCCAGCATCTCCTCGTTGTTATAGCCGAGCGCACGCAACAGCACCGTCACCGGCAGCTTGCGGCGGCGGTCGATGCGGGTGAACAGCGCGTCCTTCGGGTCGAACTCGAAATCGAGCCACGAACCACGGTAGGGGATGACACGAGCCGAGAACAGCAGCTTGCCCGAACTGTGCGTCTTGCCGCGATCATGGTCGAAGAACACGCCCGGCGAACGATGCAGCTGCGAGACGATCACCCGCTCAGTGCCGTTGATGATGAAGGTGCCGGTGTCGGTCATGAGCGGAATCTCGCCCATGTAGACCTCCTGCTCCTTGATGTACTTGACCACCTTCTTCGAGGCCGGGCTGTCCTTGTCGTAGATGACCAGGCGCACGGTGGTTCGCAACGGCGCACCGTAGGTCATGCCGCGGTTGCGGCACTCGCGCTCGTCGAATGCCGGCTCGCCGAGGCGATAGTCGACATACTCGAGTGCTGCGTTGCCCGAATAGCTGGAAATCGGGAACACCGACTTCAACGCCGCATGCAGACCTTTTTCGCCGCGCTGCTTGGGCGCGACATGTTCCTGCAGGAACTCCCGGTAGGAATCAGTCTGGATGGTCAGCAGGTTGGGCACGCCCAGTACGGGGGGACGCTTGCCAAAATCCTTGCGGATGCGCTTCTTCTCGGTAAACGAGTAAGCCATGGTGGGTACCGCCTCGGTTCGCAGTGACGCCGGTGGTGCACACACCGGCTGAATGGTAGGAACTATGGATGCCGTCAGTGGCCGGATGACGATGTTCTGCCCGCCGGAACGTCAAAAGGCATGAATCAAAGATCGAGCATCGACATCGACGATCTTTCAGTACTGACCTCTGAGCATCTGTGGCTGAAATCTTGCTGCATGCGACCCGGTGTACCGGGCACGTCAACTTCGTCTGCAACGGGCAAAGCCCGGGGGCTCGCGCCCCCAGGCTAGCTTGACGTCAAGTCGAAGCAGCGGCGCGCAAACGCCGATTACTTCAATTCGACAGTGGCGCCGGCGGCTTCGAGGTCCTTCTTGAACTTCTCGGCATCTTCCTTCGAAACGGCTTCCTTCAGGACGCCACCGGCCTCGGTGAGATCCTTGGCTTCCTTCAGGCCCAGGCCGGTGATGGCGCGGACGGCCTTGATCACGTCGACCTTCTTGGCGCCGCAGTTCTTCAGGATGACGTCGAACTCGGTCTGCGCCTCGGCAACCGGCGCGGCGGCGGCCGGACCGGCAGCCGCGGCAACCGGGGCAGCGGCGGACACGCCAAACTTCTCTTCGATGGCCTTCACCAGGTCCATCACTTCCATCAGCGACTTGGCGGCGACGGCTTCAACGATCTGTTCGTTGGACAGGGACATGTTATTTACCTCTGGAAATGGATTCAGTTTGTGAGACGACGAACTCAGGCGGGCTCTGCTTCGGCCGGGGCTTCGGCAGCGACTTCGCCGTCACCCTGCTTGTCGGCCACGGCCTTGACGGCGCGTGCGAACATCGAAGCGGGCTCGGCCAGCAGGCGGGCCAGCATGGCCAGCGCCTGTTCGCGGGTCGGCAGCGAAGCCAGCACATCGACATGCCCGGCAGGAAGCAGTTTGCCTTCCACCGAGACGATCTTCGCCTTCAGCTTGTCGTTGCCCTTGGCAAATTCCTTGATCAGACGCCCGGCAGCACCGGGATCCTCCGTCGAGAATGCGTAGAGCAGCGGACCGACCAAGGCGTCCTTGACGACCTCGAACCCGGTTCCAGCCACGGCGCGCGAAGCGAGCGTGTTCTTGACAACCCTCAAGTACACGCCGGTTTCGCGAGCCTTCTTGCGCATCGCGGTCATCTGTTCGACCGTGGTGCCCGCATACTCGGCAGCGACCAGGGAGTGGGCCTTCGCGGCAACCTCTGCCAGTTCGGCGACTACTTCTTTCTTTTGTGACAGATTGAGAGCCATTGCACTCCTCCAAATGAACTCCGCTCACGGCTCCTGCCGCTTGCGGTCCTGGGCGACGCCGTCCATGACGTCGGGGACACGAATGCCCCGGGTGTCGGCCTTTCCAGAACACATCGAACATTCCAGAACGGGCAGCACCATCTGCGCAGGCCGGATCGACAAAGATCCGATTAAGCGGTCCCGCTGGCGGCGACGGCGATTCCCTGCCATTCACGAGCTCCCTGCCCGTCGTCGTCGCGCGCTGATCGCGCCCGCGGTCTTTGACGGCCGCCCCTGCCTTCCGGTGAAGTCGGGACTGCCCTCAAAAACTTGCCCGCACCGGCATTTCGCCAATGCGGGACTTGATACTTACTTCGCGCCGGTGTTCAGCGAGGAGGTATCGACGACAACGCCGACGCCCATCGTGCTGGACAACGCGACCTTTTGCAGAAACTGACCTTTCGCCGTTGACGGCTTGGCCTTGAGCACGTCGGCAATCAGCGCATTGAGGTTGTCGGCAAGCTGCGCCGCCTCGAAGCTGGCCTTGCCGATGGTGGCGTGGATGATGCCCGCCTTGTCGTTGCGGAACTTCACCTGGCCGGCCTTGGCGTTCTTCACGGCGGTGGCGACATCGGCGGTAACCGAGCCGTCCTTCGGATTCGGCATCAGGCCGCGGGGACCGAGCAACTGGCCGAGCTTGCCGACCACGCGCATCGCGTCCGGCGTGGCGATCACGCGACCGAAGTCCAGATCCCCGCCCTGCATGCGCTCAGCCAGGTCGTCCATGCCGACCGCATCGGCGCCGGCGGCCTTGGCCGCCTCGGCCTTCTCACCAGGCGGGCAGAACACTGCCACCTTGACGGTCTTGCCGGTGCCGTGAGGCAGCAGCGAGGAGCCGCGCACGCCCTGGTCCGACTTCTTCGCATCGATACCCAGACGCACCGCCACGTCCACCGACTCGGCGAACTTCGCCTTGGCGTTGTCCTTGACGATCTTGAGGGCTTCTTCCAAGCCATAGAACTTGCCCGGCTGCACGGCGGCGCGCGCGGACTTCATGCGTTTCGTGAGCTTTGCCATGTCTTAACCCTCCACTACCAGGCCCATGCTGCGCGCGCTACCGGCAATGGTGCGCACTGCAGCGTCCAGATCCGCAGCCGTCAGATCCGGCTCCTTCTGCTTCGCAACGTCTTCCAGCTGCTTGCGGGTGACCTTGCCGACCTTGTCGGTATTCGGCTTGGACGAACCCTTGGCAACGCCGGTGGCCTTCTTGAGCAGAATGGTGGCGGGTGGGGTCTTGGTGATGAAGGTGAAGCTGCGGTCGGAGTACGCGGTGATGATCACCGGAATCGGCAGACCGGGCTCCAGCTTCTGCGTGGCGGCATTGAACGCCTTGCAGAATTCCATGATGTTCAGGCCGCGCTGGCCCAGCGCCGGTCCAACCGGCGGGGACGGGTTGGCCTGACCGGCCTTGACCTGCAGCTTGATGTAACCGACGACTTTCTTTGCCATGGGATTTTCCTCGCGAGTCCAGGCGCCTTGCGGCTCCTCGCTGTTCACCTTTCCGTGGATGGAAGGAACGGATCCGCCTCATGCGGATCCTGAAACGCAGGCACGCCGGATCAGAAAAGATCCAGCGTGAACCGCGCAGTATAGAGATTCATTGCATCAACAGCAAGCCCCGTGCCAGTTAGGGCACCAGGGTGAGAATCAAAGACAAATGGATCTGGCCAGCCGGGGCTCCCCCTCTCCAACTCTCCCCCGCACGCGGGGGAGAGGGCGAAGGTGCCGAGCGGGATCGCTCCGGGCGACCTTCTCCCTGGACTCAGGCTTTTTCGACCTGGCCGAACTCCAATTCTACGGGCGTTGACCGGCCGAAGATCAACACCGCGACCCGCAGACGGCTCTTTTCGTAGTTGACTTCCTCGACCACGCCGTTGAAATCGTTGAACGGCCCCTCGGTGACACGCACCATCTCGCCGGGCTCGAACAGCACCTTGGGCCGGGGCTTCTCGACGCCCTCGCGGACACGGCTGAGGATCGCCTCGGCCTCGCTGTCGTGGATCGGCAACGGCCGATCGGCGGTACCGCCGATGAAACCCATTACCTTCGGGGTTTCCTTGATGAGGTGCCAGCACTCGTCGTCGATCCGCGGCGACTTGCCCTCGGTATTGGTCTCGATCTGCACCAGCACGTAGCCCGGGAAGAACTTGCGTTCGCTGCGGCGCTTCTGGCCGCCGCGCATTTCGATCACTTCCTCGGTCGGCACCAGCACTTCACCGAACCTGTCTTCCATGCCGGTACGCCGGATCCGCTCCTCGAGCGAGCGCTTCACCTGGTTCTCGAATCCCGAATAGGCGTGTACCACATACCAACGCTTGCTCATGCTCACCACCTCAGGAACCCAACTTCAGCAGCCAGTCGAGAATGACCGACTTCAGGATCAAGTCGATCAATCCCAGCAACAGCGACAGGATGATCACCACCACGATGATGATGCCAGTGGTCTTGAGCGTCTCGTCGCGAGTCGGCCAGACCACCTTGCGCATTTCGAACTGCGACTCGGCGATGAAATTCCTGACCCGTCGCCCCAACGCGGTGAATGCGGCGATGGCCAGCGAAAGCACCAGCGCGGCCAGCACACCGAGCAAACGCACGGAGGACGGAATGTTGCCGTCGTTGCCGAAAAAGGAATAGGCGACGATACCGGTAACCAGCACCAGCCCCGCCAGTACCAGCTTGCCGATGTCGGCGGCGCTTGCGCCCTTGGACTGCTCTGCCTTGGTATTCATGCACAGTGATCGGATGTCAGCAGCATGCCGGGCCTTGCGGCCGACCTTGCCATCGTCACCCGTCAGGGTTCCTCGATGAGTGGCACGCCAGGAGGGACTTGAACCCCCAACCTGCGGTTTTGGAGACCGCTGCTCTGCCAATTGAGCTACTGGCGTACATGGCTCGAACTTGAAACGCGACGGCGAGCGGTTTGAACCCGCTCGCCTCGCGACCTTGAAGTGTCATGCCAAGGCACGATACCTCTATAGCTTACTTGATGACCTTGGCCACCACACCGGCGCCGACGGTACGGCCGCCTTCGCGGATCGCGAAGCGCAGGCCTTCGTCCATCGCGATCGGGTGGATCAGGCTCACCACCATCTTCACGTTGTCACCCGGCATCACCATCTCCACGCCTTCCGGCAACGTCACCGCGCCGGTCACGTCGGTGGTGCGGAAATAGAACTGCGGACGGTAACCCTTGAAGAACGGCGTGTGACGGCCACCCTCGTCCTTCGACAGCACA
>DATKVA010000100.1:0-8748 GCA_035530315.1 Rhodanobacter sp. | reverse complement strand
TCATTAGCCCGGTATCTTGTCACAATAAAGCTTTCCAGCCGAGGGCCTTGCCATGAGTGGTTGTTGCGATAGCGGATGTTCGCTGGACGCATTGCGCAATAGGCAGCGAGGAACCCTCCAGGTCGTTCTCATTATCAACGCGGTAATGTTCTTCGTCATTGTTGTCGCGGCCCTTTATGCAAAGTCTTCCGCGCTCCTGTCCGACAGCCTTGACAACCTCGGTGACGCATTGACGTATGGTCTCAGCATTTACGCGGTTTCCAGGGGTGGCGCTGCCAAAGCTAAAGTGGCTTTGTTCAAGGGCGGGCTTATTTTCCTTGCGGCTTGTGCCGTGGCCGCGCAAATCGTGTCCAAGTTGCTCGCGCCATCCGTCCCCACTTTCGAGGTCATGGGCATCTTCAGCCTTCTCGGTCTCGCTGCGAATTCTCTTTGCCTTTTGCTTTTGTGGCGCCATAGGCATGAAGACGTGAATATGAGTTCGATATGGGAGTGTTCCCGCAACGACATCGCGTCGAATCTTTCCGTCTTCGTTGCTGCCGGCGCAGTCTGGTTCACCGGCAGTGGTTGGCCAGACATTGCGGTGGCATCTTGCCTCGTGCTGCTCTTGATGCGCTCTGCCATCCGAGTAATTGCATCGGCACGCGCAGAACTTGCAGCACCCACCTGACATGGCGACCAACCAGATCTGCGCGGAAAACCGCGCGCCGCTCAACTCCAACGTGGAGCCCCAAAATGAACGTACGGCACACTTATCAAGGCTCTTGTCATTGCGGCCGAGTCGCTTTCGAACTCGATGCGACTCTTGACTATGTCATGGAATGCAGTTGCTCCTTGTGTCGGCGCGTGGGCGCGCTTTGGCACGGTGCATCGGATTCCAGTCTGCGCATCACGGCGGGCGAAAAGGAGTTGACGCTCTACCAGTTCAACACGAAGACGGCCAGGCACTACTTCTGTCGGCACTGTGGCGTCCATCCGTTCTCCCGCCCTCGCCTTGATCCAGCCAGGTGGGTAGTAAACGTTCGGTGCATCGATGGCGCGGACCTTTCATCTCTTCCAGTGCGGCACTTCGACGGCGCACACTGGGAGGAGGCGGCCAATGCTCTGTATGCCCAGCAGCGCAAGTAGTAACGTGCGGCCCAACCAACGCATCCACCGGACGCTTCACTCGCTGCGCTCGCTCGGCGCCGGGGAAGCTGAGTATTGGGCTGTTGTCCTAGCAGGTTGTTGAGAATGCCCCTTTCGGCAATGCCGGCATAGTTTTGTCCCATGAATCACGAGACATACAGACTTCCAATCAAGTCAATTCTCGACCATGAAGGTGCCCCTTGACCCGCAGGACCCGAGATCGACAGGCGTTGAGATGAAAAGATCGTTGACCGGGTACATGGCGACTGCGCTGTATGCAAGCCTCTTGAGCATCCCGGCATCGGCGCAGGTCAACCTGCCGGCCGTGTCGGTGACCGCGCCGTATACCTCGCAGCATGGCGGCTATGTCATTTCGGGCGATTTCAAGGTCGACCCGCGCATGCCGTTCGTGGTTTTCCCCGCGCAGGCCCTGGTTCAGGACGACATCCTCAGTGTCCAGCCCATTCGTCTGGCGGAGGACGAATACCTGGTGCTGCAGGAATGCGCCTCGGCCGATTGCAGCCGGGCCAGCATCGTGCGTGTGTGGAACGCCGGCGGCGCGGCGACGTGGGTGCAGGGTAGCGACAACCGGATATGGATCAAGCACGAGAACAAGTACTTCATCTGGCTGAAGCGACTCCCTTATCTTTCCGGCGGCGACTGCGACCAATGTGGCGGCCGTTTCACCGATTTCGAGCGCATCAGCCCGCCGCTGACCCTGATTCCCGAAGGCGTGCTCGCGGCCTATCACCGCTCGGAACTTGCGGCGGCCGAAAAAGCCGACCCGATACGGGTGCAGTCGCAGACGCACTAAGGCTCGACCTTCGTGGTGACCTATGTGGGCGGCAGCACGATCCGCATCAAGCGCATGCACGCGGCGCGATAGCGCGGCAGGCGGCGACTTGCATCGAAAATGAAAGATGAGGGGGCATCGACGTCAGCGGTTTTCCGGGCGAACCCGCGCGGCCATGGGTACCGACCATGGCTGCGGCCAATGGATGCCGTGACGCAGATCCGACCCGCTGTAGATCGTGATATCGGCAAACCCGGCCCGGGTCATCGCGTCGATGATCGACCACTCGGAAAACACCCTCAGTTCGAGTGTGCTGCCGGGGCCGCCGTGGAATACCAGATCATCGAAATACTGGATTTCCCCGGTCCGGGTCGTGTTCTTGAGTCTGAAATGGCCGTCCGCCGGCAGAATCTGGTAGTCGTGCAAGTCGGGGAAGTGTTCCAGGACGGGTTGAAATTCGATGCCGGGGTGGGTGAAGGGTACGGAAAAAATGAATACACCGTCGGGCTTCAGCAGTTTGCGGGCGTTTTCGAAGGCGACCGCGACAGGCGGCTCGACATGCTCGAACACGTCCGTGGAAATGACGAAATCCAGCGTGCCTTCCATCGCCGGCTCGATATGGGTGATGTCGAGTTGCGGCTTCCGGTGATAGAACGTGTTGCGATAAGCCAGGTGGCGTGACAGCGCCTTGGCATAGCCTTCCCAGCAACTCAAGCCGATGCCGGTCAGGTCCGGGCGCCATGGAATCTGCGAGAGGCGTAGGCTCTTGCCAAACAACTCGGTGGTGAGGATATGGATGATCGAGCGCATCCGCATTGCCGATCCGCACTTGCTGCAGGAGGGATCATCGCGCGTCAATGCCGCGAGCGGGATCTGGTTTTCCCGATCGCAGATGTTGCATTGAAACAGCAGGGGCTCGTCGGGGCTGTGCTTCATCGCGAATCGTCGTGTGGGCCTGGCCCTGCAGTGTAGGCGATCCAAAACAAGAGGCCGCTCCCAATGAATCGCGGAAGGTATCGTTGTTGACGCTGCACGGCATGATGGCAGCCGCGGCCTGCGCGGCACCACGCCGGTCCACGAAAATCGGCGAAGGAGATCAGCGATGAAGGTGATGCCCACGAAGATGATGCCGATGAAGTTGATGCTTGGTGTCGTGGCTTGTGCCTGCGCCCTGTTCGCAGCGATGGCCAGCGCGGGCACTGTGCCGTCGCTTGCGCAGCGGCAGATCCAGCCGCTGTGGGACGGCATGCAGCGTGCCGCGAATGCGCATGACACGGAACGTTTCATGCTGCCGTTTCTCCACCAGACGGGCCTGGTCTTTGTGTTCAATGGCGAAGTCATCCACGGCTGGGATGCCTTGCACGCGCAGCAGTTGAAGTGGTGGCGCAGCGGCAGGACCGATGTCGTGTACACGCCGCTTGGCAAGACCGAATTCATGCTGCTGGGTGCCGACGTCGTCGTGACCACGCAAGCGCTGTCGTCGCGCCGTACGACGCCCGACGGCAAGATCGGCAGGGGAACCTTCGTCGTGACCTACGTCTGGCGAAAACTGCCGCAGGGTTGGCGCATTGTCTACGGGCACGAATCGTGGTCGCGCTGAGACAGTCCCTGTGCGGTGAGCGGCGGCAATGGAATCGGCCTTGTCGCCACGCGGCAGCCAGTTCAACCTACCACCCGATAGCCCGTTGCCTGGGCAGCACGACTCAGCGTCTCGATGGTTTGCGTAGGAGCGCACCCTGTGCGCGAAAACACGATGCGGTGACGCAGCGGTTCGCGCACAGGGGGCGCTCCTACGAGTGCCGAGACCGGTGATGCGGGATTCCCTCGAGCCGCGCGCAAGCGCAGCCCTGAGCAAAGTTCCATCCAGACGAAAGCGGCATGGCACGCGGAGGCTCGTTCTGACGTATCCGGGTCGGTTTGAGTTCCGGGCGATCGGGATTCGATGCAGGCCTACCCGTAATCCACTGCCACCACCGCGAACCGCACCGGCCCGCCCGGCAGCTCGGCGGCGAACTCGTCGTCCACGCGCTTCTTCAACACGGCCCGCGCGATCGGTGAGTCGATGCTGATCCAGCCCTGTTTCGCATCGGTCTCGTCGGGGCCGACGATGCGGTAATGCACGATCTCGCCGGTATCGACGTTCTCCAGCTCGATGCGGGCGCCGAAGAACACCAGATTACGATCGCTGGGGGCGCCATCGGCGACCTTGAGCGAAGGGATGCGCTTGGTCAGGTAGCGCGCGCGGCGGTCGATCTCGGCGAGCTGTTTCTTGCGGTAGATGTATTCGGCGTTTTCCGAGCGGTCGCCTTCGGCGGCAGCGGCCGTGATGGCCTTGACCACTTCCGGTCGCAAGGTGTGCCACAGGTAGTCGAGCTCGGCCTTCAGCCGCTCGAAACCTTCGCGGGTGATGATCGCGGTGGAGCTGGGCGAGGGCGGGCGCCAGCGGCTCACAGCATATCCACCAGGCGTTGCCGCTGGGTATCGATGTCGGCACGCAGCGGATGGTCGGGCCAGTCGGCGGCCAGCTGCTCCAGCAACTGCAGGGCCTGGGCATGCTGGTCGGTGTGCTCGCTGAGCAGGCGCGCGGCCAGCAGGCCAAAGTGCGGGGCGTCCCTGTCGCGCGGCCAATGCGCGAGGTAGCCGCGGCAGAGTTTCAACGTGATCCGGTTGATGCCCAGGCGCGCCGCCAGGTTGGCCAGCTCGCCGCAGGTGCGCGGATCGTCGGGGATGAAGTCGGCATCGAGCCCGCTGCACTCCTGCAGCACACCCAGGGCACGGCGCGATTCGCCCTGGGCGATCAGCGCCGCCATCCAGATCTGCCCATGGATCAGCAGGGCATCGGTGCGGCCCTGCCGTTGCAGCAGCCGGCGATAGGCCAGATGCAGGCTGGCCGGCGCGGCACTGTCGCGCAGGCGCGGCACCAGCAGGTCGAGCGCCGCCGGCGGGTCGTCGGTGGCCAGTTCTTCCACGCGGTCGAGCAGTTGCTGGTCGGCATCCTGATGGATGTCTTGCGCCAGTCGGTGCGCCTCGGGCTGCAGGCCGAAATGCTCATGGCGCAGGTGGATCAGCAGGCCCATCAGATGAAAGTTGAAGATCGTGGCGTAGGTGGCCACGAAGTAGAACAGCGGCATCGAGACCACCCGGGGCAGCGTCGACTGGAAAGCGATCTGCGCCATGCCCAGGACCAGTGCGATCAGCACCTGCACGCCGATCAGCAGCAGGTAACGCGCCCCGAAGCGCGACATCACCTGCGCCCAGGTGAGCGGATTCAATGCGTGCCACACGCTGCCATCGAGCGCCAGCGACATCGCGATGGCAGGCAGGCTGACCGCCATCAGCGCGGTGATGAGCCAGGTGCCGCCGCCGAAGTTCAGCTTGACCAGGAGGGTCAGCACGGTGGACCACAGCAGGATCGCCACCAGCGCCCAGCCGCCATGGCCGGGTTCGGCGAATTCCGGCGGCATGGCAAAGCCGTCGGCGGTATGCCGCAGGCATTCGAGCGCGTACATGTAGGTGGCTGCCCAGATCACCAGCTCCAGAAACAAGCCGGCGACCGGCAGCAGCGCCAGGTAATGGGCAAGCGTGAATGCCACCAGGCCCGGCAGCGCACTGGCGCGCAGCGGGTAGCGCAGGGCACCCGGCAGCTGCTGCGACAGCGGCAAGCGGGTATCGATCAGTTCGATTTTGGGCATGACGGCAATGCTCCGCTCAACGCTCGTGGCTGACGATGCCGGGCGTGTGCACCCTCTGCGTTCCGTCCGCCTCGATCGGGACCCGGCAGCGGCTGTCGTCACGTGGATTCGGGCTGGCGCTGCGGTTGCGCTCGATCGGGATCGCGGTCATGGCGTGCTTCCGTTGGCTTCGGCCGATTGTAGCGATCCCGGACGCGTCGTTCGCGATGCCGCCACGAAGCGGGTTCATTGAGTCGGCGCGCTGTGCAGGCTATGGTGGGCGTTTTACGCGGGTGAAGCCGGTGATGTCGTTGTGTGCTGCTGTTCGTTCCCTGCCTCTGGCTTCGCTCGCGGTGGCGTTGGCCTTGCTTGCCGGCTGCGCCAGCGGTGGCGGCGCCAAACCGTCGGTGCCGCTCAACGCGCTTTACGGCCAGCTCGACCAGGCCAGCAAGGACTACGAGACCGCGCTGCTGCAGGCGCGCGCCGGCAATCGGCAGGCGTCGCAACGAACCCTTGTGCAGTCGCTCGACCGGTTGAAGCAGGCGGCAGCGCAGTGCGGCACGACGGCAGGTTGCGAGCCGCAGCGGTTCTACTCGGTATTCGACCATCTGCTGCGCCTGAAGGACGGCGATTTCGACGATAACCTGAATCTGAGCGGCGACGTCGACGCGTCGCAAGCAGCGCTCGCCGCCGGCAGGACCGGCGCAGCCAGCCTGCCGCAGGCGCAGCGCAGCGTCATCCTGCTGCGCGGACAGAAGCTGTCCGAGCTGATCGCCATGAACGGCCCGGTCAAGGCAGCGCTGGAGGACTGGCTGACATGGCGGCGTCCGAACCTGATGGCGGCCTACGTCAATTACGAATATCTGCGCTACCAGATGTGGCCGCAGTACAAGAAGGCGGATCTGCCCGAGGCCCTGTTGTTCGGCATCATGGCCAAGGAATCCGGCGGCAAGGTCAATGCGGTGTCGCGCTCGGGTGCGGCCGGCCCGCTGCAGTTCATGTATACCACCGGCCTGCGTTTCGGGCTGGGTACCGAAAACGGATTCGACATGCGCTTCGACCCGGCCGCATCGGCGAAGGCGAATGCCGCGTACCTCAACGAGCAGTTGAAAATTTTCAACAACAACCTCGAACTCACCATCGCTGCCTACAACGGCGGCGAGGGCCGCATGCGCCGGCTGGTGGGGGACGACAGCTCGGTGAGCTTCTACGACCCGCGCATCTACGACCAGCTGTCGCAGGAGACCCGCGCATACGTGCCGGCGGTGCTGGCCGCCGCATGGCTGTTCCTGCATCCGGACAGCTACAACCTGAAGTTTCCCAGGGTCGACGGCAGGCCCGGTTCGATCGTGCTGAAACGGCCGGCATCACTGTCCGAACTGACCGTGTGCCTGGGCTCGGCCAGGGGCATGGATGACGGCTGGTTCCGCACCCTGCGCAATCTCAATGCGCGTCTGGATCCCCAGGTGAGCCAGCCGGCCGGCACGCAATTGCAGGTCCCCAGGCTGCTGGAGAAGGTATACGCAGCGCGCTGTGTCGACGGCCCTTGGCCGATCCTCGCGCAGGATCTGCACAACGCGGTGGTGCCGGCGATTACGGCGCCGGCGCATGTGCCGGCCACCCGCAGGGAACGCCGCTACCGGGTACGGCGGGGCGATACTCTGATCAGCATCGTGCGCAAACTGCATTGTTCGAGCGTGCAGGAAATCGCCGACATGAACGGACTGAAGCATCACCGCATCCGGGCCGGGCACACGTTGAAACTGCCCGTCTGCGAATGAGTCGGGCGGCATCGACCTGATTGCCTGGGAGCCTGCCAGTCAGGCAGCTACGCCAGACTGCATCCAGCTTTCGGCGATGTCGCTCTGGTGGTGCACATCCTTCAACTGGCGCAGCAACTGCATCACCTGGCGATGAATGGGCTGCAGGTTCGCATGCGGCGAGTTTTTGGTTTCGTGGTAGGCCACGGCCAGCCACAAGGCGATGCCGCGCAGTGCCACTTCGCCATTGCCGGAGCGGGCGCGCTCATGGCCAGCGTCGGTGCCCAGTCCCCACGGCAGGTAGCGCAACTCCGGCGAGGTGCCGTACAGGTGAGGGAAATCGCTGCGTGCGGCCTGGCCGATTTCGCGCAGGGTCAGCGTGCTGAGCCGGACCCGGTTGCGGACCGGCAAAGCCTGGATGCTGCGCTCGATGTCGCGGAACTGCTGCCGAAGCCGGCGGGCACGTATCATCGCAATGACTGGAGTGAGTAGCTGCATGGATGCCTCCGCCCTGATTTTGGCTGCGCTGATGGCAAGCAGTGGAGGGGAGCCTAGCGAGGCAGCCGCCGCAGATACGCCAAGAACGTCACAAAATGACGTATTGCGTCAGTTGGGCCCGGCTTATTGATCCTGCATCGTGCCGACAAACAGTGCGAAAGCCCGTTCGTCCTGAGCGCAGCGCAGTCGAAGAGTGCTTGCCGCACTGCATGTTTGTGGGTCGGATCGACAGGGCCTGGGGCATCCAGGAGCGTGGGCCGTTGAAACTTTGGATAGCGAGATTGGGCTATCGCCATAGGATGCGTCTATCGGAGGGTGCGCATAGTCACTCTATGCAAGCCCGACGAGAGGCGCAGCCTATGGATGAGAGCACAATCACAGCCCAAAGATTTCTGTGGCCCACGCTCCTAGGAGCGTGGGCGGTAGAAACGTTCGCGGCGAAAAGTCCTCTGCGCGAGGACAGTTTTTCGGCGATTTGCCGGCCCATAGTGGTTCTATGGGCCAAAAAGCGACGGAAAAATGGACCGCGCGGAGGGCTTTGCAGCCCGAATGGCTTCTACCGTCCACGCTCCTAGGCCACCCGGTGGGCGAAAACGCACTTCAGTGACTTGATACCAGACAGAGATGACGCGGCGGCAGCGTCGACGTGGCCGCCGCAGCGGCACTGGCGACGGCCGGGATGCCGCCACCGACCGGATCATTGGATCCTGGCGTGGACAGCGGCAGCGGTACGGTCACGGCATAGCCGAGGGCCCGCGCGTCGCGCCGGCCGGACAACAGTCGGCGGCCAGCGGCACGCAGACGAATGAAATCGTGAAGGAGCTTCATCGGCCCATCTCCTCGTAACGACGCCAACGGCGTCGTCGAGGGTGGGCCGGATTTCCCTAGTCGAGGAAAGTAC
>DATKVA010000099.1:0-5692 GCA_035530315.1 Rhodanobacter sp. | reverse complement strand
AAGCGCAGCGGCGCCCGTGCGATGCTGCAAGCGGAGCCCTCGGCCCATCGTGCGATGCAGCGTCCGGTGGCCGTGCAGCGATCGCTGGTGCGCAGCGCGATCGCCCTGCTGCTGGCGCAGCCCGGACTGGCCGATCAGGTGGAAAAACCCTATCGCTTCCTGCGCCTGGACAAACCAGGCGTGGCGTTGCTCGCCGAACTGCTGGACATCGCGCGCGCGCGGCCGGGGATCAATCCCGCCATGCTGATCGAGCACTTCGCCGAACGGCCGGAATACCCCTCGCTGCACAAGCTGATGGCGGCGACGGCGGTGGGCGAACCCGAAAACCAGCGTACCGAGTTCTTCGACGCGTTGGCGCGAATGGACGCCCAGGCCACCAGCCAGCGTCGCGACGCATTGACTGCCAAGAGCCGCCAGGGTCCGCTGGACGACGCCGAAAAAACCGAGCTGCGCGAACTGCTGGCCGCGCGCGCGCGGCCACCGGCCGCTTCGGCCTGAACATGACGGCTTGCCGCATGCCAGGACGCGACCTGCGTCATCCTGTCCCGCCGGTCGCCAAGCGCAATCCGGCCGTGGGATCATTCCCCGCCGCGACAGCGCAGGCTTCGCATGACGCGCAAGGATTTCGATGGATCTGCTGCAGCAACTGATCACGATCTTCGCCGAGAACGGATACATCGCGGTATTCATCGCGTTGATGATCTGCGGTGCGGGCCTGCCGTTGCCGGAGGACATCACCCTGGTGGCCGGCGGCGTCATCGCCGGGCTCGGCTACGCGAACGTGCATACGATGTTCGCGCTGTCGATGTTCGGCGTGCTGCTGGGCGATGCCGGCATCTTCCTGCTCGGTCACCATTACGGCGCGCGCATGCTGAAATGGCGGCTGGTGGCGCATGTGCTGACGCCCTCACGCTACGCCAGCGTGCAACACAAGTTCGACCGCTACGGCAACCGCATGCTGTTTTTCGCGCGATTCCTGCCCGGCATGCGCACCACGATTTACGTCACCGCGGGCACCACGCACCGGGTGTCGTTCCTGCGCTTTCTGCTGATCGACACGCTCGCCGCGCTGATCAGCGTGCCGATCTGGGTCTACCTGGGATATTTCGGCGCCAACAACCACGATTGGTTGATCAAGTGGCTGCATCGCGGGCAGGTCAGCCTGTGGCTCGCCGTCGGCATCATCGTGCTGGCGCTGCTGTTGCTGTGGTGGCGGCATCACCGCCGCATGCATGCCGCAGCAAGCGACGACTGAACCGTTTTCACGCGAACCCGCCTCCATGCCCTTGCTGCGCCGCTTGCGCCCTGACAATTTCACCCTCGCCCTGCTTGCTACCGTGCTGCTGGCCTCGCTGCTGCCCTGCCGCGGCGAGGCGGCGCGCATCTTCGGCTGGGCGACCAACGCGGCGATCGCGCTGCTGTTTTTCCTGCACGGCGCCAAGCTGCCGCGCACGGCCATCGTGCAGGGCATGGCGCACTGGCGGCTGCATCTGACCGTGTTCGCCAGCACCTTCGTGCTGTTTCCGCTGTTCGGGCTGGCGCTGCAACCGTTGGGCCATGCGTTGCTGACGCCGCAGCTGTATCTGGGCGTGCTGTTCGTCTGCACGCTTCCCTCGACCGTGCAGTCGTCGATCGCGTTCACCTCGATCGCCGGCGGCAATGTGCCGGCGGCGGTGGTCAGCGCCTCGATGTCGAACCTGTTCGGCATCGTGCTGACGCCGCTGCTGGTGGGCCTGCTGCTGGCCAGCCATGGCCAGGGCAGCGCATCGTGGCATGCGGTGCTGGAAATCGTGCTGCAACTGCTGCTGCCGTTCGCAATGGGCCATGTTGCGCGACGCTGGATCGGCGCCTTCGTCGACGGTCACCGGCCGCTGCTCGGCTTTGTCGATCAGGGCACGATCCTGCTGGTGGTGTACACCGCGTTCGGTGCGGCCGTGGTCGAGGGACTGTGGCGCCACACGCCGCCACTGGCGCTGCTGGCCACCCTGGCGATCGACGGCTTGCTGCTGGCCGCGGTGATGTTGACCCTGCACTGGAGTTCGCGGCGGCTGGGTTTTGTGCGCGAGGATCGCATCACGATCTTTTTCTGCGGCTCCAAGAAGAGCCTTGCCAGCGGCATCCCGATGGCGAAGATCCTGTTCGCCGGCCAGCTCGGCGGCCTCGGCGCGCTGGTGCTGCCGCTGATGATCTTTCACCAGCTGCAGCTGATGGTATGCGCCGTGGTGGCGCGCCGCTATGCGGCGCAAGGTCGGCGCATCGTCGCTGAAGACCGCCGCGAAGCCGACTGAGCCAGCCGCCGGATCGTCGGAGCGTACCTTGTGCGCGATGCCTGAATGCGCGGGGGCGAGTCCATGCGATTACAAAAAAGCAAAGCATTCGCGCACAGGGTGCGCTCCTGCAGCTACAGCCAGCGTCCGTGATAGCGCCGCATGTAGATCAGCTTCATCAGCTGGGTCAGCACGCAGTAACTGGTCAGGGTCAGCGCCAGCCACGCGAAATACATCAGCGGCAGCGGCATCATGCCGATCTTCGCACCCAGTGCGCTGAACGGGATCAGCATGCCGACAAGGATCACCGCGATGGTCAGCGCCAGCACCGGTGCCGCCGCCACGCTCTGCAGGAACGGGATCCGGCGGGTACGGATCATGTGCACGATCAGGGTCTGCGACAGCAGGCCCTCGATGAACCAACCGGACTGGAACAGTGCCTGGTGCGCCTTCGAGTTGGCCCCGAAGTAGTGCCACATCAGCCAGAACGTGGTGATGTCGAAGATCGAGCTGACCGGACCGATCCACACCATGAAGTGCCCGATGTCGCCGGCATCCCACTTGCGCGGCTTGCGCACGTATTCGTCGTCCATGCGGTCGAACGGGATCGACAGTTGCGAGATGTCGTACAGCAGGTTCTGCACCAGGATCTGCAGCGGCAGCATCGGCAGGAACGGCAGGAACGCGCTGGCCACCAGCACGCTGAACACGTTGCCGAAGTTCGAGCTGGCGGTCATCTTGATGTACTTCATGATGTTGCCGAAGGTGATCCGGCCCTCGATCACGCCCTCCTCCAGCACCATCAGGTTCTTTTCCAGCAGGATGATGTCGGCCGACTCCTTGGCGATGTCGGTGGCGGTATCCACCGAGATGCCGACATCGGCGTCGTGCAGTGCCGGTGCGTCGTTGATGCCGTCGCCGAGAAAGCCCACCGTGTGGCCCTGCCGCTGCAGCGAGCGCACCACGCGGGCCTTCTGCAGCGGGGACATCTTGGCGAATATCGTGACCCGTGCCACCAGCGTATCGAGTGCGGCATCGTCGAGCGACTCGATGTCCCTGCCCTGCACCGAATGGGTCACGTCCAGCCCGACCTCGCGGCAGATCTTGCGGGTCACCGCCTCGTTGTCGCCGGTGATCACCTTCACCGCGACTCCGTGCTGGTTCAGTGCCTGGATCGCGGTGGCCGCCGAGTCCTTCGGCGGGTCGAGAAACGCCAGACAGCCGACCGCGATCAGCCCGCCTTCGTCGGCCACGCTGTACGGACGCTCATGCGCCGGCTCGCGCCGCATCGCGACCACCAGCACGCGCAGGCCATCATCGTTGAGCCGATGGGTCATCGCCTTGATTTCCCGGCGCCGCTCATCGGTCATCGGCGTGGTGACATCGCCGGTGCGGGCAAACGCGCAGATCGACAGCATCTCCTCGACCGCGCCCTTGCAGATCAGCAGATGCTCGCCTGCGCCATCGGCGACCACCACCGACATGCGCCGGCGCTGGAAATCGAACGGGATCTCGTCGACCACCCGATAGCGCATCGCCGCCGATTCCAGGTCCTTGTGCGCCAGCACCGCCTTGTCCATCAGGTTCTTCAGGCCGGTCTGGAAACGGCTGTTGAGATAACCGTATTCCAGCGCCTCGTCGGACTCCTCGCCATCCAGGTCGAGATGGCGTTCCAGCACGATCTTGTCCAGCGTCAGCGTGCCGGTCTTGTCGGTGCATAGCACGTCCATCGCGCCGAAGTTCTGGATCGCGTTCAGCCGCTTCACCACCACCTTGCGCCGGGACATCGCCAATGCCCCCTTGGCCAGGTTCGCGGTGACGATCAACGGCAGCATTTCGGGGGTGAGGCCCACCGCCACCGACAGCGCGAACAGGAACGCCTCGGTCCAGTCGTGCTTGTTGAAGCCGTTGATCAGGAACACCACCGGCACCATCACCGCCATGAAACGGATCAGCAGCCAGCTGACGCTGCGGATGCCGCGGTCGAAACTGGTCTGCACGCGCTGCCCGCTCATGCTGTGCGCCAGCGAACCCAGATAGCTGCGCGCACCGGTCGCCACCACCACGGCGGTGGCGGTGCCGCTGACCACGTTGGTGCCCATGTAGCAGACGGTGGAAAGATCGAGCGGGTTGCCGCCATCCCGCCCCGCGTCACGATCAGCGTGGGGGACGTTCGCCGGCGCGGCCTTTTCCACCGGCAGCGATTCGCCGGTGAGGATCGCCTGGCTGATGAACAGGTCCTTCGCACTGAGCAGACGCAGGTCCGCCGGCACCATGTCGCCGGCCCCCAGGTGCACGATGTCCCCGGTCACCAGCTCGATCACTGGCACCTCGATCTGCTCGCTGTGCCCGTCCGACGCCTGCCGCACCACCGTGGCGGTATTGCGCACCATCGCCTTGAGCTTCTCGGCGGCGCGCGAGGAGCGGTATTCCTGGCTGAAACTCAGCAGCACGCTGATCGTCACCATCACCGCAACGATGGTCGGACCGGTCAGATCGCCGCCATCGGTAAACAGCTGCACGCCGGCCAGCACCAGCAGCACGATGATGAACGGGTTCTTGAAGGCCTGCAGCAGCTGCATCGCCCAGTGCGGCGGCTTCTCGTGCGATACCTCGTTGAGGCCGTCGCGATGCAGTCGTTCGGCAATCTGTTCCTCGTCGAGACCGCTCGGCGTGGTCTGCAGCGCAGCCAGCAATTCCGCATTGCGACGAAAAGCCTCCGCCGCCACGGCGACGCGCGGCGGTACCGGCGCAGCCTTGCCCGGCGCCTGGATCGATTGCTTGCTCATGAGTCGCTACCGTTGCTTCGATGAGGTCCATGCCACTGCGGCGTGACGGCCGGCACGACCCGGGCTGTTATGGCTTGCGGCCGTCCGGACGTCTTTTCGGCGGGGACGGCAAGACGCACCCACACCCGGCTGGCGCAGGCTAGGAGCGTGGGCGGTAGAAACGTTCGCGGCGAAAAGTCCTCCGCGCGAGGACAGTTTTTCGGCGATTTGCCGGCCCATAGTGGTTCTATGGGCCAAAACGCGACGGAAAAATGGACCGCGCGGAGGGCTTTGCAGCCCGAATGGCTTCTACCGTCCACGCTCCTAGGCCACCCGGTGGGCGAAAATGCACTTCAGTGACTTGATACCAGACAGAGATGACGCGGCGGCGGCAGCGTCGACGTGGCCGCCACAGGGGCACTGGCGACGGCCGGGATGCCGCCATCGGCCGGATCATTGGATCCTGGCGTGGACAACGGCAGCGGTACGGTCACGGCATAGCCGAGGGCCCGCGCATCGCGCCGGCCGGACAACAGTCGGCGGCCAGCGGCACGCAGACGAATGAAATCGTGAAGGAGCTTCATCGGCCCATCTCCTCGTAACGACGCCAACGGCGTCGTCGAGGGTGGGCCGGATTTCCCTAGTCGAGGAAAGTAC
>DATKVA010000098.1:0-13329 GCA_035530315.1 Rhodanobacter sp. | reverse complement strand
CAATTCGGGACGCACCTGCTGGAAACCCAGCATTTCTCCGCCATGCTCCCTGACAAAGGCTTGCGCATCCGTCTGCTTCGCAAACGACGCCAGTGTCGGCCCCATCGATCCGGGCAAGGGTTGCCAGGCCACGAAATAGGCCGTGCGCGCATCGACGAAACTGTCCGCGGCGTTGGTCGGATGTTTCCAGTCGATCCGCGCGCTGTCCTGCACGAACAGATGTTGCAACCGCGTGGCGTTCTCGGGCTGCAGGACATAGGCAAAAAAATCACGCGTCGAGTCGAACTTCAGCGGCAACTTGCGTCCCTCCAGGTACGCCTCGCCGCGCGGGCCAGGCGACCCCGCGATATACATGCCGCACACGGCACAGACATCGTCTTTCCGGATCGCCACCGCGTTTTGCGGCGGCAATGCCTGGTTGTCCCCGCATCCGGCCAGCAGCGAGCCCAACAGCACGAGGAAGCCGACCCTGCCGGCGTGCCGGCGTAGCGCCGACATGGAGCGGTTCATCTCCCGACCTGAATGGCCCTTACTTAGGTGGGAAGCCCCGATTTCGTCATTCCTGCGAATGCAGGAATCCAGTGACTTCCTCGTCGCCTCAGGCCGCAAAAGGCGCCGGATTCCCGCTTTCGTGGGAATGACGAGCTTCAAGCAAATGCCCTTCATCACCGACCTCATACTTCCTTCCGGCGAAACACGCGCAGCGCAACCCAGAACGGCACCGCAATCCAGGCCAGCATGACCAGGTACAGCACCGCGGGACGGTAGACATGCGAAGCCGTCATGCCCATGAAAAGGTCGTTGCCGGCACCATGACCCAAGGTGGTCAGGTTGATGAGCCTGAATACGTCGATCGGGTTCAGCAGCAACAGGTAAGGGTAGACTGCCTGCTCGGCGCGGTTGCCGCCGCTGAAGACCAGCAGCGCGAGCAGCACCAGATCGAACAACACGACGCTGGCGAACCACATCACCAGCGCCAGCCCGGCGGCCCTGGATTTGTCGTCCGTCATGACGCTGATAACGCACGCCAGTGCAACAAAGCTGGCGCCGAGCATCGAGGCACTCGCGATGAAATTGCCGATCTGCAGCCAGGCGTCCAGGGTGCGCGTCTGTGGCTGCATCAACTGGATGACCGCCACCGCCAGCCCGAATCCGGCCAGTGCCGCGGCGGCCAGCGCCGCGCAATGCCCGGCAAACTTTCCGGCCACCAGCTCGGTTCGCGACAGCGGATAGCTGAGTATCAGCAGCAGGGTGCCGTTGTCCCGTTCGCCGACAATCGTGTGGTAGGCGATCAGCAAGCCGATCAACGGGATGATGAATGCTGCCAGCGTGGTGAGACTCGCAAGGGTCGCCGCGAACGAGGTGAATCCCACCTTGCCCGCCGCCGCGCCGCCAAAATAGGCAATGCCCAGCGCCAGAAACGCGAACAGGATCGCCACGGCAATCGTCCAGCGATTGCGGAAATCGTCGCGAAACTCCTTCCTGGCGACCACCAGCATGCTGTTCATGCCATCTCCCCCGCATTGCCACGCTGATTGGCGCCCAGCCAGTCGTACAAGCGGGCCAGCGTCGGCTCCCTGACTTCGACATCGGCAATGACCGGATGCCCCAGAACGCTTCGCAGCACATCCACCTTGGAACCCTCCGGCACCAGTATTTCGAGCCGCCCGTCCGGCTGTATCTCATGCACGACACCCATATGCTCCAGCTCCCGCGCCAGCGCCGATCCATCGGCCTGCGCGTTCAGGCGCACGCTCACGATGCTCGGCAACCCCGCCTGCCTACGCAGATCGACCACGCTGCCCGCCGCCAGCAGCCGGCCCTCGCGCAGGATCAGCGCACCATCGATGTGCGGCTCCAGCTCCGCCAGCAGATGCGAGGAAATCAGCACGCAGCGGCCGGCCTGCCGCAACTCGCCGACGATCGCGTACAACTCGCGGGTCGCCTGCGGATCCAACCCCGCGGTCGGTTCGTCGAGCAGCACGATCTCCGGCGAATTCAACAGGGCCTGCGCCAGGCCGAGGCGCTGCCGCATGCCCTTGGAATACCCGCCGACCCGTCGCCCGGCGGCATGGCCGAGACCGACGCGTTCGAGCAGCTGTCGCGACTGTTGCCGCGGCGCGTGCTTCAGGCTGGCCAGGTAATCGATCACTTCCTGCCCGGTGAGGTTGCCGTAAAAGGCGACGCTCTCCGGCAGATAGCCGAGCCGTCGGCGCAACGGGTGCGTATGCGGTCCCCACGGCACCTCACCGAGAACCCTGACCTGGCCGGTCGTGGGCGCGATGAGGCCGAGGATCAGCTTGATCAGGGTCGACTTGCCGGCGCCGTTGTGGCCGAGCAGCCCGATGACCTGCCCCTTGGGAACGGTCGCACTGATCGTCTGCAATGCCGTGATCTGGCCGTACTGCTTGCCCAGCGCAGTGATTTCAATGGCGTTTGGCATCGATGTGCGCGCTCCCTATGGCAGGCGGCCTCATCAGCGGATGGCTGTCCTGGATGTTTGGCGGTGTGAACACGGGAAACGATCGTTGCACGTAACGAAGCAGGACGATCGAGGGACTGGACATGAGCACTTTCGCGTCGGGATACTTCCACAGCAAGACGTCCACTCCATCATTCGGCCGGTAAGGCACATCGCCCACACCGTTCCCATCGAGGTCCCAGCCGAGGTAGTTGCTCCAGTAGTTGCCGCGCCCGTCGAATGACCATTCCTCGGCGACGTTCTGAACGTACTTGACCTGAGTCCGGTTATTGCGGAACACGTTCGCGTAGATCCGGTTGTCCTGCGATCCCGCCGTGACGTGGATGCCGATCGGCGAATCCGCGAGCAGGTTCATGTGGATCGCGTTGAATTCCGAGTTGTAGACGAACATCGCTTTTCCTGCGGCGCCGTCGATCACCGCCCCGTCCAGATCGGTCTGCCCGGTAATGCCGCGCACCTCGTTGCCGCTGATGTCGCTATAGGTGACATAGTTGAACAGGATGCCATACGACGAGTCGTCGTAGATGCGATTGCCCCATACCCGCAGATGATCCGAACTCATCAGCGCCATGCCGGCGACATTGCCGAAGCTGATGTTGTCCTGCAACGTCTCATTTTTTGCATACATCTGGTGTACGCCGTACCGGACCCCGTGAATGCGGTTCCTCGCGATCAGGTCATCGTGACTGACGTAATCGTAGATACCGTCACGCGTGGCACGCACGTCGTTGCCATCGATCACGCAGCCGCTGTCATTCCACAGGTGGATGCCGTCTCCGCGATCGGCGACGCGCAGGCTGGCGATGCCGCTGATCGTGTTGCGGATCACCCGCACGCCGGTGGCACCATCGAGATAGACGCCGAACAAGGTGTCCTCGATCCGGTTGTTGGCGACCGTGGCACCGGTTGCCTTGCGCTCGATGAAAACCCCCGCATTCATGGCGGTGAGGTCCTTACCGGAATGACGGATGGTGAGGCCGCGCACCGTCACTGCGGACGTGGCGATCCGAATCACGTCACCGCTGCCATCGCCGTCCAGGATCGCGCCGGGCTGGCCCAGCAGCGTGACCGGCCGATCGAGCAGCAGGTGCACGTGATGGACCCCGGGGGACACGGTCAGCGTAGCGCCCACCGCCGCTGTGGCGACCGCGCGTTCCAATGCATCGGTGGCATGCGCCGCGGGCAAGATGACCCACGCCACCATCAGGAGCACCAGGACACATGCCCGCTCGCGTTGCATTTCAATGGATACCATGGATGTCATGGGATTCGTGCCGTCGCGGCGAGTCGCCGCGACGGCACGAATTTCCTCAAGCCTCCACCAGCATCCGGCCTCTCATCTCCAGATGCAGCGCGTGGCAGAAGAACGTGCAGTAGTACCAGTGAACTCCGGGCTTGTCAGCGACGAACGTGACCGAGGTCGTCTCCTGCGGGCTGATCTCCATGTTGATGCCGTAGTCGGTAAGGCAGAATCCGTGCGTAAGGTCCTCGATGGTGTCAACGTTGGTGATCACCACAGTCACTTCGTCGCCCTTCTTCACCTTGAAGCTGTCCAGCCCGTACTTCGGCGCCGAGCTGGTCATGTAGACAAAGACTTTCTTGCCCTGACGAATGACCTTGCTTTCCTTCTCCAGAACGACGCCGTGCTTCTTCGCCTGGGCGACGGTTTCGGCGAAGAACGGGTCCTTGCGGTCCCAGATGCGCTTGACCTTGCCTTCCAACATCTTGCGCGGAATGATTACCGCATCGTGGGGTTCCGAGTAAACCGGTGCATCCGCCACAAGCACCATCTGGTCACCGGAAATGTCGATCAACTGGTCGAGATCGGGATGCAGCGGACCGGTGGCCAGAAAACGATCCTTCGAGAACTTGTTCAGTGACACCAGCCATTTACCATCCGCATCGCGCGTCTCACCCAACGATGCGTGGTCATGTCCCGGCTGGTAGGCGACATCGAGCTTCTGCCGCAGATAATTGACTTTCTTGCCCGCATAGGCATCGATCGCGTCCTGAATATTCCATTTCGCAATCTGGCTGTCGATGAATAGGGTCGTATAGGCATTGCCACGACCGTCGTAGGCGGTATGCAACGGGCCAAGCCCGAGTTGTGGTTCGGCAACCACCGTGCCGCGGGGATCCTTCAACTTACCATCGAAATAGTCATCGACCTTGCTCCATGCCATCACACTGACGGTAGGCGACAGCTTGCCATTGGCGGTAAAATATTTACCATCCGGGCTCGCATTGAGGCCGTGTGGGTTCTTCGGGACGGGGATGTACATGGTCAGGTTCGAGCCATGACGTCCATCCACGACCGGGACCTTGGATTTACCAATGGTCTTGAATTTTCCGGACTTGACGGCCGCCTCGATTCGTTTGAGATTGAACACGACGACCCAGTCACGCTCGCTCTCCATCATGCCGGCCAGATCCACGGCGCCCTCACTGTTGTAGCAGGTCGACGCTGCGTACTTGCCCTCGTAATCGCAATCGGTGTTGTCCAGGTTGCCGTCGACGAGAACTTGCCAGGCCACTTCCATGGTGTCGCCGTTGAGCGCCGTAAACATGGTCTGGTATTTCTTCGGATCGTCCAGGTCACGGCCGTCATTGGGGGCGGGAATCCTGAATTCCGCGTTGGCGAACACATAGCCGGTACGCGGCTCGCGCTGCACACGCAAGCCGTGGATGGCCTGCACATTGGGTATCTTGGTAATCTTGTCGGTTCGCATCACATCGCAGCGGATGCGCGCAACGCGGGTACCCGCCTTGTCATTCATGAACAGGTAGCGCCCGTCGTAATGTCCATGCGTCTGGCTCATGTGAGGGTGGTGCAGGTCGCCACCCCGAGGAAATCCCTCGCCCAGCACCCGCTTGCTCTCGTTGGTGATGCCCCAGCCAATCGCGAAGTCGGTGTTGTACACCGGTATCCGCATCAGTTCACGCATCGACGGCACGCCGAGGATGCGCATTTCACCTGACTGGCCGCCGCTCCAGAAGCCGTAGTACTCATCCAGCTGACCGGGTGCGACATGATCCTCCGGCATCTTGCCCGGCTCTGCCGCGTGCGCTGTCCTGTCAAGGCCCAGTCCGCCGGCCAAACCACTCGCTGCACCGACCAGTCCTGCGAGCGCACTGGTCTTCATGAAATTTCGGCGTGCAGGGTTACCCGGCTTGCGAGGCAAAATGTCGACCTCCTCCTGCGTCAGCGCCCTCATCTCGCCGGCTTTCAGTCCCGGATTTTGGTCGTTTGTATTGTCACTCATCACGATGTCTCCTCAAAGGTTAATGGAACCCCGAACTGATTGCCGGCCTATACGGGCCTTTCCACCCGCGCATCGGCACCTCCCGCACCCACAGTGACGACAGGCGTCGGCAGCGGGCGTGACGCCTTCTCCCTCTTCTTGCGACGATCGACCAGCGGCGGGCACTTGCGGTCGTTCTCGTAGGTCACCTGGCAGTCCAGGCAGTAGTGACACTCGTTGTAGTTGATTGGACCCAGCGGGCTGATCGCCCTGACCTCGCATTCATTGGCGCAGATTTGGCAGGGATGCCCGCACTCCTTGCGCCGACGCAGCCACTCGAACAGTCGCCAGCGTCCGGAGATCGCCAGACCGGCCCCCAATGGGCAGACGTAGCGGCAATAGACCTTGTTGGTGAAGGCCGCTGCGCCCAGCAAGAGCACCGCGTAAGCCACATAACCCCACGAGCGCATGAAATGCAGGTTGATCGCGGTCTTGAACGGCTCGACCTCCGAAAAGCGCTCGGCCAGGTTGACCGACTGCAGCGACAAGCCAAACAGAAACAGCATGATGATGTACTTGATCGCCCACAGCCGCTCGTGCACATACGAGGGTGGCTCCAACTGCGGCACCTTGAACTTCACCGCCAGCTTGTTGATCAGTACCTGCAGCGCGCCGAACGGACACAGCCAGCCGCAATAGACGCCCCTGCCCACCAGCAGCAGGGACACCGCCACGAACGTCCACAAGATGAAGATCAACGGATCCATCAGGAACGTGGACCAGTGGAATCCGTGGATGACCGCGTTGACGAAAGTCAATATGTTGACCACGGAAAGCTGTGCCAGTCCATACCAGCCGATGAACACGGCGGTGTAGATGAGATAGCCGACACGCAGGCGCTCCAGCAGCAGTGGGCGCTTGACCACCCAGTCCTGGAAAACCAGGATCAGCGACAGGAAGAGCAGCCCGGCCACCAGCACGGCGATCTCGAATCGCTTGCCATACCAGATCTTCACCCACAACGGTGCGTCATCGGGAATCGGACTGACCTTCGGCTGGATCACATAGTCGGCCGGAATCTGGTAGCTACCGGCAAACGTGCTGTAGATGCTTTTCAGCGGCCCGACCTGCCGGTTGACCAGCAGCTGCAGCGTCCATGGGCCACCGGGATTGAACCCCTTGCCATGATGCAGGATGAAGATGCCCTTCTCGTTGAATGTCGGCATTCCGGGCAGCTCCGGATCGTCCAGCGACACGAAGTCGGTGTCCTTGAACAGGAACAGCTTGCCGTTCTGCATGATGTGCAGGCGGTCGAAGATCCCGCCGCGGACGTAGCCCACTCCCTTGAATGAATACATGCCATTGGCGACGATCGCGATCGCCTCGTCGCCGGGGCTGAGCCTGCGCATCATCGAACTGTAGGCAGAGCTTCCCAAAAGGTTCCTGCCCACCGTCGGTGGAGTGATGTCCGCGTAATAGAGGTCGATGAAGGTGTCGCCTTCATGGCCCGGCGCCGGCGCGGTCGGGTCGTCGATCAGGCCGCTTTCGGGCTGCCCCTTGAAGGCCGCGGTCACGGTTCCGCGGGTCAGGTGCAGCCTGCGGAAGGCGCCGATTCCGGTCAGCTGCTGCCAGTCGGCCTTCTTGAAATAGTCGGCACGGATCGTCGCGGGAGCGCTCTCGCTGGCCAGCGACCCGGTGACCAGATGCCGCGACACGGCCACCTCCAGCGCCGCATTCATGATCGTCTCATTGACCACCATCGAGGTTACGGTGGCGCTGCTGATCGCATCGATCTTGACCGTGCCGGAGGCACTGCTGCCGCCTACGACGATCTTGTCCTTGACGCTGTGACCGACATAGCGCTCGACAAAATCGTATAGTCGCTGCACCGGTATGCCGACCAGCAGGATCGGCTCGTGCTGCTCGAGAACCTTGGTACCAATGATCTTGCCGGTCTGGTCGATGGCCACAAGAATGTTGACCGGCTGGCCGGAATACGCAGGAACCGGTGCCACCATGACCGACTCGAACACGTAACCGATGACCTTGTCACCGGCGTAGACCGGGGCTGCTGGTGGCTTGCCGGAGATATCCCCGAATCGGGTCGCAGTGGGGAAGTAGCCACGTACTTCGGGAAATTTCTGATCGACGCCTGCAACGGCCTCCACGGAAACCAGCATCAGCAGGCAGGTTACACACAGCAGGAGCAGCCGCCTGGCGAACATGGCGCTGTGCATTACCCGGGAAAGACTGGGGGTTTGGAGTGGCCATGTGCGCACGTCAGACCACCTCCGCATGGCCCGATACCTGCGGGAGGTCCCTCGAACGCCAACTCCTGCTGGCGTCCCTGGAAAAGACCAGCCACTGATCGTCCTGCGCGGCCATCACTTCGCGCAACCGCGGCAGCGGCATCGAGGCGGCGGCGACGCTCATGGCATCGGCGTCCACCGACGTCTCCGCCATCACCGTGACGCTGGAGTAATTCAGCGGGGAATAACCGGTATGCGGATTGATCACGTGGAACAGCTTCTTGTCGGACGAATAGAAGATCCGGTAATTGCCGGAAGTGCCCAGCGCGGCATTGCGCAAGGTCACGACGGACGCGATCCGGTCGATGTTGCCCGGATCGACGATGCCGACGTGCCACTGATGGTTGACATCGTTGCCGGAGATCGCCCGCACGTCGCCGCCGGCATCCACCAGGGCGTGCTCGATACCCGCTGCCCGTAACGCGGCGATGCCCTGGTCGATGACGTAGCCCTTGGCCAGCCCGTCCAGCGTGACTGCCATGCCAGCCTGGGTGAATCGCACGCCGTGCGCGTCCAGCGCGATACGGCGGTAGTCGATCAGCTGGTCCCTCTGCCCTATCCGCGCGCGATCACGCGGGTCGAGCACGGCGGGCTGGCGCATCGACTCGAAATACTCCAGCACCGGCAGGACGCTGATATCGAAATCGCCGTCCGTTATCGCTGAAATCGCCAGCGAGCGCTGCAAGACATCCCTCAGCTCCGGTGGCGGATTCTCGAGATAGCCGTCGTGGTTCAGGTGCGCCACCGGACTGGCCGGGTCGAAGCGCGTGAGAACTGCAACAGTAGCCGCCATGCGCCGGAATGCGGCGTCGATGGCGACTCCTGCCTTGTCGACATCGTCGGCCAGGCAGGTGATTGCCACCGATGTCTGCATAAGCGTCTGTTCACGGCGCACCTCGAACAGGTTTCGTTCGCGCCTGAGTACGAACCAGCCCGATCCGCCGACCAGTCCTGCAGCCGCCGCCACGCCGGCGATGGCCTTGAGCAGCCTACGCCTGCCGGGCGAACACCATTCTTCCGTTGCTACCGGAACTCGCATGACATCAGCCTCCCGCGGCTGCGAACTATTCAAACAAGTCTTTCAAACAAGGCGATTGCAGCCTTGCTTCAGGCTTTGCGCGCGTACATGACGCACCATCCCTGCGGCGAGATGCTCCCCTCGACGACCTTGCAGGTGCCGGCATCTTTCGGCGTTTTCCCGGGAATGAAATGGATGCAGTTGTCACACTGGTCCTTGCCGTGTGGCTTGGGCTGATACATCGCCACGGCCTGGGAGGCCTTGCCGGCCTGCGCCCGTGCCGGCACGGTTTTCAGCAGACCGGTGGCGGCCACGGCACCGATCACCGCCATGGTGGCGCCGCTCTTCAGCAAGGTGCGACGGGTGGTATCGAATTCGACATCGTTCTTTTTCACACGTTTCTCCTGGATTTTTGATTACTTCGTTTCATGCACGCATGCTGCGTGCTGGCATGCCTCTCAGCAATTACTCACTGCATCGTTCGCCTTTTCTGCGACGTCCGCGCTCGCTCCCTGCGGGACAGGCTCGCCATCGGGACTAGACATGACGCCAAGTCGCTTATGCATGATTGGGCTGGTCGTGGTGTACTGCAGATGCACTTTTTCACCCGGACTGAGGTATTCCTTGACGGCAAAGGCGCATAGTGCCGCCTCGTGAAAGCCGGACAGGATCAGTTTTTTCTTCCCGGGATAGGTTGTAATGTCGCCAACCGCATAGATGCCCGACGTCGAGGTCTGAAACGTGGCCGTATTGACAGCGAGCTGCTGTTGTTCGAGTTTCAGGCCCCATTCGGCGATAGGTCCGAGCGCGGGATGCAGACCCCAGAACACCAGCAGTTGCTCCGCCTCGATCCGTTGCACCACGCCGCTGCGCGCCCGTACCCGAACCGTCTTGAGTTCGCCCTGCTGCGTCTCCAGCCCGACGATGTCGCCTTCAAAAAACTGCATGCGGCCGGCATCACACAGCTCCTGCATATGCTTGACATGGGCTGGCGCCCCGCGGAACTTGTTCGAGCGATGTACCAGTACGATGCTGTTGGCACGATCAACCAGTGCCAGCGACCAGTCCAGCGCGGCATCACCGCCACCGGCAATCACGATGTCCTTGCCGTCGAACTGACTGACATCGGTAACCTTGTAGTGGAGCGATTTGCCCTCCAAGCTCTCAATGTCGGGCAACGCAAGCTTGCGCGGCGAAAACGCGCCGAGGCCGCCAGCAATGATGAGCGTCCCAGTATCGAACACGGTACCGGCGCTGGTGGTCACCTTGAAGCGCGTGCTTTCCAGACGCTCTATTGTGGTCACCGTTTCGGCCAAGTGGAATTCCGGTGCGAATGGCCGAACTTGCGCCTGAAGCCGCTCGATAAGCTCACGTGCGCTGCAAACCGGGATGGCCGGAATGTCATAGATTGGTTTATCGGGATACAGCTCTACGCATTGCCCACCGGCCACAGGCATCGAATCGATCACATGTGTCCGAACCCCAAGCAGACCAAGCTCAAAACATTGGAATAGCCCCACCGGACCGGCCCCAACAATGACGACATCGCAACCGATCACTTGCCAAGCCCTCAGTCCAATGAATTGTTGTCATGCTAGTCTGCTCATCCGCCTTCCTCATTGATTTGGGTCAAGTTCGAATACGACGCACTGCGGCGAATAGTCACACCAGCAAGCTGATGTGATGAAAGCTACCCTTGGGAATGAAGGGGAACCTCCAAAAACCTGCTTTTGAAATTCACGCGCGTGCGACCGTGGTTACCTACACCGCGTGGCTATGCGTGCACGCGCTCCAGAAAACGTATCATCCACGCGTGATCGATTTCATCAAAGCAGTCTGCCACGCATCACCCGTTGGTTCGACACGGTAGCGACCTGGTCGAACGCTGAGGCCAGCCGATCTCTCTTCCTGACCTGAGCTGACCGACTTCGATTCCAGTGCTCCGGATCGGAGCGAACTGCAGGATCGCGATATCGAATTCCCGGAGGCAAGGCAGCCGCTTCCATGCCGGGAATCCCCACAGTAGCAGTAGACTGCAGACTACATTACGTCCGCTCCAGCAACCGTAGATTGATCGTGCCGAATCGAAGTGAGCACCGCAGCACTGGTGCGCCGATCGGCTCGCCTGAGGCAAGACGACCGGTGCAATGCGGCACTCACGTCACAGGTTGAAGGCGAGCTTCATCCAAAACGTTCGTCCAGGCTCATTTACGCGCGTGGTATCGAAGTAGCCAGCCAGCGCGGGTGGTACGGCGTTGATGTGTTCCGCATAGTTCTTGTTGAACAGGTTATCGATGCCGGTGGTCAGCGTGAGGTTGTTGCTCAGACAATAACCACCATTGATCGAGAACACACCGAAGCCACCACTTGATCCGATATCCCGGCCCACGATATTGCCCTCACCGATGGCGATCCGACGCTGCGCCGTGTCCAGGCGCCACAGCCCGCCTACCGACCAGTTGTTATTTTGGTAAGTGATGCTAATTCTACTGTGTTATTAAAGTTATGGCATGATGACGCCATCTTCGAGCAACACGCAAGGAGGTGGGTCATGGGCACGAGTCTGGAAACACGCTTTGCGCGGTATGGTGAGGCGATAGGGGCCGCCTTGGGGCACGCGGATCGGGCGCCGCCGGCAACCTGGTATCTGCAAGGATTGATGTTACCCGGTGGACGCAAGAGCGTGGAGCCGATGGCGGCGCGCGTGCGGCCACAGGATGTGCGCTCAGCCCATCAGTCGATGCACCATTTGGTATCGACCTCGGACTGGAGCGACGCCGCCTTGCTGGCCACGGTCGCCAAACAGGTGTTGCCGGTGCTGACGCGCGACGGCGCCGAGCCGTGCTTCTGGATCATCGATGACACCGGCTTTCCGAAGAAGGGCACCCACTCGGTGGGCGTGGCCCGCCAGTACTGCGGGCAGACCGGCAAGACGGACAACTGCCGGGTCGCGGTGAGCCTGTCGCTGGCGACAGACTCGGCCAGCCTGCCGGTGGCCTGGCAGCTCTACCTGCCCGTCGAGTGGACCGACGATCCGAAGCGGTGTGCCGATGCGGGCGTGCCAGCGTCGGTAGGCTTCCTGACCAAGAACCAGATCGCCGCCATCCAAATCCGCACCGCTGTCGCCGCCCAACTGCCCCGGGGCGTGGTGCTGGGCGATGCGGCGTACGGCGATGACTGTGCACTGCGTGATGAGCTGAGCGCGCAGGAGTTGATCTATGCGCTGGGCGTCCGGCCGCTCACCACCGTATGGTGGGGCGCGCACCAACCGGCCACCCCGCCGCCGTCGGCGGTTCGGGGTCGCCCCCGCGTGCGGGTGGTGCGTGATGCGGCGCACTCACCCATCAACGTGCGTGCCTTGGCGCAGGCGCTACCGGCGCGGGCGTATCGCACCATCGTCTGGCGACAGGGCTCAGCAGAAACATTGTCCGGTCGTTTTGCCCGCGTGCGCGTGGTCACCGCCCACGACGACCGCGCTCGGGATCCCGAATGGCTGGTCATCGAATGGCCGCGTGGTGACGCCGAACCGCTTCGCTACTGGCTGTCGACGCTGCCTGAAGAAACGACCTTCAAGGCACTCGTCGGCACCATCAAAGGCCGGTGGCGCATCGAGCGGGACTACCTGGAACTCAAACAGGAACTCGGCTTGGGCCATTACGAAGGACGCAACTGGCGCGGCTTTCATCACCATGCCAGCCTATGCATCGCCGCCTACGGCTTTTTGACGCTGGAGCGCCTGCGCGGCGGTAAAAAAAACCCTGTTCGATTCAAAGCACCTGCCGTACCCGAAGACTTCCGCCCGCGCGGGGCTGGGGCCGATGCAGCGTCATCAGCCGTGCTCGATCGCAACCCTGCGCTTTCGTCTCGCCCGCGTGATCGCTCGACACTTGTCGCGATGTCCCTGCTGCGGCAGGGCGCACCGAAGTATCAGGCATATTTAGTAACACAGTAGAACTAAGGAACGTCTGAACAAGCTATCGTCAAACAGGCATCTAGACGTCTGAACAGTTTTATGGCGATTATTCGTCGAAAATCCCGTCGAACGGACTCGCGTACCGCCTTTCATGGCGTCTTTTGCGCCATGTCGGGGAGATTTCCCCTATCACGGGCACACCTCTCCTGCGTTGGCCAGTAACGTTCGTCGCGCCATCCACAGATTGGATAACGCGAACAGCGTCAGAATTTGTGCCGTGTTCTTGGCCAGTCCCTTGAAGCGCACCTTCTGATAACCGAACTGGCGCTTGATGACCCGGAACGGGTGTTCCACCTTGGAACGTA
>DATKVA010000097.1:0-2856 GCA_035530315.1 Rhodanobacter sp. | reverse complement strand
GACCCCGGCAATTGAAAGGGTGTCAGCGAAAAGGTGTCACCATTTCGCCCTTTCAGCTCACGCTTCCGACACCGGGTCGGTGACGACGGTGACGCGCAGCCGTCTGGCGTCCACGCGTATGCGCCATCTGCCATGCCTGGCAAGATGGCGCAGGCCGACCGCGGCGGCCAGCGTGCAAATGGCTCCGGCCAGGCCCATCGCCCAGCGCGGCCCCAGCGTATCGGCCGCCCAGCCGACCAGCGGCGCACCGATCGGCGTGCCTCCCATCGCGACGGCCAGGAACACCGCCACCACGCGCCCGCGCATCTGCGGTTCGCTGGTCAGCTGCATGTAGCTGTTGGTGGAGGTGGTGAACGTCTGCGCGGCGACGCCGATCACTGCCAGCGCCACGCCGAACAACCCGTAGTCGGGAGCCAGGGCCGCCACGCACAGGCCTGCGCCGAACACGCCGGCCGCGCCGGCCAGCAAGGCGAAATACGGCTTGGCGCGGCGCGCGGAAAGCAGGGCGCCGGTGACCGAGCCGATCGCCATCGCGGAGGTGAGCAATCCGTAGCGGCCGGCGCCGGCGTGGAACACCTTCACTGCCATGCTGGAAATGAAGATGGGAAAGTTGAGGCCGAAGGTGCCGACCAGCGCCAGCATCAGCACGATGCTGCGCAGGTCCGGGCGCTGCCAGACATAGCGGAAGCCATCGGCGTAGTGGCTGGTGCCCTGTGTGGCGCGATGGTTCGGATGCAGCTCGCCGGTGCGCAGCAGGCACAGCGACCCCAGCACGGCCGCGAACGAGGCGGCGTTGACGATGAACACCCAGCCGCAGCCCACGGCGGCGATCAGCAGGCCGGCCGTGGCGGGGCCGATCATGCGCGCGGCATTGAACGAGGTGGAGTTGAGCGCCACCGCGTTCGACAGATCGGCCTCGCCCACCAGTTCGGAGACGAAGGATTGCCGCGCGGGCGCATCGAACGCGGCGGTGCAGCCCAGCAGCAGGGCGAACACGTAGACCTGCCACAACTGCACTCGCCCGGTCACGGTGAGCAGGCCCAGGCCCAGCGCCAGCAGGCCCAGCATGCCCTGGGTGGCGAACAGCAGCTTGCGCCGGTCGAAATGGTCGGCCGCGTAGCCGGTCCATGGCAGCAGCACCAGCTGCGGACCGAACTGCAGCGCCATCACCACGCCCACCGCCGAGGCGTTGTTGTGGGTGAGCTGGGTGAGCACCAGCCAGTCCTGTGCCACGCGCTGCATCCAGGTGCCCACGTTGGACACGATCGCGCCGCCGGCCCAGATGCGGAAGTTGCGCACGCGCAACGAGCGGAACATGCCGCCCGCTGCTTCCTTCGTCGCGACGGTGGACGGCAGCGCGCGCATGCTCAGGCGCGGCGGTCGAGCAGGTCGATGACGATCAGGGCGGTGTCGGGATCGAGCGTGGTTATGGCCATGGTGGTGAGAAAGGTATCAGGGTCAATTCATGACGTCAGGTTGGTGCCCACAGTAGTGCCCTCGCTTTCGGGCAGGGGCGCCGAAACCCCACACCCGGGAGATGCTCAGCGCCGGGCTTGTGTGGCCATGCGCACGGCCAGACCGGCCAGCACGGTGCCCATCAGCCAGCGCTGCACCAGTAACCATCCGGAACGATGCGCGAAGAACGCGGCGATCGAACCGGCGGTCAAGGCGACCAAGGCATTCGTGGTCACGCTGATCCCGATCTGCACAAATCCGAGAGTGAGCGATTGCATCAGGACGCTGCCCCGGGCCGGGCTGATGAATTGGGGCAGCAGCGACAGATACAGAACCGCGATCTTGGGGTTCAACAGATTGGTAAGGAAGCCCATGGCAAACAGCCTGCCGGGCCGATCCCGCGGCAAGTCACGCACCTGGAAGGGCGAGTGCCCACCCGGCCTGACTGCTTGCCATGCAAGGTAGAGAAGATACGCCGCACCGCCCAACCTCAGGGCGTCATAGGCGTAAGGCACCGTCAGCAGCAAGGCGGTCACGCCAAACGCCGCGCATAGCATGTAGAACACAAAACCCAGGGCGACACCGGCAAGGGAAATCAGGCCCGCCGCGGGACCTTGGGCGATCGATCGGGAGATCAGATAGAGCATGTTCGGCCCTGGCGTCATCGCCAAGCCAAAGGCGACCAGAGCGAAAGCGAACACATGAGACCAGACAGGCATGGGCAGACCCTCTTGTTGACGGAAGTGCCCAGGCGCACGGCATCTGCAGACCCGCATTCCACGACGGTAATCCGTCTCGAGGCGCCAGTTGTGCGAGTGATGGCGAGCATGACATATCGCCTCTTCGGCCATCAAGGCGGCGCTTGCAAAACCCGCCATGGAAACCGTCGCAAGAGGGGGCGGGATGAATCAACTCCCTCCGCCCGCCCTTTACTCCCGCAGGCTCACCGTCTGGCTTCTCCAGGCTGCATCCTGGTAGCGGTAGAACGGGCTCAGCGAGGATGGCTTGTCGGCCTGCCGGGTGGTGGCCAGGGTCACCATGTCCAGGATCTCGAAGCGGTGGACGAAGCGCCCGTTGACCCGCCCCTCGCGTGCCGCGAGCATCAGGCGGCCACCGGGCACCCATCCGGCAAATTCGATGTAGCCGAGTTGCGGATCGTCGTCCGCCGGCGGCAGCACGTCGATCGTCCACTGCTTGCCGACCACATGGAACAGCCACAGCTCGCGCCAGCTGGTCATCGGTTGCACGGCCAGCGCCAGTGCGGTGCCGTGCGCGTTGGCGCGCGCCGAACTGGCCCAGACCGTGCCGTAGGTGCAGCGCTGCAGCAACGGTGTCTTCGCGTCGTGCCTGCGATCCAGCAGCTTGATGCAGGTCTGGCCGGGGCGGCCCGCCGTGGTGACG
>DATKVA010000096.1:0-6554 GCA_035530315.1 Rhodanobacter sp. | reverse complement strand
GGTGCCGGCGATTACACGCTGGACGTGAAGGCCGCCGGCGCGGACGGGGCATGGAGCAAACTGGCGATGCCGCTCAGGATCAGCGTGCAGGCACCGCCATGGGCACGCTGGTGGGCGTGGCTGGTGTACCTGCTGCTGGCGGCTGGCGTCTTCGGCTGGCTGCTGCTGGTCTGGCGCCGCCGTCTGGCGCAACGGCATCGGCTGCAGCTGGTCGAGCAGCAGCGGCAGATGGCCGAGGAGGCCAGTGCGGCGAAGACGCAGTTCCTGGCCATGCTCAGCCACGAGATCCGCACCCCGATGACCGGGGTGATGGGCATGGCCGAGTTGCTCATGAGTACGCCGCTCAGCCCGCTTCAGCACGATTACACCCGGGCCATGCAGCGCTCCGGCGGCATGCTGCTGAAGCTGCTCAACGATGCGCTGGATCTGGCCCGGATCGAGGCCGGCCGGCTCGAACTCGAGCCGGCGCCGTTTGATCCGCGCCAGCTGGTCAACGACGTCGCACAACTCGAACAGGGTCTGGCCCATGCGAAGGGGGTCGCCTTTGTGCTGGAAGCGGCCGACGACCTGCCGGCGTCCTTGCTCGGCGATGCGGTGCGGATCAAGCAGGTGCTGCTGAACCTGTCCAACAATGCGTTGAAGTTCACCGAGCATGGCAGCGTGACGTTGCGGGTGCAGCGCATGGCCGACGGCCTGCAGTTCAGCGTCAGCGATACCGGGCCGGGTATTCCCGAAGCCAGCCAGGCGCGGCTGTTCCAGCGCTTCGAACAGGAGGACGGTCCGCAGCGCCGCTCCGGCACCGGGCTGGGACTGGCGATCTGCCGGGAGCTGGTGGACATGATGGGCGGCAGCATCGAGCTGGAGTCGCGACTGGCGCACGGCAGCACGTTCCGCGTGCGCCTGCCGCTGCCCGAGCCGGCGGCGGCGATGCCGATGCCGGCGGCGGGCGTGGCGGAAGGCCGGTCGTGTCGGCTCCTGCTGGTGGAGGACGACACGATCGTGGCGGCGGTGATCCGTGGCCTGCTGGAGCACCAGGGCAACGCGGTCTGCCACGTCGGCAACGGGCTGGCCGCGCTGGCTGAGCTGGCTCAGGCCAGCTTCGATGCGGTACTGCTGGATCTGGACCTGCCCGGCGTGGACGGCTTCCAGATCGCGCGGATGATTCGCCAGCGCGAGCCTGCCGGACAGCGCATGCCGATCATTGCGGTGACCGCGCGATCGGGCAGCGAAGACGAGGCACGCGCGCGCGCCGCGGGCATGGACGGGTTCCTGCGCAAGCCGGTCAGCGGCAGCCAACTCGCCCGTGCGCTGGCGCAGCTGGTGACCACGGCGCCAGCGCCGGCAGGGCACCCCGAATGACGCCGGTTTGGCAGGGGCGCCCCTTTGCGCGAACGCTCCTGCCGGAGCTGCCGTAGGAGCCCACCCTGTGGGCGAATACTCTTGCCGAACGCATAAAAAGCATCGCGCACAGGGTGCGCTCCTACATCGGCCCCGATCCAGCCGGCCTCACATATCGATCTTCTGCAGTTCGAAACCGAGCCGCTGGTATTCGCGCCAGCGCGTACGCGAGCCGTCGCGCTCCGCCGGATCGGCGGCCACCACTTCCAGCACGCGCTGAAAACGGCCGATGGGGCAGCTCTCGCGCAGGTTGATCAGCAACGGGCGATCGGCCGTTTCGATGCCCGGCGGCACGATCAGCACGGCGGTCTCCGCGTCGTCGTCGTCGCCGGCGAGCTGATGCGGAATCAGCACGTCCTCGTCGAATGCCCACAACAGTTCATCCAGCGCCTCGGCCTGGGCATAGTCGCGGGTCAGGATCAGCGTGGGCTGTTGCGCTGTGAAGGCCTTCTTGGCCAGCGCGCAGACCAGCAGCAACGGCTGCTCGCGGAAGCGCGGCTTGTCGATCAGGTAGAAGTCGGCGCGGGGCATGGGGCAGGAGTGAGTCAAGAGGAGTGAGGAGTGAGAGGAAGCACGGCGTGCGGCGAGTGAGTGCCGGGTGCTGGCTTTCGCTCACTCATCACTCCTCTCCGCTCACTTCTCGCTTTCGCTCCGATCCATCAGCCACTGCACCAGCAGCGGCACCGGGCGGCCGGTGGCCAGGCCCTTGCGGCCTTCGTCCCAGGCGGTGCCGGCGATGTCCAGATGGGCCCAGCGCTGGCCTTCGGTGAAGCGCGACAGGAAGCAGCCGGCGGTGATCGCGCCGGCGGTCTTGCCGCCGATGTTGGCGACGTCGGCAAAGCCGGAGTCGAGTTGGGACTGATAGTCGTCCCACAGCGGCAGGCGCCACGCGCGGTCAAGCGTTTCCTCGCCGGCGGCGAGCAGTTCGGCGGCGAGGTCGTCGTGCTTGCTCATCACAGCGCTGGCGTGCTTGCCCAGTGCAACCACGCAGGCGCCGGTGAGCGTGGCGGCGTCGATCATCGCCTGTGGCTTGAACGTCTGCGCGGTCCAGGTCAGCGCATCGCACAGGATCAGCCGGCCTTCGGCGTCGGTGTTCAGTACTTCGATGGTGAGGCCGGAAAGGCTGGTCAGCACGTCGCTGGGCCGGTAGCTGTCGCCGTCCGGCATGTTTTCCACCGTCGGCACCACGCAGACCAGGTTGAGCTTGAGGCCCAGCTTCACCGCGGCGACGAAGGCGCCGAGCACGCCGGCCGCGCCGCCCATGTCGAACTTCATCTCCTCCATGCCCGCGCCGGGCTTGAGGCTGATGCCGCCGGAGTCGAAGGTGACGCCCTTGCCGACGAGCGCGTACGGCTTGTCGCCCTCGGCGCCGCCCTGGTAGTTCAACGCCACCAGCCTGGGCTTGTTGACCGAGCCGCGGGCGACCGCGAGCAGCGAGCCGAAGCCGAGCTTTTCCATCTCGACATGATCGAGCACGGTGCAGCTGACCTTGTCCTTGCCTTCGGCAAAGGCACGGGCCTGCTCGGCGATGTAGGCCGGGTTGCAGATGTTCGGCGGCAGGTTGGCCAGCTCGCGGGTGAAGCGCACGCCTTCGGCGATCGCTCCGGCCTGATCGAGCCCGCCTTGCGCGTCGTCGCCGCCGGCAAAGCCGATCGCGGTGAGTTCCGGTTGCGCGCTCTTGTCGCGCGGCTTGAGCGTGGCGGTGTAGCGGTAGGCGGCATGGTCGGCCGCCAGCGCGGCCGTGCGCACGCGCCAGGCGCTGTCGCGGCCGGGCACGTCGATCTCGGTCAGCCAGGAGATGGCGTCGGCCACGGGCAGACGCCCCAGCGCGCGCGTCGCCTCGATGTTGACCTTGTGGAAGCGCGCCGCATCGAACGATTTCTGTGCGCCAAGACCAACCACGAGCACACGCTTGGTGGTGACGCCGGCCGGTGCGTACAGCAGCGTGCTGCTGCCGGTCTTGCCGGTGATGTCGCCACTTTCGATCTGGCGCTTGATCGCGCCGCCGGTGGCGCTGTCCACCCGTGCGGCGGCACTGGTCAGCATGCCTTGTTCGTAAACGCCGACCACCACGCAGGCGGTGTCGACAGTTTCGGGGGCGGCGGCGTCGAGGCTGAACTGAAGTGTCATCGAGTGTTTCCTGTGGGGCCCGGCAGCGGCCGGACAGGCTAGACTTGCGGTTTGCCGACCCGTTCAGGCCGGCTGGCGAGCAGACAAGTTTATCGCATGCTGAGCATACTCGACCGCTATTTCCTGCGTGAGCTGGCGCAGACCGTGGCCGCCACTCTCGTGGTGCTGCTGGTGATCGTCGCCGGCAGCGCGTTCGCCCAGGTGTTGCAGCAGGTGGCCAACGGCAGTTTTCCGGCCAGCGTGATGTTCCAGGTGCTGGGCCTGCGCACGCTCGACGGGCTGAGCAACCTGCTGCCGCTGGCCAGCTTCGTCGGCGTGCTGATGGCGCTGGGCCGGATGTACCGGGAAAGCGAGATGTACGTGCTGGCTTCCTCCGGCATGGGGCCGCGCGGACTGCTGCGGCCGGTACTTATCCTGGGCGTGCTGCTGGTGGCGATCACGGCGGTGGTTTCGATGTGGCTGGGGCCATGGGCCGTGCGCACCAGCAACGCGATGGTGGCGGTGGCCAACCGCTCGGTGATCGCCGCCGGCCTGGATGCCGGCCGTTTCACCGAGTTGCCGGGCAAGGGCGGCATCATTTTCGTCGACAGCATGAGTCGCGACGGCAGCCAGCTGGGGCGCACCTTTGTCGCCACCCAGCGCAACAGCAAGGACGGTCATCCACACCTGAAAGTGGTCAACGCGGCCAGCGGCCGGCTGTATCAGGAAAGCAACGGCGGCGGCCGCTTCATCGCGTTCCGCAACGGCTGGCAATACGACATACCGCTGGGCGCCGACAACTGGCGGCAGATGCAATACGAGCGCAACGACACTTCGCTTTCCAGTGTGCAGGTCGACGACGGCGACGACGATCCGATGCATGCGCTGGACAGCGCCACGCTGGCCCGCTCGGGCGATCCGGCGGCGCGTGCCGAACTTGCCTGGCGCGCCAGCGCGCCGCCGATGACGCTGGTGCTGCTGCTGCTGGCGTTGCCGCTGTCGCGGCAGAATCCGCGCGAACCGCGCTATGGCCGCCTGCTGCTGGCCGTCGTCAGTTTCTATCTGTACTTCGTGTTGCTGATGCTGGGTCGTTCGCAGATCGGCAAGGGGCACTGGCACAACGCGGCACCCATCTGGGCGCTGCATGCGCTGGTGCTGCTGCTGGCCGGCTGGATGCTGTGGAAACAGAATACCCCGCGCAAGACGCGCACGGAGCGAGCGGCATGAGCCTGTCCGACCTCAACGTGTTCAACATCAAGCGGGTCGACCGGCTGGTCGGGATGAGCGTGATCGGTTCGCTGCTGATGGTGTGGCTGGTGCTCACCGGCATGGACGCGGTGACCCAGTTCCTGCGCCAGCTGATCCACGTCGGCAAGCACGGCTACACCTTGGGCAACGCCGTGGTCTATGTGCTGGTGACGTTTCCGCGCCGCGCCTACCAGATGTTCACCTATGCCGCGGTGATCGGCGGCCTGCTCGGCCTGGGCGGCCTGGCCGCCACCGGCGAACTGACCGCCTTGCGGGCTGCCGGCATGTCGCGATTGCGCATCGCCGGGTCGGCGGTCGGGGTGGTCGCGGTGCTGATCGTCGGCGTGGTGATCATGGGCGAGACGGTGGCGCCCTGGGGCGACCAGCAGGCGCAGGCGATGCAGTTGCGCAGGCATGCCAACGCCCTCGGCATGACGACCGGCAGCGGGCTGTGGGCCCACGATGGCGACAATGTCATCAACGCCCGCGGTACCACGCTCAAGCAGCATGACGGTGTCAGCACCGTGCAATTGAACGACGTGCGCGTGTTCAGCTTCGACGCGGATGGTCAGCTCAAACGGTTCCAGTGGGCCAGGACCGCCGAGCATGACGGCCATCAATGGGTGCTCGAGGATGTGCGCAGCACCACGCTCGATGCCCAAGGCACGCACACCACCACCATTGCCCGACAGAATTGGCAGTCCAGCCTCAATCCGCAGGTGCTGGCGCAATCGGTGATCCTGCCGGAGTACCTTTCGATGCGCGACCTGCGCCGCAACATCGGCTATCTGGAAAGCAACGGCGAAAGCCCCGGCAGTTACGCGGTGGCGTTCTGGGCGCGGGCGTTGTACCCGTTCAACGTGCTGGTGCTGGTGCTGTGCGCGATGCCGTTCGCCTTCGGCGCGTTGCGCTCCGGCGGCCTGGGCAAGCGCATCTTCATCGGCATGCTGCTGGCGATCGGCTGGTTCTTCCTGCAGAAGGCGATGGTCAATTTCGGCACAGTCTACGGCATGCCGCCGCTGCCCGCCAACCTGCTGCCGGCGCTGCTGCTGGCACTGGTCGCATGGCTGTATTTCCGGCGGCGCGTGTGAGTGCGCCTGGCGATGACCGCGGTGCGTGTCGAGCCCACAGCAATTTCAGGCGGAAACAGAGGATCGGTGATGACCATGATTGATCTGCGCAGCGACACGGTGACCCGTCCGACTGCGGCGATGCGCGCGACGATGCTGGCGGCGGAGGTCGGCGACGATGTCTACGGGGAAGACCCCACGGTCAATGCGCTGCAGCGGCGGCTGGCCGACGATCTCGGTTTCGAGGCGGCGCTGTTCGTGCCCACCGGCACCCAGTCGAACCTGCTGGCGTTGATGTCGCACTGCGAACGTGGCGACGAATATCTGGTGGGTGCCGACGCGCACACCTACAAGTTCGAGGGCGGCGGCGCGGCGGTGCTCGGTTCGATCCAGCCGCAGCCGATCCCGCACGACGCCGACGGCAGCCTGCCGCTGGACAAGGTCGCCGCGGCGATCAAGCCGGTGGACCCGCATTTCGCCCGCACGCGCGTACTGGCGCTGGAGAACACCTGGCACGGCCGCGTGCTGCCGCTGGACTACCTGCAGGCGGCGCACGACTTCGCGCGCGAGCGCGGCCTCGGGCTGCACCTGGACGGTGCGCGGCTGTTCAACGCGGCGGTGGCCTGCGGCGTGCCCGCGCGCGCGATCGCGCGGCATTTCGACAGCGTGTCGGTATGCCTGTCCAAGGGGTTGGGTGCGCCGGTCGGTTCGGTGCTGGTCGGTTCGGCG
>DATKVA010000095.1:0-3734 GCA_035530315.1 Rhodanobacter sp. | reverse complement strand
AGGCCAATGGCATCGAACCCCACGCCTGGCTCACCGACACCCTCACTCGCCTGCCGACCACCAAGGATCGTGACATCGCATCCTTGCTGCCGCTGGCATAGGCTTCTGTCACCTTCAAGGTGCGGCCGGCGGGCGTTTACGCACAAGGGGCGGTCCAGAAGGTAACGAATGGGCTGAAGCACTTCTTGAAACGGCCTCGAAGGAGGTCAGCGCGCTACACGGGCTGCAACGTGAGTGAACACTGAGCAGGCCTCGAAACATCGTTGTGGAAGCCGACCCGCCACAATAACGGGGAAGGCCGACGTCCTCGGGGAAGCGAGCGAGAAACGCACCTGAGGATTCCACCGGGGTAGTGGTGGCAGCACGTGTAGCAATGATCGATGACGCAACAAGGGAAGTCCGCACCAGTGCTTGGAAGGCAACCAGGCAACGGCGGCCTCGCGAGAGGTGGAGCCGGCCGGTGCGGATGGCGGATGGGGGCGTAGTAGCGCTGAAGCCGGGTAATGTCGGCGGAGCCAAGGCCCCCTGTTTCAGAGCGAATGCTGGAAAGTGGCAAGAACCCGAGGATTGACGATGAGTCTAGGAACCTCGCTTGAAAAGGTTCGGACGTTGCAGACCGCATTGCAGGCGAAAGCCAAGGCAGAACCGGCCACACGTTTCTACAGTCTGTGGGACAAGGTGTGTCGTTCCGACGTACTTCACGAAGCCTACCGGCGCTGCCGTGCCAATCATGGTGCGCCGGGAAGTGACGGAGAGCGCTTCGAACACATCGAGGCCAAGGGACGGGCGTGCTGGCTGGAAAGATTGCAACAGGAGTTGTGTGTCCAGACGTATCGGCCACAGCCCCTGTTGCGCGTATGGATTCCCAAAGCCAATGGAGGAGAACGGCCGCTCGGTATTCCGACGATTCGGGACCGGGTGGTGCAAATGGCGGTGTTGATGGTGGTCGGTCCGATCTTCGATGTGGACCTCTCGCCCCGGCAATTCGGATTTCGGCCGGGGCGTGACGCGAAGATGGCGTTGCGCTGCATCCACTTTGGTATCACTCAACGGGGTGCACGCGACGTCGTCGATGCGGATTTGTCCGATTATTTCAATACCATTCCGCATGGCGACCTGATGCGTTGTGTCGCCCGCCGCATCGCTGATGGTGCGTTGCTGGCAACGATACGACGGTGGCTGGACGCGCCGGTGATGGAACGAACGCCGCAGGGCAATCGTTGCAGCACGGCCGCGAAAAACCAGCACCGCGGCACGCCGCAAGGCGGCATCATTTCACCCCTACTGGCCAACCTGTATTTCCGGCGCTTCATGTTGGCGTGGCATCGCTTCGGGTACGCTCAGGAACTGAGTGCCGAGGTGGTCAACTACGCGGATGACTTCGTGATTCTCTGTCCGTCTGGACGAGGAGAGCGAGCGTTGGAGGGGGTACGCCACTTGATGACGCGACTGGGTCTTACAGTCAACGAGAAGAAGACCCGGCTGGTGAGATTGCCTGCCGGGCACTTCGACTTTCTCGGTTACACCGTGGGCCGTTTCTTCGGCAAGGACGGGCGCCCGTACTGGGGTTCGGCCCCATCGAAGAAGGCCATCAAGCGCGTACTTCGGAAAGTCCACGACGCCACGTCGTCGCGTTGGTTCAACAAGGATGTTCAGTCGCGGATTGACGAGCTCAATCCGCTGCTTCGCGGCTGGGCCGGCTATTTCAACCAAGGGCCGGTAACCGCCAGCTATCGTCTTGTACAGGACTACACCAGGCGACGTCTGCGAATCTGGTTGATGCGAAAACAAGGCCGTAAGGGAACGGGGTACCGCCAGTACTCCGACCAGTGCCTGCACGATAGATGGGGACTGATACGCCTTACGCCGCCACGCGTGAACTTGTCGAATGCGAAGGTCTGATGCACTGAAAGAGAGCCGTATGCGGGAAATCTGCACGTACGGTTCGATGAGCGGGATGTGGAAACGGAGTCAAGGTTCGGACAGTAAGGCACCGTCGATCGAAAGAGACGGCAACAGATATGCCAAACCTACCGCCACCGCGCCACATCTCGACTCTACCGATCGGGTGGCGGCCATCGTCGAGGACGCGCACGAGTGCGCTCCAGCGCCTGAGCGTGTAGCGGATGGCACCGGCCAGGCCGCTGTTGCCCAGCACCTTGGTGCTGAGGTCGTCCAGCCAGCGTTTGAGTTCATCGAGCCTGGGCGCGAGGTAGCGTTGCCGCTCGCGGTGCCGGGTGACGGCATCGAGATCGCGCAGCTTCGCTTCGATGGCGTAGAGCGCACCGATGCGTTCGAGCGCTTCTTTCGCCAACGGACTGGCGCTGGCCTTGTGCACGTCGAAGAACTTGCGTCGCGCATGCGCCCAGCAAGCCAGTTCGGTGATGCCGTTGGCAAACAGCGCCTTGTAGCCGCCGTAGTCGTCGACCATCAGCGCACCGCACCAGTCGTCGAGGAAGTCCGCCGCATGCTTGCCGGCACGGCTGGCGCAGTAATCGAAGAGGATGATCGGCGGGCCATCGGCGCTGCGGTAGGCAAAGAGGTAGGCACGCTTGGTCTTGCCGGCCCCCGGATCAAGCTGCGCCACCGGCGTTTCGTCGGCGTGCAGCACGGGTGCGTCGAGTAGGCGGGCGCGCAGCGCATCGACCAGGGGTTGCAGCAGCAAGCCGATCACACCGATCCATTCGGCCAGCGTCGTGCGCGACAGTTCGATGCCGTGGCGCGCGAAGATCGCTTCTTGCCGATACAACGGCAGGTGGTCGGTGTATTTCTGGATCGCGACCTGGGCCAGCAGGCCCGGTGCGGCGAGGCCGCGGTCGAGGATCGCCGGAGCGACGGGTTCGGCGACGATCGTCTCGCAGGCGCGGCAGGCATATTGCGGATGCACGTCGCGGCGCACGAAGAACGTCATCGGCTCGACGTCGAGTTTCTCGCTGATGTGTTCGCCGATCTTCACCAATGCGGCACCGCAGCTGGCGCAGTCGCAGGAGGCCGGCTCGTGAATCGTCTCGATACGCGGCAGCGCGGGCGGCAGCGGGCGGCGTTGCGCGGGGCGGCGCTCGGTTGGCGGCTTGGCCGGCGGCGTCTTGAGCGCGGCCAGTTCCGCCTCCAGCGCGGCGATGTCGGCCGCCATCGCCTCGTCGAACAGCTCGCGCTGCGCCGGGTCCATGCGCTCGGACTTGGCCGCAAACTGCACGCGACGCAGCCGCGCGATCTCGTGCGTGAGCTTGCTGATCTTCGCGTCCTTGAACGCGATCGTGTGATCGCGCTGAGCGATGGTCTGCTCGTGCGCAGCGATCACCTGCAACTTCTCCACTACCATCGCGCGCAGCGTTTGGACGTCCGAAATGTCGTTGAGCGCTGCGTGATCCATGGTCACGAAGCGTAACCGCTCACACGCGTTTTTCAAGGGGCATCGGCGCACTCAAGCGTTGCCAATCCACGCCCGCGCACAACCACGCGAACTGCGCACGACCCAGCGACCACAATGTCTCGCCTGCCGACGGCCACACGAACCGTCCTTGGTGCAAGCGGCGCACCGACAGCCACACGCCCTGGGCATCCACCACCAGCACCTTGATGCGCGTGCTGCGGCGGTTGCGGAACACATAGGCCGAGCCGTCCAGCGGCTCCCGTGCCAACACCTCGCGCACGTGCACCAGCAACCGATCCGCCCCGCAGCGAAAATCCACCGGCGCGCTCACCAGCCACCACGCGGACACCCCCGATCCCAT
>DATKVA010000094.1:0-11153 GCA_035530315.1 Rhodanobacter sp. | reverse complement strand
TCCGGTATCGCAAGCCATGCTGCGTCGGGGTTCCCCCGGATCAAGCCCAGGGTCACCGGCAATCGGCGCTCGCTTGTCTCAGTGGCCGGTGCGCAGTGCGACGATCGCTTCGACAAAAGCCCGATCGAGCGTACCGGAGGCATTCGCGCTGGCCACGATGCGCCCATTGGCATCGAGCAGGGACACTTTGACGTTGTGGCTGAAACCGCCGCCGGGCAACTGCCGGTAAGCGATGCCGAGCACGCCCGCGAGCATGCCCTCGTCCCCGTGCTCCGGACGCGCCAGCCGGAACGTCGGCGCCTGCACATGGTGCTCGCCGGCAACCTTTCGCAGCATTGCCGCATCGTCGCGCGCCGGATCGAACGACACCAGCAGCACCGGGATCGACCGGCCCGACTTCGCCAGCACGACATGCCGAAGACGCTTGAGGTATTCGATCTCGAGCGGACACGCCATCTGGCAGGAACCGTAGAACATGCCCACGATGCGTGGCTCCCCGCGCAGCGAGTCGAATGCGAACACCTCGCCCTGCTGATCGCGCAGGGTCAGTGCGGGAATCCGGTAGACCGAATTTTCCGGCAACGCTGCCGCGGCAGGTGGCGTGGCGTGAGCCAGCGGCACGACCAGTGCAAGGCTCAGCAGGAACAGCAGATGGCGCGGCAGACGCATGATCATTCTCCGTGGATGTCGCGAACGCAGCGAAAGCCGACGCGCGGCGCGTCGTCGGCCGGTTTGAGTGCGGTCAGGGCCGCGACGCGCATCATCAGCGCGTACTGGTTCTTGTCGGCAAAGGCCAGGGCCGAACCGCCGCACAAGGCCAGCGTGGCGCCCACGCCAGCTACGCGCGCATCGGCATTGGGAAACATGGCGGCGTAATCGCCGGTCCATTCCCACAGCAGCCGGTTGATGTCGTGCACGCCGTAGAGATTCGCGCGATGCCGGCCGATCGTGCCCGGCCGGTTGCCGCTGCTTGCCAGGATCGACGACAGCAACGCCTGGTTGCGTGCCGGGTCGCCGCGTGCATCGCGCCGGGTGGCATCGGCGGCAGCGACGTATTCCCACTCGTACCAGCTGGGCAGGCGCGCCTGCTCGCCGGCACAAAAAGCGCGCGCGGCAAACCAGCTGACCTCGGTCACCGGTTGCCGTGCCGGTACCGCGGGCCCGGGCGTCAGTGGCCCCTGCCACGCCGCCAGATACTGCGGGCCGGCCAGCAACGGCGACACCCGGCCGCGCCGCCACTCGGGGTGGGTGGCGACGAAGGCCAGATAGTCGGCCTGGGTCACCGGCTCGACCCGCATCGCGAACGACGGCAACGCGATGCGCGAAGTGCTGCCGTCGATCGCCAGTGCGCTGACGAACTGGCCGGCCGGGATCGTGACGTAATCCGCGGCGAACGCCACCGGCGCGATCGCCAGCAGCATCAACAGCCCTGTCATCCGGATCGGTTTCATCGTGGCCACCGTGAGTGCAGGCAACCGGTGGTGCTGGCGGCACCACCGGAACGTGATCACTTCGACTTGTCGCCCGCACGCACCGCCTTGACCTCGGCGGCACTGATGTTGCCGCCCTTGTTGTTGAAGTTGTTCAGCACGTAAGTCAGCACGTTGGCGATCTCGCTGTCGCTCAGGTTCGATCCCTGTGCCGGCATCACCGACTCGTAGCCGGTGCTGTTGACGGTGATCTTTCCACTGAGTCCGTTGAGCACGATGCCGATCGCCCGCTTCGGGTCGGCGTTGAGGTAATCGGACATCGCCAGCGGCGGGAACGCGCCCGGCAGACCCATCGCGTTGCCCTGGTGGCAGGCGGAGCAGATCTGAGTGAACACGCGCTTGCCGTCGGCCATCGCATCGTTGACATTCGACGTTGCGGCAACCGCCTTGGATGCCGCCGCGCCCCTGATCGGGCCGCTGGACAGCTTGTTGTACAGCGCTGGCTGCAGCGGGCCGCTGACCTTGATCTCCCCCAGTGCGCCTTGCATGAACGCGCGGGTGATCGAATGATCGACCAGCAGCAGCGTGCCCGGCACCGGCGTGCTCAACTCGACCATGGTGGCACCACCGGCCGGCACCAGCGTGGTCTGCACATTGTGGTTGACCAGGGTACCGCCCTCGACATTGGCACTGTCGAAGATGCCGCCGATGACGTGGAAGCTCGACACCAGGTTGGGGCCGCCGTCCCCCACGAACAGGCGCACGGTGTCACCCACCTTCGAGGTCAGCGCATTGGCGCCAGTCAGCGAGCCTTCGCGTCCGTTGAACAGCACGTAGGTCGGCTGTTCCAGCAGCAGCTTCTGCATGTCGAACGACTGCAGGCCGGGCTCGTGATAGGTACCGCTGGTGTAGAAGTCGCCCTGCACCACGTAATACTCGTGATCGACCTTCGGCAGGCCTTCCGGCGGCTCGACCACGATCAGCCCGTACATGCCGTTGGCGATGTGCATCGGCACCGGCGCGGTGGCGCAGTGGTAAATGAAGGTGCCCGAACGCAGGGCCTTGAAGGTGAACACGCTCTCATGTCCCGGCGGCGTCACGGTGGAGGCAGCGCCGCCACCCGGCCCCATCACGGCATGCATGTCGATGTTGTGCGCCATATGCGAGCTGGGGTCGTTCTTCAGATGCAGCTCGACGGTATCGCCTTGCCGCACGCGGATCAGCGGGCCAGGCGTGGTGCCATTGAACGTCCAGAACGTGTAACGCACGCCGTCGGCCAGCTCCTTCACGACCTCGCGGGTTTCCATGCGCACGATCACGCGTGCCGGATAGTTGCGGTGGATCGGCGCCGGCACGCCCGGCGGGTCGACCAGCTTTTCCTCGATCGGCGCACCCTGCGGCGGACCGAAATCGCCAGCGAGCGCGGTGGCGGATTTCGCGGCGCGCGGTGCCGCGTCGGATGGCATCGCGCAGGTGGCGATCGCCAGCAGGCTGGCCGTGACCAGGACGGCGGACAGCAGTCGTGACATGGTGTTCTCCCTTGATGGACTCTCTAGGCTTGGAGCCTAGGCGATGACCGTCGCCCGATCCTGATCTGGATCAGACCTGCGCGCAATTTGGCTCGTCTGCGACAGCTCGCCACAGCAAGGGCACCTCGAATAACCCCGCTCCCGTAGGAGCGCACCCTGTGCGCGAATGCTCTTCCCGTACCTGGGCAAAAGCATTCGCGCACAGGGTGCGCTAAGGGTGCCGGCAATCAGGTTATTCGCGATTCCCGGGCAGAGGGACAACGCGGCTTCTCAGCCCGGCCTGCCGTCCACCCGCGGGGTCAGCCAGATCCATGCCGAGCGCAGCACCCAGGGCAGAAACGCGACCAGCCAGCCATATGCGGCAATCACCAGCCACAGATACATGTCGCCGCCCAGCTCGGCCCGGATGCGCAGCAGCACCACGAGTTGCAACAGGCCGAAACACAGCCACGCCACCGCACCCATCTGCAGCAGCCGGCCGGAATGTCCCTGGGTCACCCGCGTCACCATCGCCACCAGCATCGAACCGAAAAAGCCGATCCCCAGCGCATGCAGCGGCGCGCGACCGAGCACGAACTGTCCGCTGCTGGCGTAGATCACATCCTGCACGGCGTACAGCACAAACGCCAGCGGCAACCAGGCGAACGCCAGATGCAACACCGCCAGCACCCCCGGGCGCATCGCCTTCCACGGTTGCCATGCCCACGCGTGCCAGCCGAACACCAGTGCCAGCGGCACATCCACCGCCCACAGCCAGCCGCGCACGCCACGCCACTCCAGCAACGCATGCGCCAGCAGCAGCGTCCACACCAGCGGCAGGCTCCAGCGCGGCCGCCGAACCCGATACCCGACCAGCACATTGCCGCTGAAGAACGGCAGCATCCGGTGCACTACGGTGAAGAATATCGGCAGCAGCCAGCCGAACGTGCCCAGCCGGATCGCCAACATCGCGCAGGCACCCGGTCCGCCGAACAGGTAGGCCACAAACGCGATCAGCCCCGCCGTGCCCAGCGCCAGCGCCAACAGGCATGAACGGGCGTGATCGTTGCGCTGCTCCGATGCGCGGTACACCGCCAGCAGGCTGAGCAGGCCCAGCAGATAACCGCCCAGCATCACGATGAACCCGAGCCGCAGCAGCCACGGCGAGCCGAGCAGCCCCAGAGTCGCCAGCACGTAACCGCCGAACACGCCCCCTGCCACCGGCACATAACGCGCACGCGGCAAGGCCGGCTGGTTCAGCCAGCGCGGAAATACCGTCAACAGGAAGCCGAACATGAAGAGCGGAAACATGCCGTACTGCATCAGCATCGCATGCGCCCAGCCCGGCGGAATCGACGGTTGCGGCCAGTGCGGCAGGCCGAAGCGCATCCAGCTCAGCTCCACCGCCCACCAGGCCATGCTGAGCAGCACCGCAATGGAACCGGCCAGAAACAGCAACCGGTGCGGCGCCGAGGCCAGCAGGGCCGGCAACTGCGCCAGCGGCAGGGGTTCGGGTGCGGCGGGTTTCCGGAAATCGCGCATGGGGTGCCTCGCTGTGCAGAAGAAAGGCCCATCCTCGCCGCCGGCAGCGACAGCCGTCATGACTTGGGTCAGACCGCAGTACGTTAGGGAATCCCGAATGACCTTGTTTTCGGCACATTGGCAGGATCGCACCCTGTGGGAGCGGCTTTTGTGGGAGCGGCTTCAGCCGCGATGCTCCTGACTTGGTCAGAGCAAGGGCATCGCGGCTGAAGCCGCTCCCACAAGTGTGTTCGCGCACAGGGTGCGCTCTTACACAAATCGGGGCTATTCGAGTACCTCAGTCGGGCAACAGGTTCTGCCCGACGGCGCGCAGCGCGGCCGGATCGCGGACAGTCAGCTCGCGCCCCTCGATCTCGATCAGCTCCTGGCTGCGGAAACGGCTCAGCACCCGACTCACGGTCTCGGCGGCCAGACGCAGGTAGTTGGCGATGTCGCCACGCGACATGCTCAGGTGGAACCGGGTGCCGGAGAAACCGCGTGCCGCATAGCGTTCGCCCAGATCGGTGAGGAAGGCGGCCATGCGTTCGTCCGCGCTGTGGTCGCCGGCCAGCAACGTGGCGGTGCCCAGTTCCTTGCTGAGCAGGCGGAACAGGTGCTGCTGCACCGCCGGCATGCGCGACGCCAGCGCGCTCATGGCGGGAAACTGGAAGCGGCAGAATTGCGACGTCTCCAAGGCGATGGCGTCGCAGGGGAACTGATCCGGGTAGATCGCATTGAGTCCGATCACTTCACCGGGCAGGTAGAAACCCAGTACCTGCTCGCGCCCGTCCTTGTCGACCACGCTGGTCTTGACCGTGCCGGAGCGCACCGCATAGATCGAACGGAACGGATCGCCATAGCGGAAGATGTACTCGCCGTTGCGATAGGGTCCCACATGCTCGACCAGGCAATGCAGCGCGTTCAGCTCCGGCTTGCCGTGGCCCACGGCGTTGCAGGCGCCTGAAAACGAGCAGCTGTGGCAAAAATTGGCCTCATTGCCATCGTCGGTGATCAAACCAGACGATTCGGGCAACCGGCCGGCCGGGTTGTTGGGACGCATGTCTGAAAAGCCTGTGTTGATCGCCAGTCGTACCGGACGCGATCGGATCAGGCATGATCAGATCGTGCGCGAATAGCGTGCCGGCTGCGCTGCCCCCGCAAGATACGCATCGAAGCACATGGCGATTATACGCAGCAAAAGCCGCCCCCGCGACGTCACCCGGATCATCCGTGCGTCCAGCGTCACCAGGCCATCCCCGGCCAGCGCCCGCAGCCGATCCATCTCGGCAGCGAAGTATTTGTCGAAAACCAGCCGATGACGGGCGGCAAAGGCCGGCATGTCCAGCTCGCCATGGCACATCAGCTCGCTGATCACCTCGCGCCGGATCACGTCGTCGTCGTCCAGTTCCAGCCCGCGCACGATCGGCAAACGACCGGCATCGAGCGCCGCGTAGTAGCCGGTGAGATCGCGCGCGCTCTGGGTGTAGCTGTTGCCGATGCGACCGATCGCACTGACCCCCAGCCCGACGATGTCGCACTCGCCGTGGGTGGAATAGCCCTGGAAATTGCGCTGCAGCGTGCCCGCCCGCTGCGCGCGCGCAAGCTCGTCGTCGGCGCGGGCGAAATGATCCATGCCGATGTAGACGTAACCGGCCGCCGACAGCCGCTCCAGTGCCTGGCCGAACAGCGCCAGCCGGGTCTCCGGATCCGGCAGATCGGCTGCGTCGATCTGCCGCTGCGGTTTGAACAGCTCGGGCAGGTGCGCATAGCCATAGACCGCCACGCGGTCGGGCGCCAGCGCGATCACCTCCGTCAGGGTCTGGTCGAAACCGGTCAGCGTCTGCCGCGGCAGGCCATAGATCAGGTCGACGCTGGCCGAGACGAAGCCTGACGTGCGTGCCGCCTCCAGCACTTCGCGCGTCTGCTCCACGCTCTGAATGCGGTTCACCGCCTCTTGCACGGCAGGATTGAAATCCTGGATGCCCACCGACAGCCGATTGAAGCCCAGCTCGGCCAGGCCACGCACGTAGTCGCCATCGATGAAGCGCGGATCGAGTTCGATGCCGTATTCGCGCTGGCTCTCGTGCATGAAACTGAAGTGGCGCGCCAGCGACTCCATCAGTTCGCGCATGCGCGGAAGGTCGAGGAAATTCGGCGTACCACCGCCGAAGTGCAGTTGCCGTACCGGGCGGTCGCGGTCGAACAACGGCGCCATCAGCTCGATCTCGCGATACAGCCGTTCGAGGTAGCGATCGGCCTTGCTGATGTCGCGCGTGATCACCCGGTTGCAGCCGCAATAGAAACACGGGCTCAGGCAGAACGGCACGTGTACGTACAACGATAGCGGGCGCGGAATCGGCTCTTCGTTGGAAGCCCGGATCGCTGCGCGCAGTGCGGCCTCATCGAAGTCGCTGCGAAATTGCGGAGCGGTCGGGTAGCTGGTGTAGCGCGGACCGTTGACGTCGTAGCGCGCGATAAGAGCCGGATCGAATTCGGGGGCGGTGATGATGTGGGTCATGGCCCAGTCTGCAATACGCCTGCCGCACGTGCATTGATCAGGATCAAGTGTTTGATTCCCGCAGCCAGCCACCGTCGGCCAGCCCGGCCTGCGCATCCGACAGGCGGTCGACGCGCCCGCCGGCCAGCCCGGTCAGCGGTTGCTGGGCGCAATCACCTGTTCGATCGCACCGAAGATCGAGGCGCCATCGCGATCGGTGATCTCGATGCGCAGGCTGTCGCCGAACTTCAGGAACGGCGTCGCCGGCTTGCCGTCACGCAGGGTTTCCACCGTGCGCTGCTCGGCCAGGCAGGAAGCGCCCTTGCCGGTATCGTGATTGGCGATCGTGCCGGAGCCGACGATCGTGCCCGCTGTCAGCGGCCGCGTCTTCGCCGCGTGCGCCACCAGTTCGGCAAAATTGAATTGCATGTCCACGCCGCACTCCACCGCGCCGAACCAGTGGCCGTTCAACCAGGTGCGCATCGGCAGATGCAGCTTGTCGCCCTGCCACGCCTCGCCCAATTCGTCCGGCGTCACCAGCACCGGCGACAGCGCCGAGCGCGGCTTGGACTGCAGGAAGCCGAAGCCCTTGGCCAGCTCGCCCGGGATCAATCCGCGCAGGCTCACGTCATTGATCAGGCCGATCAGCTGGATGTGCCCGGACGCCTGTGCCGGCGTCACCGCCATCGGCACGTCGTCGGTGACCACGACCACCTCCGCTTCCAGGTCGATACCGACATCCTCGCTCGGCACCCGCACCGGGTCCCGCGGCCCGAGAAAACCGGCACTGGTCGCCTGGTACATCAGCGGGTCGGTGTAGAAACTCGCCGGCACCTCGGCGCCGCGCGCCTTGCGCACGCGCTCCACGTGCGGCAGGTACGCGCTGCCGTCGACGAATTCGTAGGCGCGCGGCAACGGTGCAGCGAGCGTGGACAAGTCCAGCGCGAACGCGCCCGCGGCCCTGCCCTCGTTCAGATCGACGGACAATGCGTTGAGCCGCGGCGCGGCGTTCGACCAGTCGTCCAGCGCCGCCTGCAACGTTGGCGCGATGCCGGTCGCCGGCACAGCCCGGGTCAGGTCGCGGCCGACTACGATCAGCGTACCGTCGCGGCCGCCTGCCTTGAGAGAACCCAGTTTCATTGCTTGTCCTTCATGTGGCTATCAGTTCTGCAGCATCCGCATGCAACGCGGCAAACCCGCGATCCAGGGTCGCCACACGCCCGCCTTGATGACGCGCCAGCGCGGCAATGTAAGCATCGGTCACCTGCCGATGACCGAGCACGCCATGCCACGAGACCTCGGCGTACGGAAGATCGTCGGGCCAGAACCGGTGGCGCGGATCGGCCGCCAGCCTGCTCAATTCGCGCTGCGCGAACGCGGTGCCGTCCCGGCCTTCGATACGCACGATCCAGCGCACCAGCGCACCCTGCACGATCGGGCAGGTGGCGAAGGGGTCCGGCAACGCCACGAACCAGTCGCGCACCACCGTGTGATGCACGTGATCGGCGTCGAACAGGGCAATCAGCACGTTGGCATCGAGCAGCAGCGTCACCATTCGTCGTCCAGCGCCTTGACGTCGTCGATGGTGATCGGACGGCCCGAGCGGAACACGCCCAGCCCGGTTTGCGGGTCGACGCGATACGGCGGTGCGGCCGACTCGCCCACCGCCGCAGCCGGCTGCAGCCCGCGCCGCGCCAGTTCGACGATGAGCTTGCTGACGCTGATGCCCTGGGCGCGGGCCAGGCTGGTGAACAGCGCGTGGTCGCGTTCGGGAATGTCGATGGTGGTACGCATGGCGAAAGTGCCTTGAACTCAACGCACAAACATCATGATGCGCATGCATCATGATGTCAAGCCTGTCACGGGCTCCGGTAATGCTTTTCCAGGCCTTGCCAGCATTGCTGATAATCGCTCTGCAGCTGCGGCGCTTCCAGCGCCTGCCGGGTCGGCCGGATCACCTTGGCGGTTTCGAACATGAAGGCCATGGTGCCGTCGATCACGTCCGGCTTCGACAAGTCGGCGCTGGAGGCCTTCTCGAACGTGGCCGCGTCCGGGCCGTGCCCCGTCATGCAGTTGTGCAGCGAGGCGCCGCCGGGCAGGAAGCCCTCGGCCTTGGCGTCGTAGACACCGGTGATCAGCCCCATGAATTCGCTGGCGATATTGCGATGGAACCACGGCGGCCGGAACGTATGTTGCGCCACCAGCCAGCGCGGCGGGAAGATCGCGAAATCGACATTCGCCGTGCCGGCCACCGCGCTGGGCGAGGTCAGCACGGTGAAGATCGACGGGTCGGGATGATCGAAACTGATCGAGCCGACCGTGTTGAATCGGCGCAAATCATACTTGTACGGTGCGTAGTTGCCGTGCCAGGCGACCACGTCCAGCGGCGAATGGCCGATCTTCGCCGACCACAGCGTGCCCTGGAACTTGGCGATCAACTCGAACGCGCCTTCGACATCCTCGTACGCGGCATGCGGGGTGAGAAAATCGCGCGCATTGGCCAGCCCGTTGGAGCCGATCGGGCCAAGCTCCGGCAGCCGCAGCAGTGCGCCGAAGTTCTCGCAGACGTACCCGCGCGCGGCGGCATCCGGCAATTCCACCCGAAAGCGCACGCCGCGCGGAATCACCGCGATCTCCAGCGGCTCGACCTCCAGCACGCCCAGCTCGGTGGCCAGACGCAGGCTGCCCAGCTGCGGCACGATCAGCAGTTCGGCATCGGCGTTGTAGAAGCAGCGCCCCCGCATCGAACGATTGGCCGTATACACGTGGATGCCGATGCCCGCCTGCTCGGCTGCGCCGCCGTTGCCGGCCAGCGTGACTAGCCCGTCGACGAAGTCGGTCGGCGTGCCGGCCAGCGGCCATGGATCCCAGCGCAGCTGGTTCGGCGTGGCCGGCGCCTCGTCGAAACGGTTGTGCAGGGTGGCATGCGCCAGCGGCTGGAACGGCTCGTGCACCGCCGCCGGGCGGATCCGGTACAGCCAGCTGCGCCGGTTCGCGTGTCGCGGCGCGGTGAACGCGGTGCCCGACAATTGCTCCGCGTACAGCCCATGCGCCACGCGCTGCGGCGAGTTCTGCCCGACCGGCAGCACGCCGGCGATCGCCTCGGTGGCGAATTCGTTGCCGAAACCGGATTGATAACCATCGCTGATCGTCGCAGACATGTGCACGCTCTTGGCTCTTGAAGCCCTGTCCCGTCGGGAGAGGGGTTGGGGTGAGGGTTCGGCTGTCGGCGATATCCACAATTGCCTCCAGCACGGCTTCCATCTGTTGCAGAACTTTCGTTGTCCCGGTACCGCAGGATTTTCAAACCTTGCCTCTCGAGAAGCCGAGTGCGCTACCGGTCGGCTTCCTCGTTGTGCCGTGAACCATCAAGCGCCACCACCAGCTTTCTCGCCTCGCAATAGAACCGACGATGTAGGGCGGGATGGGATGTTGGCGACGGAATTTCATACCGTTCAATCGCCCCGCACGCAACTGGTACCAGAGCTTGCGTTCGGCATCGGTTCCGCTATGACGCAAGTCTCGCGCGTTTTGGCGTGTTCTGGTGGGTAATGGCGGTTTGATGCTACTCGGCATATCCGTATTCCTGCTTCAACACCGTACCCTCACCCCACCCCCCTCTCCCGACGAGAGAGGGGATTTCGGAACCTATAAAAACCCGCGCTTGATCTGGTCGCGCTCGATACTTTCGAACAGCGCCTGGAAGTTGCCCTCGCCGAACCCCTCGTTGCCCTTGCGCTGGATGATCTCGAAGAAGATCGGGCCAATCACGTTCTGCGTGAAGATCTGCAGCAACTTGCGTTTCCCGGTCTCCGGGTCGGCGTCGATCAGGATCTTGTTCCGGCGCAGACGCGGTAGATCCTCGCCATGATCCGGCACGCGCTCGTCGACCACATCGAAATACACGTCGGGGGTATCCAGGAATTCGACGCCGGCGGCGCGCATCCTCTCCACCGTGGCGTAGATGTCCTCGGTGAAGCAGGCGATGTGCTGGATGCCCTCGCCGTGATACGCGTCGAGGTATTCGTTGATCTGCGACTTCGGCTCGCTCGACTCGTTCAGGGGAATGCGCACGATGCCGTCGGGTGCGGTCATCGCCTTGGAGACCAGGCCGGTCTTGGCACCCTTGATGTCGAAGTAGCGGATCTCGCGAAAGTTGAACAGACGCTCGTAGTAGTCCGACCACTTCTGCATGTT
>DATKVA010000093.1:0-13087 GCA_035530315.1 Rhodanobacter sp. | reverse complement strand
TTTTCGCACTTTTTTTCGCCGCGACGGGGTTAGGCCCCGGACCTTTGGTCCAGACCCTCCCGTCGCGGATCCCGACGGGATCCGCGCTCTGAAAGTTATTGACGAAAAGCCCCCAGCAGGCGCCTGCACAAGCCGCCTGCCATGCCTGCCTACCCCATGTCCCCCTTGCTCACCCCCTTGTTGGGCAACTGCCGTCGGTCGTGATGGATCGAACGGGCGCCACGGCAAATTTTGCGGCACAGGCAATTCGCAACCCATGCGACGGCGCCGTTTCCATCGCACACCCCTATAGAGGCGGCAAAAGCTCAAAAGGATTCAAAATTTGTGGAGTGAGTCACACTCCATCTGTCGAATCGATCACGCTTCGCGAGATGATTCTGATGACGCAGGATGCGCCAAGGGCCTGTGAAGCACGGATCATCCGATCAGTCCTTCATGTACTCCTGCATCATCAACCGGCCACGATGGACCCGGCTTTTCACCGCCATGCGCGTCAGCAATAGCTGGTCGGTGATTTCGTTGATCGAATATTCCTCGAAGTCGCGCAAGATGATCGCTTCGCGATATTTCTTCGGCAGCGACTGGATCGCCGCCGCAAGATCGCAGCGCAAATCAACGTGATCGGTATAGGCGTAGACAGGATGGTCAGCTTGCGGCAATTCCACGTGCCCCCGCATCCCCCTCAGCAACCTGTGGCATTCCCTGCGTACGATGGAAAACGCCCACGCGGGGAACGAGGCGATCGTGCGCAGAGCACCAATGCGCCTGAAGATCGACAGCAGAGACTCCTGCACGGCGTCATCGGCGTCGACACTGCTGTCGCACTGCGATTGGGCGATGCGATACAAGGCCGGACGGCACTCGGTCAACAGCCGCTCGATGGCGGCGACATCGCCCTGCTGTGCAGCTTCCAACAGCGTGTGGTCGTGTTTCATGGATGCCCGCGGGGATTGCCAAGCTGCGGAAAGGAACCATTCCCACAGCCATAGAATTTACCTAAGAACTATCATAAACACTATCAAGATGCCATGCACGCGGGGGATGTCACCGTGGATTCCGCGTAGCCTTGGCTGCTGTATCGGCAGCTTGCTCGCATTCTGTAGCGACTTTGCCGTCATGGCTTTGACTGGAGCAGGCGATTCTGCGTGCAGCGTCGAGGGAGCTCTCCCTTGCACGTTGCCCGGCGTCTGGGACAATCGTCGCTTTCGATGCCCGGCCCAACCATGCAACTGCTCGATATCGGTGCCAATCTCAGCCACGAATCGTTCCGGTCCGATCTGGACACGGTGCTGCAGCGCGCGCGTGCGCATGGAGTGACGAGGATGATCGTGACCGGTGCATCGCGCCACGGCAGCGAGCTCGCACGGACCCTGGCCCACCGGTACCCGGACACGCTGTTTGCCACGGCCGGGGTGCATCCCCATCACGCGGTCGACTACGACGATGCCACCGACGCGCGATTGCGTGAGCTGGCGCTCGATACCGCGGTGCGCGCGATCGGCGAGACGGGGCTGGACTACAACCGCAACTATTCGCCGCGCGAAGCGCAGCTGACGGCGTTCGAACGCCAACTGCAGATCGCCGTGGATGCGAACAAACCGGCGTTCCTGCACCAGCGCGATGCACATGGCGATTTCATCGCGTTGCTGCGACGCTACCGCGACAAGTTGCCCGGTGCGGTGGTGCACTGCTTCACCGACAGCGGCGAGGCGTTGCGCGAGTATCTGGCGCTGGACTGCCACATCGGCATCACCGGCTGGATCTGCGACGAGCGCCGCGGCACCCATCTGCGCGAACTGGTGCGCGAAATTCCGGCCGACCGGCTGATGATCGAGACCGACGCCCCCTACCTGCTGCCGCGCACGGTACGGCCGATGCCTGCCCATCGGCGCAACGAACCGATGTATCTGCGCCACATCTGCGAGGAAATCGCCCGCGACCGCGGCGAACCGGCCGAGGTCACGGCGGCGAACAGCACGGCGACGGCGGAGGCGTTTTTCGGCCTGCCGCACGCCGTGGACTCCGCGCAACCGTAGGAGCGCACCCTGTGCGCGATGGCTCTACCCCAGGTCTCGGCAAAGAGCATTCGCGCACAGGGTGCGCTCCTACGGCAGAAGTATCCGGGTCTGCCCCGGCGCCAAGCCATCCAGCGCATGCTCGCCGATCCGTACGCGGATCAGCCGCAAGGTCGGAAACCCCACCGCGGCGGTCATCCGTCGCACCTGCCGGTTGCGTCCTTCATGCAGCGTGAGGCTGAGCCAACTGGTGGGTATGTGCTTGCGAAAGCGCACCGGCGGATCGCGTGGCCACAGCCAGTCCGGTGCAGCGGCAAGTTCGGCAGCGGCCGGACGGGTCGGGCCGTCGCTCAGGCGCACGCCGCGGCGCAATGCCAGCAACGCGGTATCGTCAAGCTCCCCTTCGACCTGCACCAGATAGGTCTTGGCCTGCTTGTGGCGGGGATCGGTCAACCGATGTGCCAGCCGCCCATCGTCGGTCAGCAGCAACAGGCCCTCGCTGTCCTGATCCAGCCGTCCGGCCGCATAGACGTCCTTTTGTCGGACGTAATCGGCCAGCGTGCGACGGCCATCCGCATCGGTGAACTGGCACAGCACGCCGTACGGTTTGTTCAGTGCGATCAGCATGGATGAATGCAGACGCCGGGCATCAAGTCGCCACTTAATGTTTTGCGTTCCCTGTGCCGCGCATTGAACTTGCCGGCACCGGAGCCAACGGCTTGATGAAGCGCAGGGTCATCCGGTCGGATTCGCCGATCGCCAGGTATTTCGCCTTGTCCTTCTCGCCGAGGGCGAGCGTGGGCGGCAAGGTCCATACGCCCTTCGGATAGTCTTTCGTATCTCTCGGGTTGGCATTGATCTCGCTGCTGTCCTGTAGCGTGAACCCCGCGTCGGTGGCGAGTTTCACCACGTAGCGGGTCGGCAGGTAGCCACTCTTGACGACCGTTGCCAGCGACGCGCTGTCATCCGCACGGTGATCGACCACGCCCAGTACGCCGCCGGGCCTGAGTACGGCATAGAACGCCTTGAACATCGCCGCTGCGGTATTGGCCATGACCCAGTTGTGCACATTGCGGAAGGTCAGTACCAGATCGGCCGAAGCGGGCGGGCCGAACACTGGCGCCTCCGGGTTGAACTCGACGAATTGCGCGTGTCCATAATGCGCCGGATCGGCGGCGAATTTCCGATGCAGGGCATCGTGGTCATTGCGCGCCTCGCCGGTACCGGCCGGTGCCTGCACGGCGGCGATGTAGTGCCCGTTGTCGTGCAGCAACGGCGCCAGAATCTCGCTGTACCAGCCGCCACCGGGCGTGATCTCGATCACCGTCTGATCCGGCTGGATGCCGAAAAACTGCAAGGTGGCCTTGGGATGGCGATACCTGTCACGGGCGCGGTTGGCTGCCGAGCGCCAGTCGCCGGCCAGCACGCCGTCGAGCTGCGTGGCAGTGAAATCGCTGGCGCTGGTCGGCGGCACCAGTTCACCGGTCGGCTGGTCCTGCCCGCTTGAAGCAGCCGTCGCCATTTGCGCGGAACATGGTGCGGTCAATCCGGCCGATGCCGCCAGCAACAGCGCAGCCCATACCTTGCCGAAACGACGGACTCTCGCCGTGCCTTCTTCCTGCTGGCTGGTCCTGATCCTGCGATTCATCGACAAGCTCCTGGCATAGTGGTCCCTGATGGCCACAAGATACCGGGATTGGTGAAAGAGGGCAGCAAATTACTGCTTGATGCCCTGCTTACCCCCGTGCCGAACAATGGATTACCGAACGGATGACCTTGCCCGCGTGCATCACTTCAGATCACTCGTAGGAGCCCGCTCGCGGGCGATGCTCTTCCCGAGTCCAGCGTCCCAAGTCCCGAGTCCAGCGTCCCGAAAGCACAAGAGCATCGCCCGCGAGCGGGCTCCTACGACGGGGGGCCTGTCAGCGGCGCCACGGCAACGCCCGGCGTGCCGATGCTGCTGCCGGCTGCCGGGGCGGCGTCCTGGTCCTCCGGCGACTCCACCGCATAGCCCTGCGCCTTGAGCCTGTCCAGGTAGCCACCGGGCAACAGCAGCTCCTTCATCGGCAGCATCGCGAAAGTCTGCCGGTTTGCTTGCAGTGCGGCATCGGCGGCGGCCAGCCAGGCGGCTTCGAGCCGGGCCGGCAGATCGTCGAGACCGAGCTGGTGCGCGAAGCCGGCGTCGGCGAGCGCGGAAACACAGACGCTGCGGCGATCGCTGTCGGGCAGCTGGCGCAGCGCCTGCAGATCGCCGGTGGCCCAGGCGTTGGCCCGCGCCATGATCGCCGGCATGTTCTGCTCGATGCTGTCCATGGTGCGGCTGAAGCATTCGGTATCGTTTACCCCGGAGCGCTTGAATGCCTTGATCGCCGCACGCGGCTGCTCGATGACCGCCTGATACGTGACCGGGATTTCCTTCACGCCGAACTGTTTTGCCAGTGCATCCACGGCTTCTCCGACACCACCGGAATTGCTCAGGCCATTGGCCTTGAGTGCCTTCTTGTACAGTTTCTGCGCGGCAAAGATCGGCCGCCAGCGTTCGATGCCGCGGTCATGGCCCAGATACTTCTGCTTGAGCACCTGCCAGCGCGCGTACTCCGGTGCAGGTAGCACTTGCTGCAGCGTTTCGCCGTGGTCGTTCTTGCGTGCGCTATAGGCAGCCGGCAACAGGAAGAGCTTGCCGAAAAATCCGATGTCGGCCTTCAGCTTCAACGACGGCGCCAGCAGCACCTGCTGCGACTGGCGGATCACCTGCGAAAGATCGTGCGACTCCCACTGCATCCGCCGCGGCAGCGGCGACAGCGTACCCAGCACCCACATCACATGATCGCCCCGCGACACCTTCCACATGCCGGGCCCCGGCTGCACGCCACTGACCACGACCGCAGGCAGGTCGGCGGCGTTCGATCTCAACGGCGGCGCCGTGGCAGCCGTCGATTGCGCGAACACCGGCGCAACGCCACCCAGCACCAACAGGAAAAGCACACGGGTCAGACGCATCGGCGATGTTCCATTTCGGCAAGCGGGGATTGTCTCAGGGCCATCCTGACTCGCGCCTTTCCGCCCTCAGCGCGGCAGCCGCGACGCGGCCGGATACGGCGGCACATCGACGTAGTCGCCGGCGCGCAGGCGCGCCTGCAACGCGCACCACCAGGCCGGATCGAAAATCTCGCCATGCGCCTCGCGCAGGGCCTCGCGCAGCGGTGCGGCCACACCGAGAAAATGGACGAACAGCTCGGGAAACACGTCCTGCGGCGCGGCATATACCGCATCCTGCAACGGTCGCGTCTCGTCGTCCTCGTGCATTTGCGGCAGCGCGCGGAAATGGCATTCGCCGAGCGTGCACAGTTCGTCGTAGTCGTAGAACACCGCGCGGCCGTTGCGCGAGATGCCGAAGTTCTTCAGCAGCAGGTCGCCGGGAAAGATATTGCTGCCGGCCAGATCCTTGATCGCCTGGCCATAGTCGCGCATCGCCTGGCAGGCCTCGTCATGGCCGACCTCGCGCACGTACAGATCCATCGGGCGCAGCCGGTGTTCGACATAGCAGTGCGCCACCACCAGCTCGTCGCCGTCCAGGCGCACGCTGTCGGCACAACTCTCCAGCAGCTCGCCGCGCAATGTGGGGTCGACCTGGCGCAGCGGAAAACGCAGCTGGCGAAACTCCTGCGCATCGACCAACCGGCCGACGCGGTCGTGATGAAACACCAGCCGGTATTTCTCCTCGACCTGCCGGCGCCCGGTCTCCTTCGGCCAGGCGAAGCGGTCGCGAATGACCTTGAACACCACCGGCAGGTCGCGCAGGGTGAACACCTCCATCACCATGCCGCGCTTGCCCTCCGCGCGCACCAGCTGCTCCTGCGGGTGGATCGCCAGATGGCCGAACACGCGGCGGTAGCGCTCGGTCTTGCCCTGGCGGGCGCGGCCGAGCACGGTGTACAGCTCCTCCAGCGGCTTGTGCGGCAGCAGTGCGTGCAGGAACGCCACCACCGCCCCCACATTGCCGATGTCGGCGTGGAAGTAACTGCGCGCGTAGCCGAACAGGATCGAGATCTGCTCCGGCGCGGTCAGCAGCGCATCCGCGCGCACGCCGTCGGCCTCGTGCAGCAGCGCAATCACCAGCGGATAGCGCCGCCCGCCACCGCGCCAGCGGCCGACCAGATAGGCACGACGTTCCCGATAGAACACCGTATCGAGTACGTGCAATTCCTCGATCGTGCCCAAGCCTTCATCGCGTTGCCGCTGCCGCAGCGCGGCGGCCAGCCGTGCCGCGCAACCGGGCAGATCCCGATACGCCGATGCGTGCGCGTGCTCGCGCAGCAGCCGGGCACAGACCGACGCAAGGTCGTCGTCGCCCAGCACGTAGCGCCGATGCGGTGCGGCATCGCTGGGTTCGGTATAGGGCGCGCGATCCAGCGCCACGAATTCGATGTCCGCCGCCACGCCCTCGGTGCGAAAGCGGCGCCGCGACAGCGAATTGAACCAGGTCTTGTACAGTTCGCGATCGGCCACTGTGGCCAGCAAGCCATCGTAGAGCTGGCGCAGGGTTGCCCACAGCGCTCGCGAGCGCACCCGATCGTCCAGCAGCATGTCGAGCCGGCCCAGCGTCTCGCCGATGCACTCGTCGTACAGGTCGATGCGCGCATCGGCATCGCGCCGCGCCAGCTGCCAGTCGCGTCGTTCGAAACGGCGCCGGGCGCGCCGGGTGATATCGGCGAAGCGCGCGTTGTAGTCGGCAAAACCATCGAGGATCAGCGCCGCCGCCGCGCGCGCCTGCGGGTCGATGGAGGCGTTGGCGCTGTCCATGGATTTCATCCATCGCAGTTTAGCCGCTGCGCTCGGCTGTCGTGGGTGCGGTTTCCGTGCGAGCGACTTCAGTCGCGATGCTTTTGCTCTGACCAAGCCTGGAGCATCGCGGCTGAAACCGCCCACAAGATGCGTTACACCGATTAGCTGTTCGAGGTGCCCGCCGCGAAGTTCAACCCGGCTTCGGCGGCAGGCTGCCCTGCACCACGGTCAGCTCGCGTTGCGGGAACGGGATGCTAATGCCGGCCGTGTCGAAGTGTTCCTTGATCGCGCGCAGCAGATCGGTCTGCGTGACCCACAAGTCGGCCGGGCGGGCCCACGCGCGCACCGTCAGATCGACTGAGCTCTCACTCAGTGCGGACGTCCAGACGCCCGGTGCCGGGTCCTTCAGAATGCGTTCGTCCGCGTCGAACAGCTGCCGGATCTCGGCCATCGCGGCGCCGATGTCGTCCTTGTAGCCGATCCCGACCTTCAGCTCGAAGCGGCGGGTGCCGCGCCGGTTGTAGTTGAGGATGGCATCGCTGCCGATCTTCGCATTCGGCAGGATCGCCTCGCGGTTGTCCGGCAGGATCAGCCGGGTATGCATCAGGTTGACCTGCTCCACGGTGCCGTCGATGCCGCCGGCATTGACGAAATCGCCGACCCGGAACGGCCGGAACACGATCAGCAGGACACCCCAGGCCAGATTGCTCAGCGAACCCTGCAGCGCCAGCCCGATCGCCAGCCCGGCCGTGCCCAGCGCGGCCACCAGCGGCGCCGACGGCACGCCGGCCGTGGTCAGTGCCATCACGACCAGCACCGCGATCAATACGCCGTAGATGAGGTTGCGCAGAAACTCGATCAGCGTGACATCGATCGCCGCACGCTGCATGGCCCGCCGCGTGAAATTGGCCAGCCGCGCCGCCAGCCAGATGCCGACCAGCAGGATCAGCAGCGCCAGCAGCAGTTTCAACCCCGCGTGGGTGACACTGTCGGAGAGTTTCGCCCCCAGCAGGTTCGACAAGAAATCATGCATGGCTATCGGCTCGTGCGGGGAAACCGCGTCAGCCTAACAAAGCTACAGCATGAATGTGGTTGAAGCAGCGGTCACGCAGCGCCGAACGACTCCCGCCGATCAGCGCCGGCGATCGTCGATGTCGGCGACCTTGCCGTCGACGATCGTCACGGCGATCACGCGGTCGCCGCGACGGTACTGCCACAGCTCGCCTTGCGTGCTGTCGGCCACTACCCGGGTGCGCCGGCCACGTCCCCCGCTGCGGCGTGAGCGGCGGTTGCGCGAACCGCTGCGATGCGATTTGTACGACGGCTTGCCCAGCAACTCGGTCACCCGCACCGCACTGTCGCCGGCGGTGAGTACATGGCTGCCGACCCGCAATGTGCTGGAGGCCTGGGCAACGGTGACCAGGCCGAACAAGCCAAGTATCAGAAATTGACGCCGCATCGTGCACTCCCTGTCCGGATGATTTTGATGGTTCCTGCCCGCCAGAGCGGACGCGATCAGTCTGTCGATCGCAGCGGCGGGCGCCAAGCGGGACGCCGGCAAATGCGGGAAGGCACGACGCCCGGCAACCTGTCAGCGAAACGCCACGCCCGGCGTAGCCAGATACGCCAATTCGGCCGGCGTGCTGGCCCGGCCAAGCGTCGCATTGCGGTGCGGGAACCGATCGAAGCGTGCGATCACCTCGCGATGGGCACGCGCGAACTCGAGATAGGCCTCGAAACTTGCATGCTGCTCGGGCGATGCATCTCCGCACAGCGCCTCGAACAGCTCTACCGAGCGCCGCTGCAGGCCCGGATCCTCGGCATGCTCCAGCGGAAGATAGGCAAATACCCGTTGCAGCGGCGCCAATCGCCGATCGCTGCCGCCGTCGATGCCCGCCAGTGCCAGCGCCTGTGCCTTGGCATCCTGCGCCCATGCACGCGGGTCGTCCCGGTACAGATTGCGGCTGAACTGGTCCAGCACGATCAACAACGCCAACCAGCCCAATGGTGTCCGCGCCCAGCCATCCAGAAGGCCGCCGGCAGCGGCTTCGGCAACGTCACCGAAATCGGCACGGATCTGCGCATCGAACGCATCGTCGCGGGCAAACCAGCGCACCGCGTTCGCTTCGGCAAACCAGAATGCCAATATCTCTTGTGCTGCAGGTACCATGCCTGTCCCCTCGGTAGCCTGGGAGGCGGGCCAGACCATCGACGTCCGAGTCTATACCTTGCGAACGTATCGGCTGCCGGCTGGTCGGCGAGCACTGGCGACTCGCCGCTTCACCGGCCGATCTGCAACAGGTTCAACGGCTGTCCGTTGCTGCCGCGCACGCCCTGCTGCAATTCGGCAAGGCGCCGGATCGACGGGCACAACGCCTCGACCTGCGGACGCAATGCCTGCATGCGCTGCTGCAGACGCGGCTGCAGGCTGGTGGCGAGGCCTGCGGCGCGATCGCGCAAGTCGGCCGCCGCCTGCAAGTCGCCGCTCATGGCTGCGTCGATGGCCTGCCGGCCAAGGTCGCCGGCCAGCAGCGGCAGCAGGTCGGCGGCGATCTGGTTGGCGTACCGGTTGGCGGCATCGCCCTGCCAGTCGTGGCTGCTGTTGCTGGTCGCAATGCGCTGCTTGAGTTCGCGGGCATCCGCGGCCAGGCGCTGATCGAACTCGGCACGGGTATCGGCACCTAGGCCCATGCCGCCCGCCTCGGTACGCAGTGTCTGCACCGCCAGGTCCACCCCGTTCTGCGCGACCGTTCGCACCCGCGGCGCCAGCGCGCGCAAGTCGCGCTCGAACAACGCCAGCCGATCCTTGTCCTCCGCATTCAAACGCACGGCGGCGCCGTCGGTATGCAGCACCCCCTGCTGCAGTTCGACCCGCAGCGGTGCCGGCGCAGCGCGGTCGAAGATCACGCTGTCGGCATGGAGCGTCACGTCATAGCTGCTGCTGGCATGGCAGGTAGCCGCCAGATCCTGCGCATGCAAAGGCAGCACCACAGACAGAATAAACAGCACGGCAAGCGAACGGAACAGACGCATCGGCAGGATTTCCAAGGACGATGCCGTCAAGCGATACCCGCCCACCCGACAACCCATGCTGAATGCCCGGCCACGCGACACGAATCGCGCCTGGCGCGACAACAACGCACCGGTCAAGACAGATTACGTACCACCCAACAGCTTCTTCAGCCGCAAGCCATCGCTGTCGAGCAGAAGCAGCCCTCCGTCCGGCATCGCGTCCACGTTGCCTGCAGCCAGCTGGCTGTTGTCGAGCCACGGAACCAGCTGTTGCGGCCCGGGTACGTAACCCTGCCATTGGCCATATCCTTCGGAACGAGGATGACCGTATTCGTTCAATTTGAAAGTGACGGGAATACGCGCAATCCAGTAAGGGTCAGCAACCCGCTTGCCGGTGGTCGGCAGGTTGAAGGTCCATTTCCGGGCCCCAGTCAGAGCGGCTTTGGCGAGTACTTCCCGCCACCGTTGCATGGCACCATCGCTGCCTATGACACTCAGATTGACCTGCTCAGCCGCAGCATCTTCGACCCGGCCCTGCCGGTTGATCTTTATCAACAGGTAGACTGTACCGGCGGCGTGATCCCGCACTGCAGCGGACGGATACTTTATCGGCGCCTGCGTCCTATAGCTGGGGTTTTCACCCGGGACATCGTTACCGAAGGATGTGCTGCCGACGCTGACTGCAAAATTGCCCTTGCCTATCTGCCTGGCCACGATACGCAGGCTCATGGTGGCCTTGGCCACCACCACCTTGCCACCGATAACTACCGGACCGAACTTCCAGGTGGGCACTGTCCTGTCGATGACCGCAACAACTCCCGAGGGCAGCTTTTCCGGATGATCGACGGCATAACTTTGCACGCTGCCGTCGGGCGCCACCACGATCGAGCCGGTGACCAGCATGCTGGCCTCCGCCCGTTTGGCGACATCCTCGTCGGCGGTGGCCAGCACCGCACTCGACAGCAAGACGCAGAACAACCCCAGCAGCAAGCGCTTCATCCGTGTACCTCGCCCGTGATCCTGCAAGACGAAAAGTAGTCTAGCTCGGCCAGGCGGCAACTGCATCAGGCGTTGCGGGAGGAACGGTCAACGCCGATGCCGGAACTGCGCACGTGCCGCCGGCGTGCCAAGGACCCAGGCCAGCCACAGCAACAGCGGGATGGCGGCCGCCTTCAACGCCAGCGCGACCAGCCAGGTCCGCCGGGCGCGGGCGATCAGCCAGAGTGCCACCTGACCGAGCTGCGGCTGCGCCATCGCCTGCTGGCGCGCGGTTTCAAAATCGCCCCACTGCCGCAGCATCAGCACGCCGGTGACCAGCGCCCACAGCGCCAGCAGCAGGGCCAGCGTGCGCATGCTCGGGCGCGCCCACGCCTGCCGCAGGATGCAGCCGGCGCTCACCACGATGACCGCCATCGCAGCCAGCAGGTAGGCGTACTCGGCGTGCTGCAGATATTGCACGCAGCCCAGCGCCGCGAACAACAGCAGTATCCACGGGGCAATCGCCCACGTCGCGAAACGGGGCGACGGCGTTCCGGCACGTATCGTCGATGCCATCAGAACACCGCCTTCGATGCGGCAGACGTGGCAGCTGTCGGCAAGGTCAACACAAGCGCACAGGAAAAGCAGCGCATGGCGAAATCTCCAGGGGAAATGCAGGCGGAGTGCAGGCGTGGCAGTTTACGCGGAAAAAGCGTCGCGGCTGCAGGAGCGCACTCTGTGCGCGATAGGCTCTTTGCCACTTCGGCCAAAAGCATCGCGCACAGGGTGCGCTCCTGCAATCTCCCACAAGCGATTCAGCGCCTGTGGGAGGGGCTTCAGCCCCGATGCTTTTCGCTCCCAAAGACGAAGGGCGCCATGCGGCGCCCTTCGTCTTTGGTTTATCGCAAATCGGGAATCAGCGACGGCTGATGGTGAACTTGCCCACCGAGATACCCAGATTGACGCCTTCGCCGGTACCGGCCAGCGCCAGGGAGGTGGTGCCCTTGGTCAGCACCTGGGCTTGTGAACTCTTGACCACGCCGGCCTCGGCGCCCGCCTGTGCATAGCTGCCGAACACATCATCGATGCTGTGCACGTGGCTGATCTCGCCCTTGCCATTGTTGATGCGGTACTTGCCGGCGGTGATCCCGCCGCCCACCACGGTAATCTTCACCTTCGCGCTCTGGCCGTTGCTGCAGGTGACCGTGCCGGTACCCTCAGCGTGCTTGTAGATCAGGGACCAGCCAGACAAGTTGTATGTCATGTCGCATTTCACTTCGGCTCCGGCCGCCTGTGCGTTGCTCACCGGCAACACGGTCATGGCGCCCGCGCAGGCCAGCACCAAGGCGGCCATTCCAAAAGTACGCTTGATCATCGTCGTCTCCTCAGTATTGGTGCGTGATGCAGTGAGTTGATGGCACAACGGGGAGAAACAGACTTCCGAAGGGCCGGCACGTCACTGCGTGTGGTTGAAGCGTGTGCAGTGCGGCGTGACAGCGGCGTGCACATGCCGGCGACTCGTTCAGGTTCGCGACATTCAAGCAGCCCACGGGGATCCATCCGTTGTTCGCGACGATGCACAGCTCGACACAGCCAGCGGCTGATGCGATGCGTGTCCTGCACCTCGTTCCTTACTTTGTTTACTTCTTTTTCCCACGCTTGGGGAGCGTCTGCCATTTGGACGGGTCGAAACCGCCGACTTCATAGACCAGGGTCAGCTTCTTCTCGCCATCGGCCAGGGTCACGTCCATGGCAATCTTCTTCGCCTTGGGCAACATCGCGAGGAAAGCCTTGTCGTTGACCAGCATCAGTGCCGGCTCGCCGCTGGGTGGCGCGAATGCCTTGATCTGCACCGGTTTGCCGTCGACCGTGGTGGCGATGCGGCAGATGCGGTGGCAGACGAACCCGGGCTTGCTGCCGTACAGGAACACGCTCTGCCCCCATCTGCTGTGCCGGCGCAGCACCAGCTGCACTCGGTCATTGCCGGATGGATGACTGTTGTAGATGGCGGCGGTGGACTGGGTGCCACCGGCCATCGGCGACACTTGATACACCCATAGCGCGGCCAGCCGGGCCTTTTCGCTGTTTTCCCGGTAGCGCTGCTCGATCCCCGGCAGGGTTTTCTGCACCTCCTTCGCCGCATCGCTGCCGGGGAATTGGCTGACGATTTCCTGGCCGATCGACACCGCCATCTGGTCGTTGTGGATGCGCAGCAGTTGGCGGTAAGTCTCGAGGTTTCGCGCCGCATCGGCGTTCTGCGCTTGCGCCTGCCGCTGCGCGGCGGTTGGTGCGGGCGT
>DATKVA010000092.1:0-37514 GCA_035530315.1 Rhodanobacter sp. | reverse complement strand
TAGGTGCGGCCGAAGCGGTTGAAGTCGTTGACGTAGAGCGAGCCCATGTAGGCCTGCATGGTCTGGTAGACGTCGCCCAGGTTCACGCCTTCGGCCTTGGCCTTCTCGCGATCCACGTCGGCATCGACCTGCGGCACGCTGACCTGGAAGCTGGAGAACAGCCCGGCCAGTGCCGGTACTTTCCGGCTCGCCGCGATCAGGCCCTGGGTCTGCTTGTAGAGTTCATCGAAGCCGCGGTCGCTGCGATCCTCGATCTGCATGCGGAAGCCGCCGATCGTGCCCAGGCCCATCACCGGCGGCGGCGGGAACACCGCGATGTACGCATCCTGGATCGCGGCGAATTTCTGGTTCAGCGCACCGGCGATCGCACCGGCCGAAAGATCCGCGCTGCGGCGATCCTCGAACGGCTTCAGGGTGACGAACACGATGCCGGAGTTGGTGCTGTTGGTGAAGCCGTTGATCGACAGGCCGGGGAACGCGACCGCATGCTCGACGCCCGGCTGCTTCAGCGCGATCGCGCTCATCCGCTCGATCACGTCCTCGGAACGATCCAGCGAGGCGGCATCGGGCAGTTGCGCAAACGCGACCAGGTATTGCTTGTCCTGGCTTGGCACGAAGCCGGTCGGCACGTGCGAGAAACCGAACCAGGTCAGGCCGATCAGGCCGGCGTACACCACCAGCGCCAGCTTGCCCTTGCCGACGATGCGCTTGACGCCGCCCACGTAGCGCTCCGAACCGCGATGGAACAGGCGATTGAACGGGCGGAACAGCCAGCCGAACGCGCGGTCGATGCCGCGGGTGAGGCGATCCTTCGGTGCGTCGTGGCCCTTCAGCAGCACGGCGGCCAGCGCCGGGCTCAGGGTCAGCGAGTTGAACGCGGAGATCACCGTGGAGATCGCGATGGTCAGCGCGAACTGGCGATAGAACTGGCCGGTGAGGCCGCTGACGAAGGCGGTCGGGATGAACACCGCGCACAGCACCAGCGCGGTGGCCACGATCGGGCCGGTGACCTCGCGCATCGCCTGGCGGGTGGCTTCCCGCGGCGTCTGTCCCAGCTCGATATGCCGTTCGACGTTTTCCACCACCACGATCGCATCATCGACCACGATGCCGATCGCCAGCACCAGTCCGAATAGCGACAGCGCATTGAGCGAGAAGCCGGCCAGGTACATCACCGCGAACGTGCCGATCAGCGACACCGGCACCGCCACCAGCGGGATGATCGAGGCGCGCCAGGTCTGCAGGAACAGGATCACCACCAGCACCACCAGCAGGATCGCTTCCAGCAGGGTATGCGCCACCGCCTCGATCGAGCCGCGCACGAACACGGTCGGGTCGTACACGATCGAATAGTCGACGCCTTGCGGGAAGTCCTTCTTCAGCTGCGCCATGGTGCTGCGCACTTCGTCGGAGATCTGGATCGCGTTGGAACCGGGCCGCGCGAAGATCGGCAGCGCCACCGCCGGCTTGTTGTCGAGCAGGCTGCGCAGCGCGTAGTTGTTCGAGCCCAGGTCGACCTTGGCGATGTCGCCCAGATGGGTCACACCACCGTTGGCGCTGGTGCGCACGATGATGTTGCGGAAGTCGTCTTCGCTGACCAGCCGGCCGCGGGTGTTGATGTTGAGCTGGAACGCCGAGTTGCTGGGCCCCGGCGGCGCGTTCAGCGCACCGGCGGCGACCTGCACGTTCTGCTCGCGGATCGCGTTGACCACGTCGCCGGTGGTGAGCCCGCGTTGGGCCAGTTTCTGTGGGTCCAGCCACACGCGCATCGAGTACTCGCCGGCACCGAAGATCTGCACGTCGCCGACACCATTGAGCCGACCCAGCACATCCTTCACGTGCAGCCGCGCGTAGTTCGACAGGTACAGCATGTCGTAGCGCTGGTCGGGCGAGGTCAGGTGCACCACCATGGTGAGGTCGGGCGAGCTCTTCTGGGTGGTCACGCCGAGCCGCTGCACTTCCTCGGGCAGCTTGGGCAGGGCCTGTGCCACGCGGTTCTGCACGTCGACCTGGGCGGTGTTGAGATCGGTGCCCAGCGCGAAGGTCACGGTCAGCGTCAACGCGCCGTCGCTGGTCGCCTGCGACGAGGTGTACAGCATGCCTTCGACGCCGTTGATCTGTTCCTCCAGCGGCGTGGCGACGGTCTCGGCGATCACCTTGGGGTTGGCGCCGGGATAGCTGGCACGCACCACCACGGTGGGCGGCACCACTTCGGGGTATTCGCTGATCGGCAGCTTGAACACCGCGATGGAGCCGGTGATCACGAACAGCAGCGACAGCACGGCGGCCATGATCGGCCGGTCGACAAAGAATTGGGCTATGTTTTTCATGGGTAGGGGCTCGGCGTGGGTGGACTCAGCCCTGCGGCGGCTTGGCGGCGCTGGTGGCGGCCAGCGTGTCGTCCGGTTTCGGTTTGCCGCTGTCCTCGTCGACCAGCGCCTTGTCCTGCGCATCGAGGCGGTAGGACATGGCCACGGTCTGCGGATTCACCTCGGCGCCGGGGCGCACGCGCTGCAGGCCATTCACCACCACGATGTCGTTGGGTTCGAGACCGCTGTCGATCACCCGCAGGCCATGGAACAGCGGCCCGGTGCTGACCTTGCGGTATTGCACCTTGTGCTGCTTGTCGAGCACGTAAACGAACTGGTTGCCCAGATCCGTACCGATCGCCCGGTCGTCCACCAGCACGCGCGGTCGCGCCTTGCCGCTTTGCAGCTGCACGCGGGCATACAGGCCGGGGGTGTACAGGCCATCGGCATTGTCGAACACCGCACGCAGACGGATCGTGCCGGTGCTGCTGTGCAACTGGTTGTCGACAAAGTCGAGGCGGCCCTGATGCGGATGGCCCGACTCGTCGGCCAGGCCCATCGCCACCCTGATCCGTGCGCTGCGGCCAACCAGCCGCGCGTTGGCGCGCAGGTGATCGAGCTTGAGCCAGGTCTGCTCGTCCACGTCGAAGTAGACGTAGACCGGGTTCACCGAGACCACGCTGGTCAGCACGTCCTGGCTGGTGACCAGGTTGCCGGGGGTGACCCGGGCGTTGCTGACGCGCCCGTCGATCGGCGCGCGCACCCGGGTGAAATCCAGGTTCAGCCGGGCGGCGGCGAGCGCAGCGGTGGCCGCTCCCAGCCGGGCTCGCGCACTCTGTTCCGCGGTGTTCTGGCGATCGGCTTCCTGCTGCGCGATCGCGTGCTGGGCCAGCAGCATCGCGGCGCGGCGCTGGTTGGTTTCAGCCAGGCTCAACTCGGCCCGGGCCTGTGCCTGATTGGCGCTGAGCCGGTCGACCTCGGCCTGGTAGGGGCGCGCGTCGAGCTGGAACAGCACGTCGCCCTTGTGCACCAGCGCGCCTTCCTCGAAGTGCACCGACTCCACGAAACCGCCGACCCGCGGCCGCACCTGTACCGTATCGACCGCTTGCAGTCGCCCGGTGAATTCGGCGCTGTCGCTGACCTTGCGGCTCAACGCCTGCGCCACGGTCACCTCCGGCGGTGCGCCGGAGGCGGTGGACTGCGCACGACTGTCGTTGCCGTGCAACAGGAACCAGCTGCCCAGCACGGCGGCAGCGACCAAACCCGTCAGCATCCATTGTTTTTTCATGTCGCGCTCCCGGAACCGTGGTTGCCGGGCACACAGCCCCGGCGAAGGGTCGAGAGGATAGGTGCACTTTGCGGTATAGAAAATCCGTTTTTTGCGCATTACACTCGTGACTCAGAATCACGAGTTGGCAGGAAATCGGGATAATGGAAGACTTTTCAGCAATTTCGACCTTTGTTCGCGTGGTCGAGGCCAAGAGCTTCGCCGCCGCCGCCGCCCAGCTGGGGATGACCCCGTCCGGGGTCAGCCGAGCCGTATCGCGACTGGAAGCCCAGCTCGGCGCGCGCTTGTTGTTTCGCTCCACCCGCTCATTGCGGTTGACCGACGAGGGTGCCTCGTTCCATGCGCGCTGCAAGGAAATCCTGGCCGACCTGACCGAAGCGACCGAGGCGCTCAACTACGCGAATCGCAAGCCCACCGGCAAGCTGCGCGTGGGCATTTCGCGGGCGGTCGGCCGTTCCGCGGTGATCCCCCGGCTGGCCGAGTTCGAGCAGCGCTATCCGGATATCCGGCTGGAGTTGTCGATGAGCGACTTGCCGATGGATCTCAATAGCGAGGGCCTCGATTGTGCGATCCGCGTGGGCCAGCTGGAGGACTCCAGCCTGATTGCGCGCAAGATCGGCTACCTGCGCAATGTGGTGTGCGCCTCGCCGGACTATCTGCGCCGACACGGTGCGCCGCGCAGCATCAAGGATCTGAAGGATCACCGCTGCATCAACTACGTCTACCCGAATGGCCGCCCGCGGCAGTGGCAGTTCGACACGCCGGGTGGTTCGATCGACGTGGACATCGATGCCCACATGCTGATCAACGATGGCGAGTCGGTGATCCAAGCGGTGGTGGCCGGCCTGGGCATCACCCAGGTGCCGCGGATGCTGGCGGCGTGCATGCTGGAAAAGGGCCTGCTCGAACTGGTGATGACCGAGACCACCTCGACCGGCAAGCCGGTGTGGATCGTCTACCCGCAGAAGAAGCATCTCTCGGCCCGCGTGCAGGCCTTCATCGAATGGGTGCGCGAGTTGTTCGAGCGCACCAACCAGCCGGGCCAGTGCGGGATCGCATTGGGCGGGAAGGCGCCGAAAGCGGTGGCGGCAAAGGACGCCGGCGCGCGTTCGCCGGAGGCGCTCACGGCCTGACCGCCTTCAGTGGCGCGGACGGAAAAGCGTGATGCGATCGGCCCGTGCCGGAAGATCGGTTTCCAGCCATGGCTGGGCCGCCAGAGCGGCGACGCAGGGGCCATGCGCGGCGATGCGGAGGGCGCGTCGTTGCGCTTCGCGGCGCAACGCGTCGAGCACCGACTGCAGCACCGCACCGGCGAAGGGCGTGTAGAGGTAGAACAGCGTGCCACAGGCGAAATCCGTGGCACGCGCGTCCATGCAGTGGAAGTGCGCATGCGACAGTTGCAGCGCATCGGCGGCGGCCTGTGCGCAGGCGACATAGGCCGGTTCGCGCTCGATCCCGATCGAACCGGCATCGGTGCAGACCGCTGCGAGCAGCGGCACGTGTCCCAGCCCCGAGCCGAGATCCACCAGCACATCCTTCGCGGTGAGTTGCGCCTGTGCGAGCAGGCTGAAGATGTGGCGCGCCGGAGTGGGCTGATAGGCCACCATGTCGGCTGGTTGGAGCGTGTCGGACGGCGCCGGTGGCTGCAGCTGCAGCACGCCACCGATCAGCTCGTCACGCCAGTCGTAACCGTCGCCACCGTCGTCGTCGAGGCGCGCGTCGTCGAGGCATTGCGCCAGCAAGGGCGGCCTCTGGCCGCAGCGGATGGCATCCCGCATGCGGGCATGCAGATCGGCGTTCAGGGCGCCGAAGCGCTCCTGCACCTCGACGATCCGCCGCCGAAGTGCCGGTTCGATCGCGGTGACCGTCAGCAGCAGCAGCTCGAGGTGGTCAAGCGCGTCGAGTCGCTCGCCCAGGCGCTGTGGATCGTGAAGTGTCGCGTTGCATTCGAGCGTCTCGATCAGTGCGTGCAATGCGTGCCCTGGCGTCATCGTGTCGACGACTAGCCCCCATGCGGCAGCCACGCCAGCAAGGCCACGCCGAGCGCAATCCGGTAGATCGCGAACGCGGTGAAGCGATGGCTGCGGATGTAGCCGAGCAGCCACTTCACCGCAACGAACGCGACGATCGCCGAGACCACGAAACCCACCGCCAGCGCGGTCCAGTTCTCATGCGCCGCGCCGCCACCGCGGAGCACCTTCAGCAACTCGTAGCCGGTGGCTGCATACATGGTCGGGATGCCGACCAGGAAGGCGAACTCGGTCGCCGCCGCACGGTTGCTGGTACCGGCCAGCATCGCGGTGAAGATGGTGGCGGCCGAGCGCGAGGTACCGGGGAAGATCCCGGCGACCATCTGCGCGATGCCGACCAGGATCGCCACGCGCCAGGTCACTTCGCTGCGTTCCGGCTGGCGCGCCGCCAGCAGTTCGGCGCCGATCATCCAGAAGCCGGCGATCACCAGCGCCCACGCGATCGGGGTCACCGTCTCGGGCAGCTTGAAGTGGAAATGGATCACGACAATCGCCCCGAGCGCCGAGGTGATCATGAAGCTGACCAACAGCTTCAGCAGGTAATCGCGATTCGCAGGGGTGCGCCACTGGGTGAACAGCTGCCAGATGCGCTTCCAGTAGATCAGCGTCACCGCCAGGATGGCGCCTGCCTGGATGCCGATGTTGAACAGATCCGAACGATGGCCCAGGCCCAGCTTCTCGGCGATCAGCAGGTGGCCGGTGCTGGAGATCGGCAGGAATTCGGTAATGCCTTCGATGATGCCGAGCACGACGACGTGGATCAGATCGCTCATGGGTTGCGAGTCCAGGGAGTGGCGCGAGGGTTACGACAAAGCGCTGAAGTCTACTGCCTTCGCGCCGGGCCATGGTTGTCCGGTGGGCTGTCTCTAGGCCGATGCATCCGCTCCCTTTTCCGGTTGATGGGTTTGGTGCAAACGGGCCAGCCGGTTGCCCTTGAATAATGCAATGCAGCACGAGGCGCGCGTCTGATGTGACACAAGGGATTGTATTTAAAGAATTTAATCATGTGGCACCGGTCTTGCTAAGTACATCGCGCTACTCCTCACTCCTACTGGAGCAAGTCCGATGAAGCGATGTATGACTCTTTTTTGCGCTGCGGCGCTGTCTTTCGCCAGCCTCGCCATGCCGGCGAAGGCGGCGGATGCCCCGCAGAGCACCCTCACTGGCAGCGCCACCGTGGTCAACGACTACCTGTTTCGTGGTCTGTCCCAGACCAACCGCGATCCTGCCGTGCAGGCGGGCATTGAATACGACCACAGCAGTGGCTGGTACGTCGGTGCCTGGGGCAGCAACATCAGCTGGCTGTCGGACGCATCGACCTCTGCCGCACCCATCTCCAGCAGCCTGGAAGTGGACGTCTACGCCGGGCATCGCGGCAGTCTGGGCGGCGACTGGACCTATGACGCCGGCCTCTACGAGTACTACTACCCAGGCACCTATCCGAGCGGCTTCACCCTGCCGTACACGCTGGAAGGTTATGCCGCGCTGGGCTGGAAGAGCCTCTCGCTGAAGTATTCGCACGCTTTCACCAATCTGTTCGGCTTCGCCGACAGCAAGCACAGCGACTATCTGGATCTGTCGTGGAACTACGAGTTCGTGCCGGGCTGGCTGATCAATGCACACGTGGGCCACCAGACCGTGAAGAACAACCCGGGTTTTTCCTATACCGATTGGAAACTGGGCGTCACCCGGAATTTCGATCACGGCTACTCGGTGTCGCTGGGTTATTACGACACCAACGCCAGCAGGCCGCTGTACACCAATGCCGATGGCCACTACCTCGGTCGCGCCACCGCAATCCTGAGTGTCGGCAAGGCTTTTTGAAAACCGGCGTGGCAAGCCGTGCCGTTTCGCCGTGCTTCCACGTTGAACCTTCCTGAAGGGGAAAAAGATGAAATTGATCAGCAGCATCATTCGGCCATACAAGCTCGACGAAGTCCGCGAGGCGCTCATGCAGGTCGGCGTCAGTGGGCTTACGGTCAGTGAGGTGCGCGGCTTCGGTCGCCAGAAAGGTCATACCGAGCTCTATCGCGGTGCCGAATACACCGTCGATTTCCTGCCCAAGATCAAGATCGAGGCGGTCGTCACGGACGAGTTGCTCGATGCGGCGCTGGAGGCCATCCAGCAGGCCGCCAAGACCGGCAGCGTGGGTGACGGCAAGATGTTCGTCAGCACCGTGGAGCAGGTGATCCGCATTCGTACCGGCGATCTCGACGCCGACGCTCTCTGACCCTATTGCCCGAGGTTTCCATGAAAGACATGAAGCTGTTCCATACGATGCGCAGGTGGTTGCCGATGGTCGCAACCGTCCTGTTGATGACGCTGGCCGCGCCGGTGCTGCATGCCCAGACTGCAGCGGCAGTGGCGCCACCGGTGGTCGACAAGGGCGACGTGGCGTGGATGCTCACGTCCACCTTGCTGGTGCTGTTGATGACCGTGCCCGGCTTGGCGTTGTTTTACGGTGGCCTGGTGCGCTCGAAGAACGTGTTGTCGGTGCTGATGCAGGTGATGACGGTGTTCTCGATGATCCTGGTGCTGTGGGTGGTGTACGGCTACAGCCTGGCATTCGACAGTGGCAACGCGGTCATCGGCGATTTCCACAAGTTGTTCCTGCACGGGGTAACCAAGGACACGCTGTCGGATACGTTCACCGCCGGTGTGAAACTGCCGGAGTATGTATTCATCGCGTTCCAGTCGACCTTCGCCGGCATCACCGGGGCGTTGATCGTCGGTTCGTTCGCCGAGCGGATGCGTTTCCGTGCCGTGCTGCTGTTCACGGCGTTGTGGTTCACCTTCGCCTACCTGCCGATCGCGCACATGGTGTGGGGACCGGGCGGCTACCTGCTGGGCCTGGGGGCGCTGGATTTCGCCGGTGGCACGGTGGTGCATATCAATGCCGGTATCGCCGGTCTGGTGGGTGCGTATCTGATCGGTCCGCGACTGGGTTTCGGTCGCGAGGCGATCAAGCCGCACAACGTGACCTTCACCATGATCGGCGCGGCGCTGCTGTGGGTCGGCTGGTTCGGGTTCAACGCGGGCTCCAATCTGGAGGCCAACTCCGGTGCCGCGCTGGCCTTCATCAACACCTTGCTGGCGACGGCGGCGGCAGTGCTGGCCTGGCTGGCACTCGAAGCGATGACCAAGGGTAAGCCCTCGATGCTGGGCGGTGCCTCGGGCGCTGTCGCCGGCCTGGTCGGCATTACCCCGGCGTGCGGTACGGTCGGGCCGATGGGGGCGCTCGCGGTGGGTGCGCTGGCCAGCGTGTGCTGCGTATGGGGCGTGACCGGGCTGAAGAAGATCCTGCGGACCGACGATGCGCTGGATGTCTTCGGCGTGCACGGCATCGGCGGCATCGTCGGTGCCCTGCTCACCGGCGTGTTCACCGCGCCGGCACTGGGTGGGATCGGTGCCGCGGACTTCTCGATCGTGCATCAGCTCGGGATCCAGGCGCTGAGCATAGCCATCACGCTGGGATGGAGCGGCCTGGTATCGCTGCTGGCCTACCTGGTGGTGAAAGCGGTGTTTGGCCTGCGGGTCAGTGCGGATGCGGAGCGTGAGGGGCTGGACATCACCTCGCACGGCGAGACTGCCTACGAGGTATGAGGTTCGCCGGGCCCGCGCCGCTGGCGCGGGTCCGGTTTCTATTTGATCCAATCTGGTGCAAAAATTCGCAAGGTTGTGCCTGTTTGATGCAAGATACCGCGTCGCGGGTGCCGCCGTTGCGCGCAAGTGCCCGCCGTTGCGTGGTTTAATGCCATGGCATCGGTCTTGCTAACGGTTCGGGACGAATTCATTCAATTTGAGCGCACCTGCCCCGACCCTCCCCTGCGCTGACACAGAAGAGGAAAATCGCAGGGGCGCGCAGGTTATTTGCGATCCGGATCAACAAAAACGTCCCACCACCCACCCTTCGAGGTTGTTCTATGTCTGCCCAGAAAGTGCTCGATCTGATCCAGGAACACGAAGTCGATTTCGTCGACTTCCGTTTCGCCGACATGCTCGGCGTGCACCACCATGTCAGTTTCCCGGCCCATGCGATCGACGAGTCGACGTTTGAGGACGGCAAGATGTTCGATGGCTCCTCGATCACCGGCTGGAAGGGTATCAACGAGTCGGACATGATCCTGATGCCGGATCCGGACACGGCCTACCTCGATCCGTTCAGCACGCATACGCTGCTGGTACTGCACTGCGATGTGCTGGAACCGTCGACGATGCAGGCCTACGGCCGCGACCCGCGCTCGATCGCCAAGCGCGGCGAGGCGTACCTGAAGTCCACCGGCGTCGCCGACACGGCGTTCTTCGGGCCGGAACCGGAATTCTTCATCTTCGATTCGGTGCGCTGGCAGAACGACATGGGCCGGGTGTTCTACGAGATCGGTTCGCAGGAAGCGGCCTGGAGTTCGCGCTACAAGTACGACGACGACAACACCGGCCATCGCCCGGGCGTGAAGGGCGGCTACTTTCCGGTCAGCCCGGTCGATTCGCTGGGCGACCTGCGCGCCGACATGTGCAAGGTGCTCGAGTCGCTGGGCCAGACCGTCGAGGTGCACCATCACGAAGTGGCCAACGCCGGCCAGTGCGAAATCGGGGTCAAGTTCAACACGCTGGTGAAGAAAGCGGACGAGCTGATCACCATGAAGTACGTGGTCAAGAACGTCGCCCACCAGAACGGCAAGACCGTCACCTTCATGCCGAAACCCATCGTGGGCGACAACGGCAGTGGCATGCATGTGCACCAGTCGCTGTCCAAGGACGGCACCAACCTGTTCGCCGGCGACCTCTACGGCGGCCTGTCGCAGACCGCGCTGTGGTACATCGGCGGCATCTTCAAGCATGCCAAGGCGATCAACGCGTTCGCCAACTCCACCACCAACAGCTACAAGCGCCTGGTGCCCGGCTTCGAGGCGCCGGTGATGCTGGCCTACTCGGCGCGCAACCGTTCGGCGAGCTGCCGCATCCCGTACGTCGCCAGCCCGAAGGGCCGCCGCATCGAGGTGCGCTTCCCCGACCCGATGCAGTCCGGCTACCTCACCTTCACCGCGCTGATGATGGCCGGCCTCGACGGCATCCTCAACAAGATCGATCCCGGTGCGCCGGCCGACAAGGATCTGTACGACCTGCCGCCGGAAGAGGAGAAGAACATCCCGCAGGTGTGCTCCAGCCTCGACGCCGCGCTGGAAGCGCTGGACAAGGATCGCGACTTCCTCAAGGCCGGCGGCGTGTTCACCGACGACTTCATCGACGCCTACATCGAAGTGAAGATGAAGGAAGTCACCCGCTACCGCGCCAGCACCCATCCGCTGGAGTTCCAGATGTACTACTCGATCTGAGCCGGTCGCCACAACGCAGCACAAAACAACGGACGCCTCGGCGTCCGTTGTTTTTGCGCATGCCGGATCGTGGCGAAAGATTCGTGCACTTCGGTGCCCCGACGACAGCCAGGCCCGCCCCGCCGTAGGAGCGCACCCTGTGCGCGAACGCTCTTTTGTCCTGATATGTAAAGAGCGTTCGCGCACAGGGTGCGCTCCTACCGATGCCAGGAACCAGGCTGGTCGAGATCCCCTGTCGGCGGGACGGATCGATCAGGAATCGGCTTGGACGGCGCCCGGCGATACTTTTGGCTGCGCATGCCCGGTGATCTGCAGCAGGCCACGCAGCAGTGCGAGCGGCGTCGGCGGGCAGCCGTTGATCACGGCATCGACCGGGATGACGTCGGCGACACGGCCGCGCGTTGCATAGTTCACCCCGAACACGCCGGTGCAGGTACTGCAGTCACCGACAGCCAGGACCCATTTGGGATCGGGCATCGCCTCGTACGTGCGCTTGAGGGCTTCTTCCATGTTGACCGACACCGGGCCGGTGACCAGCAGCACATCGGCGTGCCGCGGGCTGGCCACGAACGCGATGCCGCTACCCTCGAGGTTGTAGTAAGGATTCGAAAGCGCGTGGATTTCCAGTTCGCAGCCGTTGCACGATCCGGCATCCACGTGACGGATGCGCAACGCGCGACCGAACACGGACTGCAGGTCCCGCTGCAGCTTTTCCAGTGGTGCGTCGCGCACCTCGGATGTCGGCAAGGGCTCGCTGAGAATGCCGGTGCGCCGGATGCGTGCCAGGATGGTGAACATGGTGACTTACCCGTCGTGACCGCTGTAGGCGAGGTTGAATGACTTGTTGATCAGCGGGAAATCCGGAACGATGTTGCCGATCATGGCGTATTCGATCAGTGGCCAGTTCTGCCATGACGAATCGTGCGCGTGGCAGTGCCGCACACGGTTGTCCGGCGCTGTCCCCAGGGCGATCAGCACCGGCCCGCGCCAGCCCTCGATCAGGCCCAGCCCCAGTCGGTCCGGCGGCGCCACCGGCACCGGGACAAGGCTCGGTCCCTCCGGCAGGGTCTGCAGCAGGGACCGGCACAGGCGCAGGGAATCCATGATTTCATCGAAGCGAACCTGCACGCGCGCGGCGACGTCGCCTTCGGAGCGCAGCACGCGGCCGGGCTGCAGCACATCGTAAGGTGGCCACGGCAAGTCGATCCGCGCGTCGCGGGCGACGCCGGAGGCGCGTCCGACCAGGCCGATGGCGCCGTGTGCCCTGGCCAGTTCGGGGCTGAGCAGACCCGCATCGCGGAAGCGATCCTGCATGCCGGCATGGTCGTCGAAAATCGCGCGCAAGGTGGACACCGCCTGTCCCAGCATCGCCACTTCGTCGAGCATGCTGCGGATCATCCGTGCGCCAAGGTCGATGACGACGCCGCCCGGGAGCAGGTAGTCGAACAGGTAACGCTGGCCGAAAGCGTCCTGGTTGAGACGGACCAGCTGCTCCTTCAGGCTGGAGAACTGCACCAGGCCGAAAGCCAGGCCGGCATCGTTGCCCAGACCGCCCAGGTCGCCCAGGTGATTGGCAATGCGCTCACGCTCGAGCGCCAGTGCGCGCAGGGCCGCGGCACGGCGCGGCAGTTCGGTTTCCGTGATCGCCTCGAGCGCGGCGCAGTAGGCCCAGGAAAACGCCACCGTGCTGTCGCCGCAGATCCGGGCCGCCAGCCGATGGCCCTCCTGCAAGGGCAGCCTGTCGAAGCGTTTGGCGATGCCCTTGTGGGCATAGCCAAGGCGTTCCTCCAGCCGCAGCACTTTCTCGCCCACCACGGAAAAGCGGAAATGGCCCGGCTCGATCGTTCCGGCGTGCACCGGACCCACGGCTATTTCATGCACCCCGTCGCCGCTGACCGGCACGAACGGATAGGGTTTGGCATGAATGGCATAACTTTGGGTGGCGCCCACGTCGCGGCGCAGCGGAAAGATATTCTCGGGCCAGCCGCCATGGCGCAACCACGGTCGGCCATCCCCCGCATCGGCCCGCAACCCGAGCAGGTCGTACAACGCACGCTGCAGGCGGTCGGCCACCGGGAACAAGTGGCCGAGCGCGGGGTACACGGTATTTCCGCCGGCCAGGGCGTGCTCCAGCACCATGACCTGATCGGGCAACAGCAAGGCGGCGAACACGCGAAAGGCACCATCGCGGTCGCGGTCGTCGGTGCCCCACAGGGTGAGCAGGCCAGCGCCCTGGTCGTGCAGACGCTGCGCGCAGGCCAGCCATTGCTCGGCATCGACCACGGCATGCCGTGCCACCACATTGGCGGGCAGGCGGAGGTCTTCGGGCTTGAGCGAATCGTCGGTCATGTTGTCATCCCATCAGCCGGCAATCAGCCGGGCCGCCAGGCGATACCACTCGGCCAGGGCCGGCGGAATGTAGACACCCATCATCAGCACGATCCCGAGATGGATGAATACCGGAACCAGTGCCGGCGAGTGCGGCAGCGGCCGGTCATCCGTGTCGCCGAACACCATCGGTTGCAGGCGACTGAAGATCGCGGCGAAGGCGACCGCCAGGGCCACCAGCAGGATCGGCGTGGCCCACGGATGATCCCGCATCGCGGTGATCAGTACCAGGTATTCGCTGGTGAAGACGCCGAACGGCGGCATGCCGAGAATCGCCAGGCCGCCGAGCATCAGTCCCCAGCCCACGCTGGGATGAATCGCCAGCAGGCCGCGGATCTTGTCCATGCGCTGCGTGCCCGACAGCTGTGTGGCATGACCGGCGGCAAAGAAGATCGCGGACTTCGTCAGCGAGTGCATCGTCATGTGCAACAGCGCCGCGAAGTTGGCGATCGGGCCGCCCATGCCGAACGCAAAGGTGATGATGCCCATGTGCTCGATCGAGGAATACGCGAACAGCCGCTTGATGTCGCGCTGGCGCCACAGGAAGAAGCTCGCCAGCACCGTCGACAGCAGGCCGAAGCCCATCAACATGTGGCCCGGCAGCGTCGAATGCAGCGCCCCGTCGGCGAGAATCTTGCAGCGGATCACGGCATACAACGCGACATTGAGCAGCAGGCCGGACAGCACCGCCGACACCGGCGTCGGACCTTCGGCATGCGCATCCGGAAGCCAGTTGTGCAGCGGCGCCAGTCCGACCTTGGTACCGTAGCCGACCAGCAGGAAGACGAAGGCCAGACCCATCACCCGCGGTTCCAGCTGACCCTTGACCGCATTCAGATGCGTCCACAGCAAGGCATTCATGCCCTCGCCCCCGAGCACGTTCTCGGCGGCGGCGTACAGCAGCGCGGTGCCGAACAGCGCCAGCGCAATGCCCACGCCGCACAGGATGAAGTACTTCCAGGCAGCCTCGACGCTGGCCCGCGTGCGATACAGCGAAACCAGCAGCACCGTCGACAGCGTGGCCATTTCCATCGAGACCCACAGAAAACCCATGTTGTTGGTGGTCAGCGCCAGCAGCATGGCCGCCATGAACAGCTGGTACATGCTGTGGTACAGCCGCAGTCGCGCCGCGGTGAGCCGGCCATGTTCGGCTTCGATGCGCATGTAGGGCCGCGAAAACACGGAGGTCGTGAAACCGACCAGGGCGGTCAGCGCAACCAGGAACACATTGAACGGATCGATGAAGAACTCTTCATGCAGGGCGGTCATCGATCCGCCGTGGATGATCCTGAGCACCAGTGCCGTCGCCGCCAGCAAGGTGGCGAGGCTGATCGCCACGCTCACTTCGGCGGCATAGCGCTTCGCGCCGACGACGGCGAGCAGCATCGCGCCAAGCAGGGGACAACCCAGGACCAGCAGGATCTCCACGTCAATCCTCCTTGAGAGATTCGAGTTGGTCCAGATCGAGGCTGTCGAACTGCTCCCGGATATGGAAAAAGAAGATGCCGAAGATGAACACCGCCACCAGCAGGTCGAGAGCCATGCCGAGTTCCACCACCATCGGCATGCCATAGGTCGTGCTGGTGGCGGCGAAGAACAGGCCGTTTTCCAGCGACAGGAAACCGATCACCTGGGTGAACGCCTTGCGGCGGGCCAGTATCATCAGGAACGACAGCAAAATGACCGCCAGCGCGATCCCCAGCGTATTGCGCAGCACGGTCGTGGCCAGCGCGCTGACCGGCTGCGCCAGGCCGAACGCGAAGATCACCAGGCCCAGGCCGACCAGCATCAGCGTCGGCACATTGACCAGCGGCTCGTTGTCGCGTTCGATCCCCAGCTTGCGCATCAGGCGGAACAGGATCCACGGCAACACGCACACCTTGAGCACGAAGGTGAGCGCGGCCGAATAGAACAGGTGCGGGAGGTGGGCCGTGGAAGCCACCAGCAGGGTCGAGGCCACCAGCACGGCACCTTGCCACACCAGCAGGATCAGCAGCCGGCGGCTGCGCCGTTCGGCCAGCATGGCGAAGGAGATCAGCAGCAAGGCGCCGGCCAGCATCTGCACGACTTGGGTGGCGAGATTCAGGTGGGCCATGGCTTCACACTTCCAGCAGCAGGTGCACGAGCAGGCCGAGCACGGCGAGCAGGAACGCCATGGTCAGGAACTCCGGCGCACGGAACAGCCGCAGCTTGGCCGTGATGCTTTCGAGCAGCGCGAGCGCGGCGCCGGCGACGACCAGCTTGGCGATCAGGGCGCCGATGGCCAGCGCCAGCAGGCCGGGGCCGGCGCCATGCAAGGCGATGCCCCAGGGCATGAACAGCGTGAAGCCGATGCAGGCGTAGTTGAACAGCTTCAGCCAGGCGGCCCACTCGATCAGGGCCAGATGACGTCCCGAGTACTCCAGGGTCATCGACTCGTGGATCATCGTCAGCTCGAGATGGGTCGTCGGATTGTCGACCGGCAGGCGTGCATTTTCCGCCAGCAGCACCATCACGAACGCGACCGCGGCGAAGAACAGGCTCGGGTGCAACATGATGTGCGGCTGCCGCAGCACGACCTCCACCACGCGGGGCAACGCGGTGCTGCCGAACGCCATGAAGGCGCTGAACAGCACCATCAGCAGCGCCGGCTCGGTGAGAAATCCGATCATCATTTCGCGGCGGGCGCCCATCGAGCCGAATGCGGTACCCACGTCCATCGCCGCGAGCGACATGAATACGCGCCCGGTGGCGAACACGCCCACCAGCGCGATCGCATCGGCCACCCGGGCCAGCGGCAGGTCGGTCGTCACCGAAGGAATGATCGCCGCGGCCACCACCATCGTGGCAAACACCACATAGGGCGCCGAGCGGAACAGCCAGGACGCATGGGTCGCCAGCGCCACATCCTTGTGGAACAGCTTGCGCAGTACCCGGTACGGTTGCCACAGCGGCGGCGCGGAGCGGTTCTGCAGCCAGGCCCGGCATTGCCCGACCCACCCGGCGAACAGCGGCGCCAGCGCGATCGCCAACAGGCACTCGCCCACCTGCCATGCGTATGCGGTGGCGCTCACAGGACCCACACCAGCAGCAGGATCAGGGTCAGGAAGCTGTACAGCAGATAGGTCGCCAGCCGCCCGCCCTGCAGGATCGTCACCCGCTCGGCGGTGCGCAGCACGAAGCGCGACAGCGGCAGGTAGAGCGCATGCCAGAAGTGCTCCTCGATCTGCACGCGATACTGCGGTTGCGGGTCGGACGGCAACGGCAGTTCGCGCTGCATGCGGAACACCGGCCCGAACAGATGGCGGATCGGCTGGCCGAAGCCCTCGGCCGAATCCTGCATGCGCGGTGTCTGCCAGCGGTAGCCGCAATCCCATGCCGGTGTACGGCGAACGCGACCGTGATAGAACCGGCGCACCAGCACGAACGTGGCGGCGACCACCAGCACCAGTCCGGCCCACAGCCACAGGCCGCTGTACGACGCCTGGTTCGAGGCGAGCGGCGTCATCCACCAGGGCGACGGTCCGCGTTGCACGGTCGCGCCGACCAGTTGTCCGGTGATGCGACCCACGACATCCAGCGCGACCTGGGGAAACACACCGACCAGCACGCAACCCAGTGCCAGCCAGCTCAGGCCGGTCCGCTCCAGCCAGCCGGCTGGATGCGCCTGTTCCAGCGCGCGCTCGCGTGGCTGACCAAGAAACACCACACCGTAGAACTTCACCATCACATAGCCCGCCAGCGCCGCCGTCAGCGACACGATCGCCGCGCCCAGTGGCACGATCATGTTCAGGAAGGCGTGCGGAATCTGCGGCGTCTGCAGGAATGCCTGCAGCAGCAGCCACTCCGAGACGAACCCGTTGAGCGGCGGCAACCCGGCGATGGCGAGCGAGCCGATCAGTGCCAGCCCCGCCACCCACGGCATGTAGCGGATCAATCCGCCGAGCTTGCCCAGGCTGCGTTCGCCGGTCGCATGCATCACCGAGCCGGTGGCGAGAAACAGCAGGCTCTTGAACAACGCATGGTTGAACGAGTGGATCAGCGCCGCCGCCAGGGCCAGCGCCGCGAGCAGGCGCATGTCGAAGCTGCGGCACAGCAGGGCCAGGCCGATACCCGCAAAGATCAACCCGATGTTCTCGATCGAGGAATACGCCAGCAGGCGCTTCATGTCGGTCTGCACGGCGGCGAAGATGGCGCCGTACATGGCCGTGCCCAGGCCCACGCCCAGGGTCAGCAAACCCCACCACCAGGGGCCGGCATGCAGCAGATCCCAGCTGACTCGCAACATGCCGTAGACCGCGACCTTGAGCATCAGGCCACTCATCATCGCCGACACCGGCGACGGCGCGGCAGGGTGGGCTTCGGGCAACCACACATGCAGCGGCACCAGGCCGGCCTTGGCGCCGAAGCCGAGCAGCGCCAGCACGAAGGCCGTACTGGCCCAGGCTGGCGCCAGCGTGGCGCCACGCATCGCATCGAAGGTCATCAGCCAGCTGCCGCCTTGCAGCACGCCGAAGCACAGCAGGATTCCCAGTGCACCGACATGCGCCATCAGCAGGTACAGAAAACCGGCGCGCCGGATCTCGGGCAGGCGATGCTGCGTGACCACCAGGAAATACGAGCTCAGCGCCATGGTCTCCCAGGCCACCATGAACATGTAGGCGTCGTCGGCCAGGATGACCAGGGCCATGCTGGCCAGGAACAGGTGGTACTGCAGGCCCATCATCCCCGGCGCGGTGCCTTCGCCCGCCCGGAAATAGCCGGCGGCGAAGATCGAAATGCCGGCCCCGGCGATGCCCAGCAACAGCAGGAAGAAGCCGGACAGCGCATCCAGCCGTACATGAAAGTGCAGGCTCGGCAGTCCGAGCGGAAGCACCGCGGTCTGCGCGGAAAAGTGCGCCGTCAGCGCCACTGCACCCGCGCCGGCCACGCCCAGCGCAATCAGCGCGCCCACCGGGAACAAGGTGCGGGCGACCCAGCGGATGCTGTTCGGGCGAGCCAGACCGAGCGCGCCCAGCACCAGCCAGGCGGCGATCAAGCCGAGCAATGCGGTCAGCGCAGTAGTCGATGCGATCCCGTTCACACCTTTCGAATCCCTGGGATGCCGCGGGTCAGGACCCGCGTTTGTGCGAATTTCATGATAACCGTATTATCATTGAACTTGACCTGAAAAGGTAAGACAGAAAATACGCGCATGCCTGTAGAGAACCGCACCGCCCGATTGACCGTCCTGATCGACCCGCGCAAGAAAGCGGTGCTCGAACGCCTGTGTGCCGAAGAGGACGCTACTCCCTCGCAGGTCGTGCGCCGGTTGATCCGCGAATACATCGAACGCAAGTCCGGTCGCCCATGGCATGCCGAGGACGAACCTGCCCCAACCGCGGCACCCCGGGTCAGGCGAAGCCATGTCCGCGCACGATAAGGGCGCCGGGGCGCCGAAGAAGGCCGCAGGCCGCACGTCGCCATTGCGGACACCGGGGCTGGGCTCCGGGCAAGTCGCCTTCGTGGGGGAAGCGGTGGAACGGGATCTGCTCGTGCAGATCCTGTGCTGGCCCACGATTTCGGTCGCCTGGTCCATGCTCAGCGAGGCCGCGCTGGCGATGCGCAACGTGCGCGAAGGCTTGTCGATGTCCAGTGCCGTCGAAAGTTCATCCTGGCTGCAGCAGGTGGCGCCGCAGTTGAGTCGCCCGCTCGAGCGGGAGCTCGGCGCCGCCGAAAGCACGCTGGCCACCTTGGTCGGCCGCCTGCCGGTGCGCTTCGCGGTCGCGATCGTGGAACATGAGGCCGATGCCCAGCAGACCTCCGCGGCGCTGACCAGCCGTGCGCTGTTTTCAGGTTGCCTGGCGGCCTACGACAGTTTTCTCAAGACCTCCAATCAGGCCGCCTTCCGGGTCATGGTCGTGCCCAACCGCGACGATGCGCAGAACGAACAACGACTGGCCGTCTACAACGAGTTGCTGCCCCACCTGGATGGTGCCAAACGGCTCAGCGCGATCGAACTGGCGTTCTGGCCCGAAGCCAGGCTGCCGTTGCCGATGGAAGTGGCGCAACTGGCGGCGGCGGCGGTGCTCCGCCATCTGCGGGATCCGACGCAAGGCAACCCGCTGTTCGACGTCGTCCGCGACAACCTGGCGTCGCCCTCGCGCTTCCACGTGGGCACGAAATTGAAGAGCGTGCGTTCGCGGCATTGAGGCGGGCTTGGACTCAGCCAGCTTCGATCGCCGGTGCTGCGCCGATGCTGCGCAACGCCGGGCTGCTCATGCAGCCGAGGGCAATGGCGGTGAGCAGCAGACCGGCGCCGACGAACAGTGCCGGCAGCGAGACGACTTTCAGCAGGCTGCCGGCCAGTGCGGCGGAGAGTGGCCCCAGGCCCATGAAGGTGAACATCAGCACGCTCATGGTGCGGCCCATCATCTCCGGTGCGACCCGGCGCTGGATCCAGCTGACGATGGCGATCTGCGCGATACCGCCCAGCGCGCCGGTGCCGGCCAGCAGCACCGCGCCGGCGCCGGTCGAATGCACCAATGCCAGTGCGGCCAGAGCCAGGCCGGCGATGCTGTCGATGGTCAACACCATCAGGCCGAGCCGGCCGCGCACGAAGCGGCTTGCCAGGCCGGACAGTGCACTGCCCAACAGCATGCCGCCACCGTTGGCGGTCATCAGGATACCCAGCGAGGCCGCGCCCAGATCCATGCGGGTGTCGGCCAGAACGGGCAGACCGACCTGCAGCGGGCCGCCGACAAATACCGATACCACCGCGGCATAGAGGATGAAGGCGCGCAGCGGTAGGTCGGCCCAGATCACCCGGATCCCGCTCGCCACGTTGGCCAGCACGCCGCCGGCCGGCAGCTTCGGATGGAAATCGCCGTGCACGCGAATCAGCAGCAGCGAGCCGAGCGAAAACAGGAAACTCGCCGCATCGATGCCGAAGGCGAGACCCAGCCCGCTGGCATCGGCAAGGCGGTGCCCGTGGTTCGCATGCGCACCCATGCTGATCACCGCGCCAGCCAGCGCCGGGCCGATGAACATGCTGAGCTGGCGCATGCCCATCACCAGCGCATTGGCCGGCTGCAACTGTTGCGGCATCATCAGCTGCGGCAGGATCGCCGAGCCGGCCGGATAGGCAAACGCGGTGGACAAACCGATCCCCAGCGCGATCGCATACACCAGCCACATCTGAATGCCGCCCAGCAGCACGAGGGTGGCGAGCAGGGCCACCAGCAGTGCATTCACGCCACGCGCGGACAACAGCACCCGTCGTGGCGACAGCCGGTCGACCACCGCGCCGCCGATCAGCATGAAGGCGGCGCGCGGCAACGCCATCGCGGCCAGCACCAGACCGAGCGCGGCAGGGTCGCCGGTGAGTTTCAGCACCAGCCAGGGCAGCGCCACCAGGGTGAACTGGTCGCCCAGCATCGAGATCGTGCTGCCGCCGAACAGCAGGCGGAAATTGCGGTTGGCAAAGACGGACTCGCGGCGTGCCGTCTGCATCGGGAAGCCTCTGGCGTTGCAGGCGGCGAAGCCTGGCGTCGTGGAAAAAGGTCATCGGGTGAAGCGGGTGTGCAGCGACGGCAAACGGACTTCGGCGCACCCCGGATGCCGATGCCTCGCTGCCGGTAGATGGTACGTGACCTCCCCTGTCGTCGTCTGGGCCGGAAGTCACGGGCGTTCCACCCGGCCGTCTTGCTATGGTTGGACATTGCCCGAAGGGAACGTGAAGAATGACCCTGCGCTTGCGCCCGGCCGCCTTGCTGGCCTCGTTCGTCCTGCTGAGCGCGGCCGTCGCGCCGCCGTCGATCGCAGCGGAGCTGAGCATTCCGCCGATCCAGTATCGCGAACGCACGTTGCCCAACGGCCTGCAGGTGTTGAGCGTGGAGAACCACGCCAGCCCGAACGTGGCGGTGCAGATGTGGTACCACGTCGGCTCCAAGGACGACCCGCGGGGGCGCTCCGGTTTCGCGCATCTGTTCGAACACCTGATGTTCAAGAGCACGAAGCACATGCATGCCGAAGAGATGGATCGGCTGACCGAGGACGTCGGCGGCGCCAACAATGCCTCCACCGGCGACGATGTCACCAACTATTTCGAGGTGGTGCCGGCCAATTACCTGCAGACCCTACTGTGGGCCGAAGCCGAGCGGCTGTCCAACCTCAACGTCGACCAGAAGAACTTCGCCTCCGAACGCGCCGTGGTGGAAGAGGAGTACCGCACGCGCGTGCTGGCGCAGCCGTACGGCAAGCTGTTCAACGCGATCGATCGGTACTCGTACAAGGTGCATCCGTACAGGCGCCCGACCATCGGCAGCATCGAGGATCTCGAAGCGGCTTCGCTGCATGACGTGATCGACTTCCACCACACGTTCTACCGCCCCGACAACGCCACCCTGATCGTGGCCGGCGATTTCGACCCGAAGCAGCTCGATGCCTGGGTCGACCGCTACTTCGGCTGGATACCGAAACCGTCCACGCCGGTGCCGCAAGTCACCGCGAAAGAGCCGGCGCGCCGGAAGAATCGTCGTTACACCGTGACCAGCGCCACCGCACCATTGCCGGCGCTGGTGCAGACCTGGCTGATTCCGCCCGCCGCCGACAGCGCCGACTACGTTCCGTTGCAGGTGGCTGCCGCGTTGCTGTCGCAGGGCGATTCGTCGCGCCTGTACCAGTCGCTGGTGTATCGCCACGAGGTTGCCCAGCAGGTCGGCGCCGAAGCGGATGGCCGTGTCGGTCCGGGGCTGTTCACCGTCTATGCGATCCTCGCCAGCGGTCATCGGCCGGCCGAAGCGGAGAAGCTGCTGAACGAGGAGATCGTCTGGCTGGCCACCCAGCCGATTTCCGCCGCGGAACTCGACAAGGTGAAGACCCAGCTGTTGACCAGCGAACTGAGGCACCGCCAGACCGCACAGGGCATCGCGTTCGCGCTGGGCCAGGCAGCCCTGATCGACGGTGGTCCGCAACGCGTCAATACGGATCTCGCCTTGTTGCAGCGGGTCACGGCCGCCGATGTGCACCGCGTGCTGCAGAAATATGTCACCGGGGCACACAGCGTCACCATCGATTATCTGCCGCAGGCGGCGCCGGCAACGCCGGGCGCCGGCAAGGGAGAAGCGAAATGAGCCGTTCGATGAAGGCCCTGCGTCTGGCCGTCTTTACGGCCGCCATGACCCTCGCCGGCGCCGTGCTGGCCGCGCCTGTCGCAACGGCAATGGCCACCGATGCCTTTCCGGACGCGCCACCGCCACCCGGCCCGACGCCGAAACTGACGGTGCCCATGCCGTTCGCGCAGAGGCTGGCGAACGGCATGCAACTGATCAGTGCGCAGCGCACCGACTTGCCGCTGGTGACCGCGCAACTGGTGCTGCGCAGCGGCGGCGAGATGGATCCGCCGCGTCTGGCCGGCCTGGCCGACCTCACCGCGAACCTGCTGACCAAGGGTGCCGCGGGCAAGACCGCGCCGCAGGTTGCCGCCGCTGCCGAAGCGCTCGGCGGTTCGCTGACGGCTGCTGCCGGCTGGGACGAAAGTGCCGTCGGCATCACCGTGACCACACCCAAGCTGCCGCTGGCCCTGGGTCTGCTGGCCGACGTGGTGCGTCGGCCGACTTTCAGTGCCATGGAGCTGAAGCGCGCGCAGACCCAGGCCATCGACGATCTGCACCTGATGCTCAGCCGGCCCACCGCACTGGCTTCGCTGGCCGCCACGCGCGGTGTGTTCGGCGACGGCGCCTATGGCCATTCGCGCAGCGGTACGCCGGCTTCGATTGCGCGGATCACCCGCGCCGACGTGCAGCAACTGCATCGCACGCTGTATCGACCGGACAACGCGGTCCTGATCCTGACCGGCGACATCACGCCGGCCCAGGCGCGGCAGCTGGCCCAGGCCAGCTTCGGCGACTGGCAGAAGCCGGCCGCGCCACTGCCGGTCAAGCCAATGGGGAAAACCGCCAGCCACTTGCCGGCGATCGTGCTGATCGACCAGCACGGTGCCGGCCAGGCCGGCGTGGTCGTGGCCCATGCCGCGCCCTCGCGCGGCGATGCCGGCTACTACGTCGGCATGGTCGCCAATGCGGTACTGGGTGGCTCGTATTCGGCGCGGCTCAATGAGGAGATCCGCATCAAGCGCGGACTCTCCTATGGCGCCAGCAGCCGGCTCGAACCGATGAGCGATGCCGGGCTGTGGCTGGCTGCGGCGCAGACCAAGAATCCGTCGGCGCCGCAGGTGGTCGACCTGATGCTGGGCCAGTTCGCCCGCCTCGGCCATTCACGGGTATCCGGGGCGGAGCTGGCCGCACGCAAGGCGACACTGATCGGCAGCTACGGCCGCCGCCTCGAGACCACGGATGGGCTCGCCGCGCAGATCGCCGAGCTGGCGATCTACGGCATCGATCTGCGGCAGATCGGCAACTACATCGAACAGGTGCAGGCGGTCACGCCGAAGCAGGTCGAGGCGTATGCACGCAAGCATCTGGATGCCGACGGCAGCAAGGTGGTGGTGGTCGGCGACACCGCGCAATTCGCCACCGCGTTGCGCAAGGCGCATCCGCACGCGGCGTTGCTGGAATCCACCACGCTGGATCTGGACAGCCCCAGCCTGCTTGCGCCGGCCACCGCAAAATAATCAGGCAGCGGTCGTGGACCAGCCCGGTGCCCGCTGGCGGCTAGCCGCCGGGCATCCCGGTTGAACCTCGCGGCTCGAAACAGCGGAGGGTTTTCCTGTGCAACGTGCGCCGTTGTTCGCGGGCGGGGCCATTCTGTAGACTGCGGCGAGCTCAAATCCGCACCACTCCCCGCCCGATAGGCCCCCCCGCATATGCTCGTCAACAAGCCATTGCGCTTCATCATAGCGATCTGCCTGCTGCTGCCTGCCCTGCCCGCCGCCGCTACCCGCCTGGACCTGCAGGCCGGCCACAGCTACACGAGCAACCGCGGTACCGCCGCCGTCTTCGTCGAGAGCGTGTTCGACGAGCACCGCATCGGGAGCACCCGTTTCAGCTGGTCGCCGGATGCCTCGCTGGGCTGGATCAATGGACGCGACATCGGCATCTATCGCAACAACCGCTATGGCACGACCGAGGATGCATGGCTGCTGGCCGGCGGCGTGCGCGCCCATTACGGCGATGCGGGCGACTGGTATCACCACGTATTCCTGAGTTTTCAGCCGGCCTACAATTCGGCGCGGACCCAGGCACTGAGCAGCGCCTACGAATTCGTCAGCACGCTGGGTTGGCAGGGGCAGCACTTCAGCGTGGAGGTTCGTCATATCTCCAACGGGGCGCTGCACCATCCCAATCGCGGCGAAACCATGGCCCTGGTCGGCGTGGCCTTCCAGCTGTAACGCACGTCATCGCGGGTCATCGGATTTCCAGTCGGATTTCCCGGCAGCCAACACCGATGCACTCAATGACCGCCGCTGGCCGCCGCGGCTTTCGGGGTGAACGGCGGTCTGGCCAGCCAGATCACGAGCATCAGTCCGATGAACACCCAGCCCAGCATGTGGAACACCTCGTTGAACGAGATCTGCGAGCCCTGCTGGGTGATCATGCCATTGATGATGCTGCCGGCACGATGCGGATCGCCGTGGCCAAGCTGCTTCATTGCGGCCTGCGCGAGCGGATTGTAGGCGGTGATGTGCTCGGCCAGCTGTTCATGGTGAACGACCGAACGGCGGTTCCACAGGAAGATCGTGATCGAGGCGGAAAAGCTGCCGCCCAGGGTACGCAGGAAGGTCGACAGGCCTGAACCTGCGGCAATCTCGTTCTGCTGCAGATCCGACAGCAGGATGCTCAGCACCGGCATGAAAAACAGGGCCACGCCCAGACCCTGCAGCAGCTGCGCCATCGCCACGTGGTAGAAATCCACCTGCAGGTAGAAGCCCGCGCGCAGGAAGCAGGTCGCGCCCATCACCAGGAACGCCGCGGCGGCGAGCAGCCGCAGGTCGGTGCGGCCGGCATACTTGCCCACGAAGAATGTCAGCAGGATCGGAATCACGCCCAGCGGCGCGGTGGCGTAGCCGGCCCAGATCGCGGTGTAGCCCAGATCCTGCTGCAGCCACAGCGGTACCAGCAGGGCGATCGAGAAGAACGCGGCGTAGCCAAGCACCATCGCCAGCGTGCCCGCAGTGAAGTTGCGGTGGCGGAACAACCGCAGATCGACGATCGGGTCCTTGTCGGTCAACTCCCAGATCAGGAATATCGCCAGCGCGACGGCCGAGACGATGCTGGTGATGATGATGAAGCTGGAGTCGAACCAGTCCGCATCGTTACCCTTGTCCAGCACGATCTGCAGGGCGCCGACGCCGATGATCAAGGTGATCAGGCCGACGTAATCGATCTTCGGGCGCTCGGTCTTCTCCATTTTCAGGCTCAGCTGGCTGGCCACCACCGTGCTGGCGAAGATGCCGATCGGCACGTTGATGAAGAAGATCCACGGCCAGGAATAATTGTCGGTGATCAGGCCGCCGAGGATCGGGCCGGCGATCGGTGCCACCACCGTCACCATCGCCAGCAGCGCCAGTGCCATGCCGCGTCTGGCCGGCGGGTAGATGCCGATCAGCAGGCTCTGGGTGACCGGATACATCGGTCCGGCCACCGCGCCCTGCACCGCGCGGAACACCAGCAGCATGCCCATGCTCTGCGAGATGCCGCACATGAAGGAGGCCAGCGAGAACAGCAGCGTGCACCACACGAACAGCTTCACCTCGCCGAAGCGGCGGGTGAGAAAGCCGGTCAGCGGCAGCGCGATCGCCATGCTCACTGCGAACGAGGTGATCACCCAGGTGCTCTGGTCGTTGCTCACGCCAAGGTTGCCGGCGATCGTCGGCAGCGACACGTTGGCGATCGTCGTGTCCAGCACCTGCATGAAGGTGGCCAGCGACAAACCGATCGTTGACAGGGCCAGATTGGGCGGGCGGAAATGGGTAGTCATCGGAACCGCTGTTCGTTGTAGGAGCGCACCGCGTGCGCGATGCTCTGTTGTAGGAGCGCACCGCGTGCGCGAAAGCTCTTTGTCCCGGCATCGGCAAAAGCATCGCGCACAGGGTGCGCTCCTACGGTTTCATCGGGCGTGGCCGCCCATGTTGGCGTGGATGATCTGCGCGATCTCCGCGTCGGCCTTGTCCAGTTGCTGCCGGTAGATCGTGGTGCTGAAAGCCGGCCGGGTCGGCGAATGCGTAGCCAGGGTCGGGCCGCTGCGATCGTGCAGGTTGACGTCGACAGCCAGCGACATGCCAAGGCGCAACGGATGCTGGTCCAGCTGCCGCGGATCGGTGAACACCACGCGCACGGGGATGCGTTGCACGATCTTGATCCAGTTGCCGGTGGCGTTCTGCGCCGGCAGCAGCGAGAACGCGCTGCCGGTGCCGACGCCCAGGCTCTGCACCCTGCCCTTGTAGGTCACCGCGCTGCCGTAGACATCGGAGGTGATCTGTACCGGCTGGCCGATGCGCATGTCGGTGAGCTGGGTTTCCTTGAAGTTCGCGTCGATCCACACACCGTGGAGCGGTACCACCGCCATCAAGGGCGCGCCGGGCTGCACGCGCTGACCCAGCTGTACCGTGCGTTCGGCCACATAGCCGTCCACGGGCGCCACCAGCGTGGTGCGTGAATCCGCCAGCAAGGCCGCACGCAACCGGGCAGCGGCGATCTGCACGTCCGGGTGCGAGGCGACTACGGTGTCGTCGACCAGCACCTTGCTGGTCTGGTACTGCTGCTCGACCGCGGTCAGGCCGCTCTCGGCGGCGGTCAGCGCGTCGCGGGCGTGCGCAAGCTCTTCGGCCGAGATCGCGCCCGAGCGGGCCAGGTCGCGGCGGCGTCGATAATCGGCGCGCGCCTTGTCCACCGCCACCTTGCGCGCGGCCACATCCGCCCGCGCGCCGGTCACGCTGCTGTACAGGCCGCGCACCTTGCGCACGGTATTGGCCAGGTTGGCCCGGGCTTCGGCCAGCGCCACGTCGGCGTCGCTGGGGTCGAATCGCACCAGCACTTCGCCGGCACGCACCCGGTCGCCGTCATCGGCACCGATGCTCACCACGGTGCCGGCGATCTGCGGGGTGATCTGCACCACGTTGCCATTGACGTAGGCGTCGTCGGTGCCCTCGTACCAACGGCCGTCGAGGAAATACCACACGGCCCAGCCGATCAGGCCGAGCAACACGACGCCGCCGAGCATGCGCAGCAGCATGCCGCGCGGGTTTTTTTTCGGCTGTGGTGCGACCGGGGTTTCGGCCACGACCGGATTCTGGCTGGACATGAGGCTGCCTCAGGAACGTGTAGGGGTGGGAGATGGGGCGGGTGCGAGCGTGCCGGCCTGCGGCTGGAAACCGCCGCCGAGGGCCTCGATCAATTGCACCGAAAGGTCGACCTGCCGAGCCTGCAGCGAAGCCATGGCTTGCTCGGCGACCAGCAATTGCCGACGTACGCTGAGCGACTCCAGATAGTTGCCGATGCCGGCGCGATAACGTTGCTGCGCCATGTGCCAGGCGTCGGCAGCGGCATCCTGCGCGCGCCGCTGTGCGGCGATCTGCTCGTGCAGCGACTGCAGTGCGGACACGTCGTCGGCGACCTGGTTGAGCGCACCGACCAGGGTCTGGTTGTACTGCGCCACGGCGATGTCGTACTGCGCGTCCTGGTAGGACAGCTGGGCGCGCAGGCGGCCGCCATCGAAAAGCGGCAGGCTGATCGACGGCCCGGCCTGGTAGAACCGTGCCGGCAGGCTGAGCGGGTTGCCGCCGCCCAGCGCGATCACGCCGGCCAGCGCGCCGATGCTGACGTTCGGCATGAATTCGGCTTTCGCCGCCTTGATGTCCTGGCGCGAAGCCTCGACACGCCAGCGTGCGGCCACCAGGTCGGCGCGATGGCCGAGCAGATCCACCGGCAGGTCGGTCGGCACCGCCAGCGCGCCGGGCTTCAGCAGTTGCGGCCGGGTGATGTCCAGCCCGCGATCCGGGCCCTTGCCCAGCAGCACGGCCAGCGACGATCGCGCTGCATCGATCGCCCGCGTGGCTTGCGCAAGCTGCTGCGTAGCCGTGTCCACTTCGACATCGCTCTGGCGCAGCTGGATCCGGTTGTCGATGCCGGCGGCAACCCGCTGGCGGGTCAGCTCGCGCGAGGTCTTCGCGCGATCGAGCTCGGCCTCGCTCAGGTCCCGCTGACGGAAGGCGTAGCCAAGTTCGGCGTAGGCGCGCGCGACATTGCCGGACAGTTCGATGCGCGCGGCGCGCGCCTCGATCTGCGCCACCCGTGCCGTGCCCAGCGCTGCCTGCCAGGCGGCGCGCTTGCCGCCCCACAGATCCAGGCCCCAGTCGAAGCTCACGTAGCCGTACTTGGCCAGCTCGAAACGGCCACCGCCGGGCAGGACCGTGGAGGGAAGGCGCGCACCGGACACGCCGGCGTTGGCGGTCACGCTGGGCCCGCGTGCGGCATCGGCGCGGCCGGCTTCGGCCTGCGCCGCGCGTGCCCGCGCATCGGCCATGCCCAGTCCCGGGTTGTCGTGCAGCGCTTCGCGCATCAGCGCATCGAGCTGCGGGTCGCCCAGCCCGTGCCACCAGTCGGCGGACGGCCATGCGGCGGCGGACAGCTTCACGCCGGTTAGGCTATGCCCGCTCTTGAGCGAGGTCGGGTCGATCGATGTGCCGTCCGGGCGCAGACCGCCGCTGCTGACGCAAGCGGTCAACGCGAGAGTCAGGGCGGACACAGCCGCAAGTAGATGCAGACGCATGGTGATGAGATCCGGAGGAGTTCAGTTCTTGTCGCGAAGTGCGTGCAGCACTCGTTCCAGGTAATTGCACAGCTGGGTTTGTTCGATCGGTTTCAACGAGCGTTGTGCGGCCACCATGACGCGGTTGCCGCAGGCCAGCGCCGTGTCCTGCCACATGCGGCTGCCGGCGTCGGTCAGTTCGATGCGCAAGGCGCGGCGATCCTGTGCGTGCGGGCTGCGGCGCAGATAGCCCTTGCGTTCCAGGTGGTCCAGCTGCCGGGTCATCGCGCCGCCATCCAGTTCGACCGCGCGGGCCAGTTCGGTGGCCGACAGCGGCCCCAGTTGCTGGGCCTTCTTCAGGATCAGGTACTGGGTGAAACTCAAGTCCAGCCCCTGGCTGGCCAGTTCCGCCTCGATCGCGCGCACCAGTTCGGAACGCACCAGCGTCAGCAACACGCCAAGGCTGGGCTTGGATGTCGCGTCGGGGCTGACCGTTTCGGCGGGGTGCGGAAGCTCTTTCACGCCGCGTATTCTATTGCCCAAAAGATATTTGTCAAGGCAAATACATCGCAGCTTATGTTTGCCCTGACAAGGTCAAGGGTGATTGGGAGACAACGTGTCGGCGCTGCCTTACTTTGTCGCAGTTACATCTAACCGAAATTCCTCGTGTGACGCCGCGCTCCGACATCTCGCCCGTTGATATACGCCACGGCGCTCATTGCGATAAGCGCGACGGCCAAAAGCATCACGATGTCATCTCCGCGGCTTGGTCATCTCTATGTTAGGCACGAATCTGCTGGTATCCATCCAACGCTTACGATTTGACATACGCGGCGCTCGAATGAGCGCCTGGGGTGCCGGATCAAACTCTTGGTCGTCGAGTTGAATGTTCTTGCACGCAGCTGCCATGCGCACGTAGCCGCGCACCATAGCCTCACTGAAACGATGAAGGCGCCTTCCAGGGGTGGCCTCCAAGATCGAACCGTGGGATGTGTCACGTAGCTTGCGTAGCTGAGCGGCGAATTTCGCTCTATCTAAAGCAGGAACACCAAGCGTGTCGCAAATTTGGATGTATGACCTCCAAATAGCCTCGCTAGTTCGCTCTAGGTCGAATGCATCAGCGACTGACCACAGCACGTATCCGGCCTGATCTCGACCCCTAGTGGCATCATCGTAGGGTCGACGTAGCTCTACATGCACTGCGCTAGTAGCTCGGGCGAAAGCCTTGTGCAGATGGTCAAGCGTAATTTCTTCGGCGTTCGAATCCTCGAACCATGCCCACAATAGATGCTCGGACAAAAGGTGCACGTAGTAAGGGAAACCATTGCTCACATTCGCAATACGATAGATCACGCTATCGTCAGCGTAGATCCCTAGTTCGGTCAATGCCTTCTTGATAATGTCTAAGCGCGCTTGGTAAGCAAGGCGATCCAGTTCGATCGTATCGAACTGCCGATGTGCCGAGCCGTGTGATTCAAGCAACTCATCCAACGCGGACGCGACGCCAGTAAAAATTAGTTTCACCCCGGACTTTCGATCCCCGATAGCCTTGATCAATTCTGCAAATTTGTTCCGTTCACTCGACTCCGGAATCCTGTCGAACTCATCAATGACCGCCACGGTTGTCTTCGAGTAGATGTTGAACGCGGCGCTTAGTCTTTGCGCAGCTTCTTCGATATCAAGCGGCGGCGGTGCTGCAGGCGTTGTGATCTCCGTAAGACCACCTAGCTCGACGATGCTGGTGTTGAGCTTCCCCTCCCTGCGAACCGTAACAGTACCGTTAGCCTCCGTACCCGTTGCGCGTATCAGTTGACCCACAACACTCGCGAAAGACGATGTCGATCCGCACGAAGCATGCAGGGGCTCCGCGTCGCTGGACTGACATTCGGCTGCCGCAGCATTTGCCAATGAAGACTTTCCAACACCACGCTCCCCATATATGAAGACCTGACGGCCAGGCGCCATGAGCGCTCTACGGATCCGGTTTAGCTGATCGTCCCGTCCAAAAAGGAACTCATGAGATTGGATGGGGGAAGACGGAAAAAGAACCGCGTGGATTCGCTCTCCAAATCCCTGCTCATCAATGCTTCGCAGATCGTGCTCGTCCATCTCCGACCTTCTTCACTCAATGTGGCTTACTCATTATGGGCCATGTGTCGTGCACAATGAATTTCCAGTTGTCCGAAAGCAACCGCATGACAGCACTATCGTGCTTGACGATGGCCTCATTGGCGCCATCGATACCGCCGAGCTCAACACGCGTTTGTATCGTGGGATGAGATCCGAACTCTTCGGCTTGCCGAGCCGTCACGTCACCAAGTGCCCTTCACGCTCGGCGAGACTGATTGTGGCGGCCATGCCGGCGTTGAACTCCAGGAAATCGACTTCGATGCCATCGCTGAAGATCACGCCATAGCCCGGCATCTGCGAGACCAGCCGCAATGGCTGATCCCTCGTGATCGGCCCGAACACCATGCCGGCCTGCGTAGTGTGGCTGGGGAACGGCTCGCGCACCGTGTACTGAAGATGGTCGGCATCCCAGGCAAAGCCCTGTCCCCGCATCGCCTGTGCCGATGCGGCGAGCTTGTGCCCGGCAATCGCGGCAGCTCCCGCCAGAAGGCTCTGGAACCATCCGGTCGATCCAAGCCCGGTCGAAACGATCACGCCGCTGGAGGAGTGATTCTCCGACCGATCGCCCTGATGGATGGCATAGCGCGCGGACACGTGAGTGCGCGGCCCAATGAAGAGGTCATTGACTGCATGCAGCTCCTGGCCGTCACTGAGCGTGGCCCGTGCCATCGTGACCTGCCGGGTAGGGCGCTTGCCCGCCAGGGCTTCCGGCGCAAGCAGGGCGAGATCCTTCACGCCAAAGGGCAGCAGCACACCATCCCATCGACCTGGGTCGGGATTGATGCCGACCACCGGCTGTGCTCCTTTGAGGTACTTGAGCGTGTTGGCCACCAAACCGTCCTGTCCGAGCACGACGACCAGCGCGTCCGGCGCGAACAAGTAGTTGGCCAGGAAGCCGCGATCCAGCCGATGAACCCGGCCGAAGCGACTCAGGGTCGCCTCGGCCGTCTGCACGGCGTCCAGATAGACCCGATGCTCAGCCTCATAGTCCGAAAAGTCCGCACCCAGATGCTCGACATAGAAGCGTGCCTGTTCGATCGTGTTGAAACGCACGATCAGATCCTCCAGCCGCGTCTTGCGAGTCACCAGCACGATCCGCCGGTTCAGCGCATCCATGGCGTCAGGCCTTGGCTGGCAGTTTGGCCCGAGGCTGCGTGAGCTGCTGCAGAAGGTCGGGCGAGATGTTGAGTTCACCAATCCGTCCGGCACCCTCCGCCAATCCCTGGAAGGCCTGGGCAATCAGCACGCTGGGATCGGCCTGTCCCACCATCAGGGCCTGCAACACCTTCGGATCGATGCCCTGGACGGCCTTCATGGTGGCCGCCACCGCATAGGCCTTGGCATCGGCTTCGGTCTGCGCGTTCGCGGCGCGCAGCGCGGTCAGGCTCTTGTTCTTGTCTTCCAGGGCAATCCGACCGGCCATGTCCTGATCCTGGATCGCCTGACGCTTGGCGAGCACGGCCTGTTCAGCTTCCAATTGCGTTTCGCGAATCTGGCGTTTCTTGGTCTCCACCGCGATCTCGGTATTGAGCTCGTTTTCCTTGACGGCGCGCTCCTGCTCGATCGCCGCATTGCGTCGCACATAAGTCGCATCGTCGGCTTGTTTCAGGATTTGCTCGCGGACCTGAGCCTCGAGCGCACGGGCCGTTTCCGGATTGGGCTTCACCGCAAGGATCGACAGATTGACCAGCTCGAGACCGAGGCTGGAGAGGCCATCGGCACGCTGCAGCCCCTGACGTACCACCTGAACCAGGTGATCGGAGCCGCGCAACAGCTCTTGCAGGGTTTGGCCCTGGAGTACCGAGCGCAGCTGTACCTGCACGGCGTTGACCACGCGCTGCGGCAGCTTGGTCCGGTCTTCCGACGCATAGGTGCCGTCGGGCTTGAGCGTGAAGTTCATCAGGCTGGCGAGCGAGGTCGGGCGGACACGCGGTAGGTGACCTGCCCCTGCACGGTCACCACCTGAAAGTCGCTGCTGACTTCCTGGAACATGAAGGGAGCGTCCACGCTCTCCAGCGGGATCGAGACCAGCGTGGCGCTGGGTGCGAAGTACCAGAACGTGAGGCCGGTGCCTTCGCGCACGGCTTTGCCGTTCTTGTACTGGATGACGTAAGTGCTGGGACTGGCTTTGACGTAGCGATAACCGAACATGATCGTATCCCCTTGGTTAGATGAGCTGGCTGCGCGTGCGAACTTTGACGAAGATCCGGGCGCGAAGGCGTGTTCCGTGCTCCCACACCGCGTCCATGGCGTGCTCCCTAACCGTGGGTCGCTGCATGTCCTCGATGGCTTGGCTGTTTGCAGGTATCGCTAACTTGAGTGTTTGCATGACGGAAGCTCCTTCGCGTCGTGGGAAACCGGCGGTCTATCCGCCGGCGGGATGGGCGAGGGTTCAACCTCGACCCAGGAAAAACTCCAGAATGGCCAGATGGTCCTCGAACAGCTGGGGGCCCATCTCCAGTGCTTCGCTCACCGGAAACCAGTGGGCCTTGTCGGCATCGTCGCCACCTTTCACGGCCGGCAACTCGCCGGCCAGGAAGTCGAAGTGGTACGCGTGGGTGATGGTGCGCCCGCGCTGCGAACGCTCCGGATGGTCGAAGACGTGCTGTCCCTTGATCGACCCCTTGAGTACCGGCAGCGGAAGTTTGAGGCGAGTTTCTTCCCGCAATTCCCGCAGGCACGCGGCAAGAATGGACTCGTCCTGGCGAACGAAACCCCCGGGTAATGCCCAGAGCCCCTTGCCCGGCTCCGCACGGCGGCGAACCAGGAGCACATGGCCCGAATGCACCACGACGGCATCGGTGGTGACGAACGTCGGGGGATAGGGAGCGCTGGACCAGGCCGCACGGTAGGTCTGGATGAAGCGATGCTCCGCGACCAGTTGCCCATACACGGCGGCATTCTTGCGGAAGGCTTCGAGCATCTCGAAGACGGGTGCTGGCACGTTGGCCTGCAGCATGCGCAACGCACCGCGACCCGCTTCGTCGGCGGCCTCGAACAGGTAGCGGCGAAGCTCGGTCGCGGAAAGCGTTTCGGTATGAGGGAGATGCACCAGGGACCACTGCGGGAATTCCTGCAGGTAGTAGCTGCTGGCATCTTTCTCCCGGCCAATCATGCCTATGCGTGCTTCCGGTGTCCCGCCATCGCTTTTGACGGCTTCCGCGACCGCCCGCTGAACGGCGGCGATCCAATGAGCCTCGTTGTAGAGGTGATCACGCAACGGCAGGACGATTAGCCTCTCGGACACGTCCTCCAGCGCGGCACGAATCATCACCGCGCGCTCGGCGACGGTCCAGGGATTGCGTAGTGAACGGGGGGTGTCGGCGGAACCGACCAGGAAGATGAGCTTCTTCGCGTGGCCCAGCGCATGGCGGGCGACAGCCGCATGGCCGATGTGGAAGGGCTCGAAGCGGCCAATGAAGACCAGATAGTCGAAGTCCATGAGAATCCCTCACGGTGAGTTGCTGCCCCGGGTCTATCCCGGGAACTGAGTTATATGCTACGCCGACGGGTATCGCCGTCAACAGGGTTCTGGATATCTGGCTTGAAAGTTTTTTGATCAGCAAGCAGCTACCTCCTAACCCGATAGACTTCTTGTACCGTGATAGAAGAAGCGCTTTGTCCATGACGAACCGTACTTCGTTGGCCGCGCTCCGAGCGGAAAACGCCCGACTGGTTGCGCTGCTGGAAGCACACGACATCGAATGGCGCTTGCCACCGGCACAAAACCTTCCGCCTGCCGCCTCAGAGGAAATCAAGCCCTCGATACTCAGTACCACTGAGAAAGTGGCGCTCTTCCGACGCCTGTTTCAGGGGCGCACCGATGTCTATCCCCTCCGGTGGGCGAGCAAGTCCACCGGCAAGGCCGGGTACTCGCCGGCCTGCGGCAACGAGTGGCGCCCTGGCATCTGTCAAAAGCCACGCATCAAGTGTTCGGATTGCAGCCATCGCCAGTTCCTGCCGCTGTCGGATGCTGTTCTCTACGACCATCTGGCAGGCAAGCACACGGCGGGCGTCTATCCGCTCATGCCCGACGACACCTGTCACTTCCTGGCAGCGGATTTCGATGAGGCTGAATGGAAAGAGGACGCCCTGGCCTTTGCGCAGTCCTGCCATGACCTGGGTGTTCCTGTCGCGCTTGAAATCTCCCGCTCGGGCAACGGAGCCCATGCGTGGGTGTTTTTTGCCGGTCGCGTATCTGCCCGGGATGCCCGGCGACTCGGCTCGGCCCTTATCAGCCATACCTGCGCTCGCACGCGTCAGCTGAAGCTGACTTCCTACGATCGCCTGTTCCCCAACCAGGACACGATGCCCAAAGGCGGATTCGGAAACCTGATCGCACTGCCCCTGCAAAAGGAGCCTCGCGAAAACGGCTGCAGCGTGTTCGTCGACGACACGCTGCGTCCCCACCCGGATCAATGGGCTTTCCTGGCCTCATTGCAGTCGATGCCAGTGCACGATATCGAGCCCGCCATCCTTCGTGCCACCGGCGGTGTGCATCCACTGGATGTGACGTTTATTGATGAGGAAGATCACAAGGAACCCTGGAAGCACTCCCCGCCTTCGACCAACAAGCTGGTCGGGCCCATGCCGAAGTCACTCACGGTCACACTGGCCAATCTCATCTACTTCGAGAAGGCGCAGCTTCCGCAACCTCTTGCCAACCGCCTGATCCGTCTGGCCGCCTTCCAGAATCCCGAATTTTACAAGGCTCAGGCCATGCGTTTCGCCGTGTGGGACAAGCCCCGCATCATCGGTTGCGCAGAGAATTACCCCAACCACATCGCGCTGCCGCGCGGCTGCTTGGACGCCGTCAAGGAGCTGCTGAAGCTCAACGGTATCGTGTGCCATGTGCAGGATGAACGCTACGCAGGGCATCCCGTCGAGGTGACTTTCGCTGGCACGCTGCGTGGTGATCAGGAAGCCGCGGTGGTCGCGATGTTGCATCATGATACTGGCGTACTGTGTGCACCCACCGCCTTCGGCAAGACGGTGGCCGCGGCCGCCATGATCGCCCGGCGGGGCGTCAATACGCTGGTGCTCGTTCATCGCACCGAGCTGCTCAAGCAATGGCAGGAACGCCTGCAATCCTTTCTTGGCGCCGGCAAGGGCGTGGTCGGCAGCATCGGCGGCGGCAAGGCTAAGCCGACGGGGAAAATCGACATTGCCGTGATCCAGTCGCTGTCGCGGCGTGGCGTGGTCAATCCGCTGGTTGAAAACTACGGGCACGTCATCATTGATGAATGTCATCACGTCGGGGCCGTATCGTTTGATGCGGTCCTGAAACGGGTCAAGGCGAAATGGGTGCTGGGGCTGACCGCTACGCCGATCCGCCGCGATGGCCAGCAGCCAATCGTGTTCATGCAGTGTGGGCCGACGCGTTACACCGCCACCCAGCCATCGAGCGCGCCGCACGATCTGGAAGTCGTAGCGCAGACGTTGACCGCGCCTATCGGCCTGCCTTCGGAAGCTGGCATCCAAGACGTCTTTCGTCATCTCATCCATGACCCCGCGCGCACAACCGCGGTCGCCGATGCTGTACAGGACGCGTTCGATCAGGGACGCAAGGTACTTGTACTGACCGAGCGTACCGAACATCTCGATGCCTTGGCCGCCGCACTCCTTGGCAAGGTGCCCACTCCCTTCATCCTCCATGGACGCATGTCAAAGAAGCAGCGTGCCAAGGTGATCCAGGAACTCGATGAGCTGCCGCCGGATGCAGCGCGGATTCTGCTGGCCACAGGCAAGTTGGTCGGAGAAGGCTTCGACCACCCACCGCTTGACACGCTTGTGCTGGCGATGCCGATTTCATGGAAGGGGACGCTGCAGCAGTACGCTGGACGGCTACATCGCGAACATGCCACCAAGACCGATGTGCGCGTCATCGACTTCGTAGACGCCGGCCACCCAGCGCTGTTGCGGATGTGGGACAAGAGGCAACGCGGCTATCGCGCTATGGGTTATCAGATGGCTGAACCTCTCCTGGGAATGTCGTAGCCAATCCATGACAGACCATCACAGAGATGCCGTAATCCGGCTAAGGGCCATTGGTCAGCTACCTGCTGACCAAATTGCTGCGGCGGAAAAATACCCGAAAGCAACGCCCCGTTGATCGTGTCAGTCGCCATTCGAAGCGCCTTTAGTCGCGTCAGTAGCGGTCAACCTTCGATCACATTCCACATAATCGTCGATTTCATCAATGACTTACAGAAGCTGACACGATTAAGGGCTCTCGACAGCATCCATGTGAGGATGCCATTCCAAGGTTCAAGCAGGCGTGAAACCGGTCGCCATGACGGGGTGCGGTGGCAGCGACCAGTCGATCGGCGCCTGGCAGTGCGCCTGCAGGTAGCGGTTGGCGGCGGAGAAA
>DATKVA010000091.1:0-29896 GCA_035530315.1 Rhodanobacter sp. | reverse complement strand
CATGTCCACCGCGACCTCGTTCGCGCCCAACAGGCGCACGGTCACCGGGCCGGACGGGCTCTCGATCTGCACGCTGTCGCCGAGTGCCAGCGCCCCGGCACGATGCAGCCATGCCGCCACGCAGCGCACGCCATTGCCGCACTGCCCCGACGGCGTGCCGTCGGCATTCCAAATGCCGTAATAGAACGCGCAGGCCGGGTCGCGCGCGGGTTCCACGCTCAGCAACTGGTCGAAACCCACCCCGGTGTGGCGGTCGGCCAGCGCGCGGATCTGCGCGGGGTTCAGGGGAAAGTCGCCATGTCGGCAGTCCAGCACGACGAAGTCGTTGCCGATGCCGTGCATTTTCGAGAAGCGCAAGGACATGCTCGGTGCAGCCGGTCAGGGCTGGCTGCCGAACCGCACAGCGCTGCTGGCGGCGCTCGCCGGGGCGGCCGGCGTGGTCGCCGTGGCGGTCGGTGCGGGTCGGGTCGGCAGCACCAGCGGGCCCTTCTGGCCACAGCCGGCCAGTACGGTGGCCATCAGGCAAAACAGCAGCAACAGGAGCGATCGGCGCATGGCAGGATTCCATTGGGACGGCAGCAGTATAGAAGCCTGCCGGATTTTGGTGGTCGAGGCGGGGAATAGGGACCGCACCGACGGATTCGCAGCCCGGCCCGCCAAGGTTCGACTGGCTCCTGGCGATGCCAGTGCGTCCGTCGCCGTTATGATGCACCGGCAGATCGCGCACCGACGCGGCGAGGAGACAGGCAGTGGACTGGGCTACATGGTTGCGCATGCCGATGACTGTGCTGCTGGTGCTGGCGGCGGTGTTGCTGCTGGTTGCGCTGGTACAGTTGGTCGTGCTGCGGCAGCACCTGCGTGGCGGTCGCCGGCTCGCCGCCAGCTGGCGCGCGCTGCTGTGTCTGGTCACCCTGGCGCTGGCTCTGCTGCTGGGCGGCACCGGTTACGCGCTGCGCGGTTACCGGCTGCTCGGCGAGGAAGCCCCGGTGGTCGAGATCGATGCGCGCATCCTGTCGCCGCAGCACTGGGCACTGACGCTCAATTGGCCCGACGGCAGCACGCAGCAGGTGCAATTGTCCGGCGACGACTGGCGGCTCGAGGCGGTCGTGCTGAAATGGAAACTGCCCGCGCTGCTGGCCGGCGTACCGCCGCTGTACCGGCTCGATCGACTGTCCGGCCGCTATGACGATCCCGCGCAGGAAATGCAGGCGCCGCGCACGGTGATCGGCTTCGACCAAGCCGGTGCATTCGACCTGTTGAATCTGAAGAAGCACTACCCGCAATGGTTGCCCGAGGTGGACACGATCTACGGCAGCGGAGCCTTCCTGCCGCTGGTCGACCAAGGCCACTACACGGTCAGCCTGATGCGCACCGGCGCCCTGGTGGCCAGGCCGGATGCGGCAACCCAGCGTCGGATCGGGCAGTCACTGGGCGGGTGAGGCAGCCGGCGACGACACAGGTGAATCGCCGCGAATACCTCGCCATGGCGCCGGCGAGCGCATCAGCGCGCCAGCTGCGCGATGAAGATCACCGAAGCGGGCTTACCGCTGACCGGATGCAGCGGTTCACGCAGCTCGCACAGTTGCAGGCCACTGCTCCGGAAAAGCCCGAGCCAACTTTCGAGCGTGCGGAAATACCACGGTGCCGGATCGCTGAAGGATCCCTCGAAGCCGTCCCACGAGCCCTCGCGCCAGCCGTCGCGATACGGTTGCCCGCCGCAGGCCATCAACGGATGCAGGGTCTGCACAACAAGCGTGCCGCCTGCTCGCAGCAACGAAGGGGCTGCGCGGACCAGCTGATCGACCGAATGCTCGCCAAGCAGCGAAAAATTGCATACCAGCATGTCGGCGACGACCTTCAGTACACCGCCAGCAATCGCCTCGTACGACGCCACCCGGAAATCGCCACCGCCGGCCCGCGCCTGCTCGATCAGCGCCGGGACCGCATCCACGCCCATCACCCGAAAGCCACGCGTCATCAGTTCGCGCACCAGCCAGCCTTCGCCACAGCCGATGTCGAGCACCGAGCGCGGGCTACGGGACACCACCGCATCGACGATGGCCTGGTTGGTGACCAGCGCGCGGCTCTCGATCCGTTCCTGGCGCACGGCGGTCACCCATGGCACGACATTGCGCTGCCATGAGTCGATGATTCTTGCTTCATTGACGGGTTGCATGCCTCGAAGCCTTTCCTCCCTCATTCCGTGATGGCGAACATCGCCTCAGCACACCAAGTCGAGCGAAGTAGCCTTTGCTGGTCGATCCGGTCACGGAGCAAGCATTTTTTCATGGCGCCAGCCGTCGCAGCCGTCCTCGTAATAGCCTGCCAGCTGCCCGGTGCGCCGGTAACCGGACCGCTCGTAGAGTGCGATGGCTGCGGTATTGTCGCTGCGCACTTCCAGCCGCACGCAGCGGCAATGGCGCAGACGGGCGGCCGCTTCGACTGCCGCGAGCAGCGCACCGGCCACGCCCTTGCCTCTGGCCGCCGGGTCGGTGGCCAGCGAGTACAGTCGGGCGACGCCACTGCCCTTGCGGAAAAACACCACTGCACTGCCAAGCAGCAAACGCTTCGCGTCGACCGCGACCAACACCTGCGCCGAGCTGCTTGCCAGATGGCGGCGGTATTGCCCCCGGCTCATGCGGTCGCCGTCGAAGCTGGCGTGCTCCAGACGCACCAGCGCATCGAGTTCGTCCGGCCCGGCAAGACGTATCCCCGGCGGTTTGCAGATTACGGGCAAGTTCATGCCTGAGCGGTTCCGGCGTGAGGCGGCGAGGTGCATCATGCGATAGATGCGCGAGGTTGAAAACGGCCGCTGGGCGATCGGGCATCGACGAGACCGGCACGATCCGGCAGGAAGGCCCACGCACATTCAGTGCGGCTTCAGCGCCCTGGCTTGTGCAACGCCGGCCCTGTGCCAAACTGCGCGCCTTGCATGTACCGTCCGCATTCCCGTCATCGCCGCATTGTCCGAGAGGTGCCATGGCCCGTCTGGTCATCGTTGTCGAGAAAGCCTCGGATTGGGGCTCGTACTACCCGTCCGTCGACGTGATGAGTGCGATGGATTACCTGCGCACGCCGGTGGGCGGCGACGAGGAGCGCACGCATGTGCTGAACCTGTGCCGCAGCTACAAGTATCTGGGTACCGGTTATTACGTGTCGCTGCTGGCCGAGGCGCGTGGGCACCGGGTGATGCCGTCGGTGCGCACGGTCAACGACCTGCGCCGGCGCTCGCTGTACGGCCTGGACATCGAGGATCTCAACCAGAAGCTGATCCGCTTCCTGCCCGCCGGCGGCCGCGACACCACCGATTTCGGCATCCTGGTGTACTTCGGCGTGACCGCCTACCCGGCCCTGCAGGACCTGGCGCGCCAGGTGTTCGAAATGTTTCCCTGTCCGCTGCTGCGGATCGAGTTCGAGCGCGACCGCGTGTGGCAGGTCAGTGCGATCAAGCCGGTGGGGCTGCAGACGCTGGACGATGCGCAGGAGGATGCGTTCGCCGAGGAGCTCGACCGCTTCTCCAGGAAGCTGTGGCGCAAGCCGCGCACGCGCAAGCTGTACCGCTACGACATGGCCATGCTGGTGGACGAGAAGGAGGCGATGCCGCCGTCGAACAAGAAGGCGCTGAAGGCCTTCATCGCCGCCGGCAAGGAGCTCGGCATCGAGGTCGACCCGATCGGCAAGAACGATTACCAGCGGCTGGCCGAATACGACGGCCTGTTCATCCGCGAGACCACCGCCAGCGACAACCACACCTACCGTTTCGCCCATCGGGCGGAGAAGGAGGGCATGGTGGTGATCGACGATCCCGGCTCGATCCTGCGCTGCACCAACAAGATCTTCCTGAATGACCTGATGGTGTCGCGCAAGCTGGCCGTGCCGCGTACCGAGATCCTGTATCGCGACGACGCCAAGGGCATGAAGGATGTCGTCGCCAAGCTCGGTTTCCCGCTGGTGCTGAAGATCCCGGACGGCTCGTTCTCGCGCGGCGTGGTCAAGGTGGAGAGCGAACAGGCACTGGAGCAGGCCGCCAGCAGCCTGTTCCAGCACAGCGCGCTGCTGCTGGCGCAGGAATACGTCTACACCGAGTTCGACTGGCGCATCGGCGTACTCAACCGCGAACCGCTGTACGCCTGCAAGTACTACATGTCGCGCGGCCACTGGCAGATCTACAACCACGGCGCCAAGGGCACCGCGAAAACCGGCGGTTTCGAGACGATCGCGGTGCGCGACGCGCCGGCCGAAGTGGTCAAGCTGGCGTTGAAGGCCACCCAGCTGATCGGCGACGGCCTGTACGGCGTCGATCTGAAACAGGCCGGCGACAGGCCGGTGGTGATCGAGGTCAACGACAACCCGTCGATCGACGCGGGCGTGGAAGACGCCCATCTCGGCGACGAGTTGTACCTGCGCATCATGCAGGAGTTCCTGCGCCGGATGGAGCGCAAGCGGCAGGGCACGGTCGGCCGTGCGAACCCGGTCCAGACGGTGCCGTGAAAGCGTTGCCCGGCAGGGCTGCCCACCGGACGGATACGCATGCCGGTTTCAATGCCACACGGCGCGGTGCAGCGCGCGGCGACGTGGCCGTCGTGGTGTGAGCCACACGTGCAGCAGCGTCGGTTTCAGCCCCAGCAAGACGATCAGCGGCGCGCCGGCCAGCCAGAATGCCGGCGTCCAGCCGAGCAGCTCGGTATGCGGCGGCACCAGGGTGGTCAACAGCAATGTGCTGCCGCCGAGCAGCCATAGCAGGACGGCGCCGAACAGACGTTGGCGAAATGCAGAAGACAGGGTTTGCTGGCGCATGTGACGTGTCCATTCGGCGGATGACATCGGCAGCCTGCAACGCCTCCATCTCATTACCTGCGACCCGCAGGCTGTTCGGCCTTTGGGTAGGCGCGCTCCTGCCCGGAGCTGGCGGGCTGCGCGCGAATATCGCGGCAGTCGCGGTCTGTAGAATGGAAGTCTCACGCGCGCCATGGCGCCAGCACCCATCCGGGAGTCCGCATTGAAACCAGCTCAGTTCGCCGTCTTCGGCCACCCCATCGCACACAGCCTGTCGCCGCAGATCCACCAGGCGTTCGCGCGGCAGTTCGACATCGAGCTGGAGTATCGGGCCATCGATGCGGCGCCGGCCGAATTCGTGGCGGCGGTGCGCCGTTTTTTTGCCGAAGACGGCCTTGGCGCGAATGTCACGCTGCCGCACAAGGCGGCGGCGTTCGCGCTGGCGGACCAGCGCAGTACGGCGGCCACGCGTGCCGGCAGCGCGAACGTGCTGACCCGGCTCGCGGACGGCCGGCTGGCGGCGCACAACACCGACGGCGACGGCATGGTGCGCGACCTCACCGAGCGCCACCGCGTGGATCTGCGCGGTCACGACGCGCTGCTGCTCGGTGCCGGCGGTGCGGCACATGGCGTGGTGTGGAGCCTGCTCGATGCGGGGGTGGAAACACTGACCATCGTCAACCGTTCGGCAGCTGCGGCCGATGCGCTGGCCGACGCGATCGGCGAGCCGGCGCGGGCGCATACCCGTTACTGGCAGGATCTGGGCGACATCGGCAGTTTCGACCTGATCGTCAACGCCACCTCGGCCGGCGTGCTGGGGGCATCGCTGCAGTTGCCGTTCTCGCTGGCCGGTGCCCGCGCGCTTTGCTACGACCTGTCCTACGGCGCTGCCGCCAGCGGCTTTCTGGCCTGGGCGAAAACGGCCGGCGCGCGTTTTGCGTTCGACGGCCTTGGCATGCTGGTGGAAACCGCCGCCGACGCGTTCGAACTGTGGCACGGCAAGCGGCCGGACACCGAGCCGGTGTATCAGTCGTTGCGGGCACAGTGATTACGCTGCTCCAGAAGCGAGCGGAGAGGGGTGAGAAACGAGTAACGGCATTGCCTGCCTCGACTCAATTCTCACTCCTGCCCACTCACTCCCGCTTCGAGTCGGTTTGGCGGCGCTTGATGTGCGGCACGCGGGGCATCTTCATCAAACTGCCATCAAGCGTGACTACCGTACCGGCATTGCCGCAGCGCCCGATACGGGCTGCATGAGGCCTCATCCAGACTCAAGCAGGTGCCATGTCTCCTTTCCTCTCCACCGCACCCGGCCGGCGCGGGGTGCTTCTGTACGGATTGCCGGTAATGGTAGCGCTGGCCATGGGCACGCTCTGGTACAGCCACGTGTCGGCGCAGGCTGCGGCAGCGCACGCGGCGGCCAATGACAGCAACGGTGTCACCGTGCTGCTCGGCCTGGCCGACAGTGCCTTCCACGAGCACCGGCTGGTGGCGCCGATTGGCAGCAACGTCTACGAGTTCTACCTCAGCGTATTGCCGCTGGACCCCGGCAACAAGCTGGCCATGGCGCGCCTGCACGAAGCATTCATGCCGGCCTGCGATGAGGTGGAACGCGAGATCGGCGAGGGCCACCTGGACGAGGCGCAGCGCGAATTGCGCCTGCTGCGCGATTACGACGTCAACCACGATCAGAACAAGAACAATTACAAGCTGGCGCTGTTGGGCTCCTACCTCGATGCCCAGCGCACGCTGCTGATCAGGAAGCACGAAGCCGAGGCCCAGCAGATCCGGGAGCGTCTGACGGCTGCCGCGGCTGGCGAAAATTGACCGCGTACCGACCTGCCTTGAAGCAGGAGTGAGTGGGCAGGAGTGAGAAGCGAGCCGAGGCGGGCAATGCCGTTACACGGTTCCCACTTCACTTTTGCTCCCCACTCACTCCTGCTTCAAGGAGGTATTCGTCCTTCAGCCGCACGTATTGATCGGCGGAGTAATGCAACTGCTCGATCTGGCGATCGCTGAGCAGGCGCACGAACTTCGCCGGGTTGCCCAGCCACAGCTCGCGTTCGCCGACCACCTTGCCGGGCGCGATCACGCTGCCCGCCCCGACGAAGCCATATTTCCGGATCACCGCGCCGTCGAGCAAGGTGGCATGCATGCCGATCAGGCAGTAGTCCTCGATGGTGCAGGCGTGCACCACGGCGCCGTGGCCGACCGTCACGCCGACACCGATCAGGCAGGGAAAGCCGCCGGGCGAATACGGACCGTCATGGGTGACATGCACAATGCTGCCGTCCTGGATGTTGCTGCGCGCGCCGATGCGAATGCGGTGCACGTCGCCGCGCAGCACCACGCCGGGCCAGATCGAGGCGTCGTCGCCGAGCGCCACATCGCCAATGACGGTGGCGGCCGGGTCCACATAGACGCGTTCGCCGAGGGTGGGCCGCACGCCCTTGTAGCTGCGCAAGTGATTCATCCGCGCATCATGCTTGATTTCGGCCGCCCGCGTCGCCACGCTGGCAGCCTCAAGGAGATTCCATGAACCACGACAACCCGCTGCTGGCCGACGATGTCCTGCCGGCGTTTTCCCGGATCCGCCCCGAACAGGTGGCGCCAGCGATCGATGTGCTGCTGGCCGATTACCGCGACGCCATCGACGCGCTCACCGCGCCCGCGGCGCCGCGCGATTTCGCCACCGTGATGCTGACCCAGGAGCGGCTGGAACAGCGGCTGGCCCGTGCGTGGGCGCCGGTGAGCCATCTGCACTCGGTGGCCGACAACGAGGCATTGCGCGCGGTGTACGGCCCGGCCGAGGAGGCGCTCACCGAGCACGCGATCGAACTGGGCCAGAACCGCGCGCTGTACGCCGCCGTGCAGGCAGTGGCCGATGCGCCGGATTTTGCGCCGTTGCCGCGCCCCGAGCGGGCGCTGGTCGAGCATGCGCTGCGTGATTTCAAGCTTTCCGGCGTGGCGCTTGAGGAGCCGGCACGCACGCGCTTTCGCGAGATCGGGGTGGAGCTCTCGCGACTTTCCACCGAATTCTCCAATGCCGTGCTCGACGCCAGCGAGGCATGGCACGAGCACGTCACCGACGAGCGCGACCTGGCCGGCATTCCCGAGTCCGGCCGCGCGGTGCTGCGCCAGTATGCCGTGGACCAGGAACTGGACGGCTATCTGGTCACGCTGAAGCAGCCCAGCGTGCAGGCCGTGCTCAACTACGCCGACAACCGCGGCCTGCGCGAGCGGGTGTACTGGGCGTATCAGACCCGTGCCTCCGACCAGGGCCCGGATGCGGGCAAGTTCGACAACTCCGCGCGCATCGAGAAGATCATGGCGCTGCGCCACGAAGCCGCGCGGCTGCTCGGCTTCGCCAACGCGGCCGAGGAATCGCTGGCGACAAAGATGGCCGGTTCGCCGACCGAGGTGATGGAGTTTCTGCACGATCTGGCTGCTCGCGCCAAACCGGTCGCCCAGCAGGAACTGGGCACGTTGCGCGAGTTTGCCCGCACCGAGCTCAAGCTCGACAACCTCGAGTCCTGGGACGTCGGCTACGCGTCCGAAAAACTGCGCCAGCAGCAGTACGCGCTGGACGAGGAACAGCTCAAGCCGTACTTCCCGCTGCCGGCGGTGGTCGACGGCTTGTTCGGTCTCGCCGGCCGACTCTACGGCATCGCCCTCACCCCGCGCGAGGGTGTCGATGTGTGGCATCCGGACGTGCGCTATTACGACGTGCGCGATGCCGATGGCCGCGTGTTCGCCGGCGCCTATGTCGATCTGTACGCGCGCAACGGCAAACGCGGCGGCGCCTGGATGGACGTCTGCCGCGCCCGCTTCGACGACGGCGCGCAGCTGCAGTTGCCGGTGGCTTTCCTCACCTGCAATTTCGCGCCGCCGACCGAAGGCAAGCCGGCGCTGCTCACGCATGACGACGTGCTCACCCTGTTCCACGAATTCGGCCACGGCCTGCACCACCTGCTGACGGAAATGGCGCTGCCCTCGATCGGCGGCATCGACGGCGTCGAGTGGGATGCGGTGGAACTGCCCAGCCAGTTCATGGAGAACTTCGGCTGGAATCGCGAAGCGCTGGATCTGTTCGCGCGCCATTACCAGACCGGCGAGAAGCTGCCGGACGAGCTTTTCCAGCGCATGCTGGCCGCGCGGCATTTCCACGCCGGCCTGTTCCTGGTGCGGCAACTGGAGTTCGCGCTGTTCGATTTCCTGTTGCACCTGGAATACGACCCCGCCCAAGGCGCCCGCCCGCTGGCCGTGCTGGGCGAGGTGCGCAAGCAGGTCGCGGTCATGCATCCGCCGGCCTGGCAGCGTTTTCCGCATGGCTTCAGCCACGTCTTCGCTGGCGGCTATGCGGCCGGTTACTACAGCTACCTGTGGGCGGAGCTGCTGTCCGCCGATGCGTTCGGCGAGTTCGAGGAGCGGGCCGCGGAAAAGGGAAGCGTGATCGACCGCGCCACTGGCGAGCGTTTCCGCCGCGAAGTGCTGGCGGTCGGCGCCAGTCGCCCTGCGCTGGAGAGCTTCATTGCGTTCCGTGGCCGCAAGCCTGCGCCCGAGGCGTTGCTGCGCAGCCACGGGCTGGTTTGATGGTTTGTCGAGAGCCGCCGGAGGGGCGAACGAAAACCTGTTCAGGCGTTCGCTCGTTGCACCACCAGCCGATCCTGCTCGATGATCCGCCGAAAGGCCGGATCGGTGGTTGCCCAATCCACGATATCCACCCGCCACGGCAATTCCGAATCGGCGAAGGCATCGGCCAATGCGGCGCCCTGCCTGAAGCTCAGCGGTTCGCTGGTGATGATCGCCAGATCGAGATCGGAATAAGGCTTGGCGGTGCCTTTCGCACGCGAGCCGAATGCCCATACTTCATAGCCGACGGCGTGTTGCTGCAGGATGTTGCGCACGATGGCCCAGTGTTGCGGCTGCATGTCGAGCTTCGGTTCAGCCATGCCGCGACTCGAGCGCGCTCAACAACGCGCGTGCATCTTTCACGAAGGCGAGGCTGCCTTCATAGACCTGTCGCGCCTTGGCGTGGTCGTAGGTGTGCGCGGTGATGTTGCGCATGCGCCGATAGCCGAACCATGCCTCGACGTCGGCGACCAGGCCTTTCTCGCCAGCTGCGCGGATCAGGTCGCGGAAACTGCTTTCGTCCACTTCGGCAGGGCTCGCGGCTTCCAGTTCCAGCTGACGGCGAATCATCTTGATGCCGAGCTCGTAGACGAACTCGAAGTTCTGGATGACGCCGGCGACGATCGTGTTCTGCAGCGCCGGCTGCTGCTGGGCGAACCAGCTGGTCTGCTCGACGATCGCGATGCTCTCTTCCAGCGATGTCAGGGCGTTGCGCAGCGCGCTGAGGTCGAGTTTTTCCGTCATGACGGTGTTTCCGGGGAAGCATCATTGGGGAGATGATTGCGGTATGCCGGCCGCCCGGCAAGTCGTGTACGGCACAATACTTTCCACATGACGAAAAAAAGCCCGCCGAAGCGGGCTTTTTCAGATCAACTCAAGTCCGGGCGGACTCAGGCGACCTGGACTTCCTCAGCCTGCAGGCCCTTCTGGCCCTTGGTGACGACGAACGTGACGCGCTGGCCTTCCTGCAGGGACTTGAAGCCCGTGCCCTGGATCGCGCGGAAATGCACGAACAGGTCGTCACCGCTTTCCGGGGTGATGAAGCCAAAACCTTTGGCGTCGTTGAACCACTTGACTGTACCGCTCTGACGATCCGACATGAAACATACCTTTGAAGCTTATTGATGATTTGCGGCTCGGAGCGAAGTGCACGTTACCGCAGAAGAAGCAGGAACACCGAGTTGCCACGGGATCTTGCTTCATCAGCATACACTGTAATGCGGGACCGCGGGCAATATTATTTCGGGCGGTGGCCCAAGCCATCATCACGGCACGTGTTTCGGCCGCGCCATTCAGGCCGCGGGCCGCATGGCAGCGGCGTTCCGGTATTTTTCGGTATGCCCGCCGATCACCATCCGGAATGCCCTGCGGATCGACCGTCGGTTGAGCGAGGGCAACGGGTACGGCCCCGGAAGGCACATCCTTTACAATGTCGCAATGAAAATCGCTTCATGGAACGTGAATTCACTGAAGGTACGCCTGCCGCACCTGTCCCAGTGGCTGGCCGACGCGCAGCCGGACATCGTGGCGCTGCAGGAAACCAAGCTGGAAGACGCGAAGTTTCCGGTCGATGAGCTGGCGGCGGCGGGTTATCGCGCGGTGTATTCGGGCCAGAAGACCTACAACGGCGTGGCGATTCTGGCCCGCCAGGAGCCGCGTGACATCCTCTCCGACATCCCCGGGCTGGACGATCCGCAGCGGCGCATCCTCGCGGCCACCATCGACGCCCCCGGATCGAATCCGGGGCAGGCTTTGCGCGTGGTGAATCTGTATGTGGTCAACGGCAAGGCGGTCGGCGACGAAAAATACGCCTACAAGCTGGAGTGGCTGGCGCGCGTGCGCGAGTTTCTGGCGGGCGAACTGGAACGACACCCCAGGCTGGTGGTGCTGGGCGACTTCAACATCTGCCCGGACGACCGTGACGTGTACGATCCGGTCGCCTGGGGCGAGGATATCCTGTGCTCGCCGCCGGAGCGCGCCGGTCTCAAGGCGATCACTGAGCTGGGCCTGCACGACAGTTTTCGGCTGTTCGAGCAGGGTGCCGAACATTACAGCTGGTGGGACTATCGGCAAGCTGCATTTCGTCGCAACATGGGCCTGCGCATCGACCTTATCCTGGTCAGCGAGGCATTGAAATCCACCGCCACGGCGGCGGCGATCGACCGAGCACCGCGTGGTTGGGAGCGCCCTTCCGACCACACGCCGGTAACGCTGGAACTGGATATGAGAGCCTGCTCATGATCTCCACGCAGCTCGCGTTACCGTTGAGTGGCCGCCATGCGGCAGTGCGCGGCGCAGCGCCCGACTGGCCGTCAGGTCAAGCCGCGCGCTGCCGCATGGCGGCCACTCAACGGCAACCCTGCGGGCCGGGTCTGTTTGCCCGCATGCCTGCGTCATCACTCAGTCGTGCATCGACATACACTCCCTCACTCTTCCTTGACCTGCGCGCAAACAGCTCCCGGCGCGGGCTACGTGGAGATCATGAGCAGGCTCTCAAATGACCGCAAAAACCGAATGGCCCAGCTCGCTGGACGACAACGAACTGGAAGAACTGGATCGCTACCTGCGCGCGCACACCGGCGAGGGCGATCTGCTGCTCGATGGCGTGCACGGTCTGCTCAGCGCGTTGGCGGTCGGGCCGATGCCGGTGCTGCCGGAGGAATGGTTGCCCGAAGTGCTGCACGAGCCGTTTGCCGACGAGAACGAAGGCAATCGCGTGCTTGCCTTGCTGGCCAAGCTCAACGATTCGATCCCCGCCGAGCTGGACGTCGACGCCTATGAGCCGATTCTCGGCGAGGTCGAGTTGGAAACCGGCCTGATGCTGTCGGCTGCCGGTTGGTGCGAAGGATTCAGTCGCGGCATCGATCTGCGTGCCAACCTGTGGGAAAGCCGGCTGGCGGAAGATCCCCAATTGATGGAGCTTCTTGGCCCGGTGATGGCGCTGGCGGTGGACGAAGGGATACTGAGCGCCGAGACCGAGTTCGAGAAACTCAGCGACGACGAATACGACGAGTGCCTGGCACGGGTGCCGGCCGTGCTTGGCGCGGTCAGCCATTACTGGCAAACCAAGCCCGCGACCGAGGCGGAAGTGGAGGCGATGCTGCTGAAGCTTCCCGACCATGCCGATGACGCCACCACGCCGCCACGCCAGCGCAGCGGCCACTGGGTGCATTGAACGATCACCGTGGCGGCCCCAAAGGGGGCGCTGCGGCATTCCAGGAAGCCGCCATGTCCGGGATGGGCCTGTACACGCCACTGAACACGCTCAAGCCGATCGCCGCCGGCATCTGGGTCGTCGATGGCCCGATCGTGCAGATGGCGGCGCTCGGCATGCACATGCCGTTTCCCACCCGCATGACCCTGGTGCGGCTGGCCGATGGCGGGCTGTGGTGCCATTCGCCGATCGCGCCGGACGAGGCGTTGTTCGCGGCAATCGACGCCCTCGGTCCGGTGCGCCATCTGGTGTCGCCGAACCTGCTGCACTACGCGCATATGGCGGCGTGGAAGCGGCGCTATCCGGAGGCGATCGCCTGGGCCTCGCCCGGAGTGCACGAGCGTGCGGCCAGTCAGCACATCGACGTGCACTTCGACGCCGACCTCGACGACTCGCCCCCGCCGGATTGGGCCGACACGCTCGATCAGCTGCGCTTTCGCGGCAGCCGCGTCTTGCAGGAAATCGTGTTCCTGCATCGCCCCAGCGCGACCTTGATCGTGGCCGACCTAATCGAGAACTTCGAAGCATCGAAACTGCCCGCGTCGATGCGCTGGATGGCGCGCCTGGGCGGGGTACTCGATCCGGACGGCAAGGCTCCGCTGGACCTGCGCCTGACCTATCTCGGCCACAAGTCCGCCGCGCGCGCCGGACTGGCGCGGATCCTGGCGTGGCAGCCGCAGCGGGTGATCCTGGCCCACGGCCGCTGTTACCTGGACCATGCCGCAGCCGAACTGGCCCGCGCCTTCCGTTGGCTCGATTGAACGCACCGCAGACGACCCGCGCGGCCAAACTGATGGCATCGGTGCAACAATCCGTTCGCGTGGCGGCACTTGGCCCGATCGTTCCCCGGGGCCATCTTGGCAGCCATCCATCCCTTTGCCGGAGCCAGCCCATGAGCGATCGTCACATCACCCGCCGTGTCCGCGGCGTCGACACCTCCGACGGTGCCGGCGTCAAGCTCAAGCGCGTCATCGGCCAGCCCGAGCTGGACATGCTCGATCCGTTCCTGCTGCTGGACGAGTTCCGTTCCGACCAGGCCGGCGACTACATTGCCGGTTTCCCGGAGCATCCGCACCGCGGCTTCGAAACCGTCACCTACATGCTGGCCGGCCACATGCAGCATCAGGACAACCACGGCAACCATGGCGATCTCGGTCCCGGCAGCGTGCAGTGGATGACCGCCGGCCGCGGCATCCTGCATTCGGAGATGCCACAGCAGGAAAACGGCCTGATGTGGGGCTTCCAGTTGTGGGTGAACCTGCCGGCGAAGGACAAGATGACCGCGCCGCGCTACCAGGACATCGCGTCGCAGCGGATTCCCGTGGTGCACCCGGCCGCGGGGGTCGAGGTCAAGCTGATTGCCGGCGAGCTGGCCGGAGCGACCGGGCCGGTCGAAGGCATCGTTACCGCGCCGCTTTACCTGGACATCGGCCTGCAGCCAGGCGCCGCGCTGACACTGGATCTGCCCGACGGGCATCACGGCTTTGCCTATGTGTTCGAGGGCGAGTCGGCGCTGGTCGGCGGAGAAAAGCTCGGGCGCGGCGAGCTCGGCGTGTTGTCCGAGCGTGGGCGGTTGCAGCTGGCCGGCGGCGAGCAACCGGTGCGCCTGCTGATGGTTGCCGGCCGGCCGCTGGAGGAGCCGGTGACCCGCTATGGCCCGTTCGTGATGAACACACCTGGAGAGATCCACGACGCGATCGCCGACTTCCGCGCCGGCAAGTTCTGATCCCTGCCGCCGCCCGTCGGCGGGAAGTGTGCGTCAGTGCGGCGCGGCCCGGCCGAGTAAAGTCCGACAGGCTCCCAGGATTTCCTGCAGCCCGCCTTCACCCGTCACGGTCAGCACGTCGCATTCGTCGACGGGTTCTTCCAGCGTGTGCAGCTGGCTGTCCAGCAGTGCGGCCGGCATGAAGTGGTCGCGCTGCTGCAGGCGCCGCAGCAATTCATCGCGCGGGACGCGGATGTAGACGAAGCGCACGTTGCTTCCGGTCTGACGCAGCCGCTCGCGGTAGCGGCGCCTCAGCGCCGAACAGGAAATCACCCCGTCGCGTTGCTGCCTGAGTTCATCTCCGATCCAGTCCGCCACACGATCCAGCCAGGGCTCCCTGTCGGCGTCGGTGAGCGCGCTGCCGGCGCGCATCTTGTCGATGTTGGCCGGCGGGTGCAGCTCGTCGCCCTCCTGAAAGTCCCAGCCTTCGGCCTCGGCCAGCGCCGCGGCAAGGCTGCTCTTGCCGCTGCCGGAAACGCCCATCACCACGATCACCATGCCCTGCCCGCCTCCTTCGTCTTTCGTTCGCTCAACCTTTCACGCTACCCAGCAGCAGCCCTTGCAGGTAATACCGCTGCAACGCCAGGAACAGCAGCAGCACCGGCAGCACGGTGACCACCGAGCCGGCCATCATCAGCTCGCTGTCCTGCACGTGATCGCGCGCCAGCGAGGCCAGCGCCAGCGGCAGCGTGTAGTGCTCCTGTCCGGTCAGCACGATCAGCGGCCACATGAAGTCGTTCCATGCGGCGAGAAAGGTGAAGATCGCCAGCGTCACCATGATCGGCTTCAGCAGCGGCAACACGATCTGCCCGAAGATGCGCAGCTCGCTGGCGCCGTCGATGCGCGCCGCCTCCAGCAATTCGTCCGGCACACTGCGGGCGTACTGGCGCACCAGATAGATGCCGAAGATGGTGGCCATGCCCGGCACGATCACGCCGGCGTAGCTGTTCACCAGGCCGATCGTCTTCAGCAGCAGGAACAGCGGCAGCATCGCCACCTGCGCCGGGATCACCAGCGCCCCGATCAAGGCCTGGAACAGCCGCTCGCGGCCGGCGAAACGCAGCTTGGCGAACGCATAGCCGGCCATCAGGTTGCTGGCCAGCGCCAGCGCGGTAATCGCGCTGGAAATCAGCAGGCTGTTGAGCAGGTAGCGTCCCATGCCGGCATGCGCGAACAGCTCGCGATAGTTATGCAACGTGGCATGCGCGGGCAGCAGCGGCGGCGGCAACGAGCTGGCTTCGCCCGGCGCCATGAACGACACCGACAGCATCCACAGCAGCGGCAGCAGCGCGGCTGTCGCCAGACCGCACAGCGAACCATTGACCAGTACCTTGGCCAGCCGTGGATTCATGTCCGCTCGTCTGCGGGATGCTCCCCGCGCCGTGCCAGCCGCAGCAGCAGCGTGGTCACCGCGAAGATGATCAGGAACAGCATGAACGCCACGGCCGAGGCGGTGCCGAGGTTCCACCATTTGAAGCCGTCCTCGTACATCAGGTAGAGCACGCTGACCGTGCTTTGCAGCGGGCCGCCCTCGGTCATCACGTAGGGTTCGGCAAACAGCTGGAAATAACCGGCTACGGTCAGGATCACGACCAGCATCATGGTGGGCCTGAGCAGCGGCAGTGTGATATGCCAGAACTGTCGCGGCGCCGAGGCGCCATCGATGCGCGCGGCCTCGTACAGGTCGAGCGGGATCGCCTGCAGCCCGGCCATGATGATGATCATGTTGTAGCCGAAGTTCTTCCACACCGCGAACGCGATGATGGTCGGCATCGCCCAGTGCGGATCGCCGAGCCAGTCGATCGGATGGATGCCGATTTCCGCGAGTCCGTCATTGACCAGGCCGTACCGGGTGTTGAACAGGTAACGCCAGACCACCGCCACCGCCACCACCGTGGTCACCACCGGAGCGAACAGCACGGTACGGAAAAACGGCCTGATCCGCGCCAGCGGCGAGTTGAGCAGCAGCGCGGCGACCAGCGACGCGCCGATCGACAACGGCACGCCCACCGCCACGAAGTAGAACGTGTTGCCCAGCGCCGACCAGAACAATGGCCGGTGCAGCAGCGCCCAGTAGTTGTGCAGGCCGACGAAGCGCAGGTTGTGGATATCCGCCAGCGCATACAGATCGTAGTCGGTAAGGCTCAGGCCCAGCGCGGCAATCACCGGCAGGATGAAGAACACCCCCAGCACCAGCAGTGCCGGGGCGAGAAACAGCCACGCGGTTCGCTGCCGGTTCAAGGCTGCGGACTGCGGTGGTGGTCGAGCATCCAGCGGCGCTTCGCGAGGATCGCATCGGCCCGCCGGTCGATCTCGGCCGCGGCCTGGTCCACCGTCAATTCGCCATGCGCGGCGCGGGCGGCGACCAGCTGCATCCCGGTGACGATGCGTTCCCATTCGGGTACCGCCGGCGTCGGCTTGACCCGCTCCAGTTGTTCGCGGAACGCCTGTACATCGGGGTCGCTGCGCAGCGTGCCGTTGCGCCACGACGAGCGCCGTGGCGGCATGTCGCCGACCAGTTCGTAGAACTTGCGCTGCACCGCCGGCTGCGACAGGTACTCGATCAACTGCCACGCCTGCGCCTGATGCCGCGAACGGCGGAAGATCACCAGGCTGGAGCCGCTGGCAATGCCGGCGCCGGGACCGTCCGGACCGGGCAACGGAGCGGTCGACCAGTCGCCCTGCTGCGCGGCCGGCAGACGCCGGCGAAACTCGCCGATGTTCCATGGACCGGACAGGTAGAACGCATACACGCCTCGACCGACCTCGAGCCACGGGTTGGCCACCTCGGTGTCGGACAGCAGCGGTGCCTCATGTTGCCGGAATATGCCGACGTAGAAGGCCAGCGCACGCTTGAAACCGGGGCTCTCGAAATTGCCGTAGCGTCCGCCGTCGCGCAGCAATGGCGCATCCTGCTGCAGCGCGAGCGAGAGCAGCTGTTCGAATTCGTTGGTCGGCAGCAGCATCGGGTAATGGCCCGGCGTGTCGCGAGCCTTCAGTGCGGCCATCTGCCGTGACCACTCGGCCCAGCTGCGCGGTGGCGCATCGAAGCCGGCCGCCTTGAGCAGATCCGTGCGGTAGAACAGCAGGCGGGTATCGACGTACCACGGTACCCCGTACAGGACACCGTCGATCCTGTTGGTGGCCCAGATGCCGGTGAAGTAATCGTCCGGTTGCACCACGCGGGAGTGCGCGACGTACGGTTGCAGCGGCTGCAGCGCGTGCAGCGCGGCCAGTTCGGCGATCCAGGTATTGCCCAGCTGGGCGATGTCCGGCGTGGTGTCGCCAGCGTAGGCAGTGAGCAGTTTCTGGTGGGCTTCGTTCCACGGCAGCTGCTGCAGTGTCACGTGGATGCCCGGATGGGCGTGCTCGAACCCGGGTATCAGTTGCGCCACCGCCTCGCCTTCGTTGCCCATCGCCCAGAACGTGAGTGTGTGCGTATCCGGGGCCCGATGGCTGCAGGCGGACAGCGCGCCGCATGTGCCGGCCAGCAGCAGCACCAGCCACCAGCGGTGCGGCCGCGATGGCGTACACGCTGGCGGCCGGCGGCGCTTCATGGCACCGGCACGGGCCGGGCCAGCCAGCCGCCGGTGAACCCGGCGCGCTGGAGTCCCTTGCGGATGTACGGGTTCCTTTTCATCACCTTCCAGACGAAATCGCTGCGCCAGTTCTCGATCATCAGCAGGATCGGTCCCTGGTCGATGCCGAGCTGCTCGGTATCGACCCAGCCCACGCCCGGCACCAGTCTGCCGGTGCGCAGGGGAGTCTTCAGGTGGAAGCTGGGGTCGAACGCATCGACGAAACCGTAGCGGTCGTAGATCCACTGGCCGTAACGGCGTTTCATCGCCATCAACGCGGGCACCACGATCTTCGGTGCGAACGCGATCGAGCCACCGGCCGCGGTGGGGGCGATGGTGCCGTCGTCGACGATATGGTCGAGGCCGGCGCCGCGCGCCGTGTAGCCATAGAACTTGCGCTCGCCGGCGCTACTGTTCACCACAAAGTTGCCGGGGCCGTTGCTGGCAGTCAGGCCCCAGATGTCCTTGCCGTAGCCGGTCCAGTGACCGGGGTTGGCGATCGCATAGTCGCGCTGGCTGCAGGTGGCGCGCCGGCTGTTCTCGAAATAGTCGAGGTTGTGCGCACGACTCCAGGCATCGCGGATGCCGCGGAAATCGATCCACGTCTGGCTGTACTGGTGACCGAACAGCGGCGCGAAGTTGAGAAAGGTCCGGCCCTCGAACGTGCCCCAGCTGCGGTCATTGGTGGCGGTCCACGCCTTCCACGCATCGGCACTCACGGGATGGGTCGGCGAGCCCAGCGCCAGCACGTAGATCAGCATGCCCTCGTCGTAGCCCTTCCAGTCGGCCGGGATGAACTTGCCGCCGGGCGTCCAGCCCATGCTGATCAGCGGTTTGTGCGGCTGCATCCAGGGCCAGTCGACCCGGCGGTAGATCGCGTCGGCGAGCCGGCGGATCTCCCTTTCCTGCGGCGTGTCGCGGTCGTAGTAGGACTCGGCGAACAGCACGCCACCGAGCAGCAGCGTGGTGTCCACGCTGGACAGTTCGGTCCAGTGTCCCTCGCGCTTGCCGGTGTGCATGTCGAGGAAATGGTAGAAGAAGCCGTGGTAGCCACTGGCATCGTCCTCGCTGTCGTTCTGCGGCGCATCGTGGAAGAAGCGCAGGGTGGCCAGGGTGCGCCCGATCGCCTGCTCGCGCGTGATGTAGCCGCGTTCGACGCCGACACCGTAGGCGGTGAGGCCGAAGCCCACGGCAGCGATGCTGGAGAACGATGGGCCGGGATAGTGATCGGGCACCAGGCCGGTTTTCGGATCGGCGCTGTCCCAGAACCAGCGGAAGGTACGCTGCTCCAGGTCGTCGAGCATGGCCTGCTGCTGTCTGGGCAGTGTGGCGTAACCGCTGGGCAACGGCCTCGCCGCTGCCGGCGAGGGCCAGCTCGTGCCGCAAATCAGCAGCGCAATGCACAGACAGGCAGTCAGGGTTCGGAAATGGCGGCTGGTCATCGTCGAAGCGTTCGGTCTGTTGGGGTTTGAAGGCAATGCGATCGCCCGGTGGCCAGGTGCAGAGGCATGTTGGCATGCATCCGGATCGCGATCCGGGATCACGTCTCGGCAATGGCGCAGTGGCGATCGATGAACGCCTGATGCGGCGGCATCGCATCGACACAGCTTGCCACCACCTTGCCGACACCGGTAACGAATTGGTACAGGTCCCGATCCGGCATTTGATCGACCAGTGGATGGTACGCACGCGGCATGATGCCTTGACCGATCATCACCTGTACCCAGCTTGTGGCCGCGAACATCTCCTCGGCATTGCGGAAGAAGCGACCGCTGTCCTGGAACAGGCGGATATTGTCCTCAAGCTGCTCCGGGATCGGCATCGTGCGGCAATAGTTCCAGAACGGCGTGTCGTCGCGCTGGGTCGCGTGATAATGCAGGATCAGGAAATCGCGAATGCGCTCGAATTCGAAAGTCGACTGCGCGTTGTAGCGGTCGATCAATACCGTGCTGAAATCGCGTTGCGGAAACAGAGTGAGCAACCTGGCGATGCCCGACTGGATCAGATAGATGCTGGTCGATTCGAGCGGTTCCATGAAGCCGCTGGCCAGGCCCAGCGCGACCACGTTGCGGTTCCAGAATTTCTTGCGCATGCCGGTGGTGAAACGCAACAGACGCGGATCGCCCAGCGCGTGGCCGTCCAGATGCTTCAGCAGCGTCGCCGCCGCCTCGTCATCGCTGATATGCGCGCTGGAATACACGTAGCCGTTGCCAGTGCGGTGCTGCAACGGGATGCGCCACTGCCAGCCGGCGGAGCGGGCGGTGGCGCGGGTGTACGGCGTGGGCGGACCGACCTTTTCGCAGGGTACGACCAGCGCGCGATCGCACGGCAACCAGTGCGTGAAATCGTCGTAGCCGGTATGCAGCGCCTGCTCGATCAGCAGGCCGCGGAAGCCGGAGCAGTCGATGAACAGGTCGCCTTCGATCCTTTCGCCGCTTTCCAGGATCACCGCCTCGACGAAACCGTCGTGCGCGCGCAACGCGGTTTGCGCGATCTTGCCTTCGGTGCGCGTCACGCCGCGCTTTTCCGCATAGCCGCGCAGATATTGGGCGTATCGCCCGGCGTCGAAATGGTAGGCATAGGCGATGCTCGCCAGCGGCGAGGTGGCCGGGACATCGGTCGCCGAGGCCATGAACTTGCCGCGTTGCGCGGCCAACGTGTTCAGCGAGTAGGCTCCGATGTCGGCAGCGAAACCCAGCTGCTCTGCCTTGATCCAGAACTGGTGGAACGGCAGCAGGCTGACATCGTGACCGATCGTGCCGAAGCCGTGAATGTACGAATCGCCCGGGCGGCCCCAGTCGTTGAACTGGATGCCGAGCTTGAACGTGCCCTGCACTTGCTTGACGAATTCGATCTCGTCGATTTCCAGCAGGTTGTTGAACAGCTTCAGGTGCGGCACGGTGGCCTCGCCGACCCCGACGGTGCCGATTTCCTCCGACTCGACCAGCCGGATCGCGTAGTCCGCGCCGAGCACCTTGGCAAACGCCGCCGCGGCCATCCAGCCCGCCGTGCCGCCGCCGACGATGACGATGTTCTTGATGCGCGAATCAGTCATGGGAAACCCGCTTCTGCAAGGAACCTGTTACTCGGAAAAGCAAAGCCCGCAGGGCGCGGGCTTTGCGTGAAGCCTGTATATCGTTGCCGCTGTCGGCGAGCAAGTGCGAGCCAGGGAGGCGGTAGGACCCTGGTTGGCCGGGCTGCGAATCCGGCTGTGCGCTTCATTACCCATCGCTCCCCGGCCCATGGAACCACCATGGGTCGGTGAAGCGTCGAGCTCTGTCCTTGCACAGCCGAAGTCTCGCTTCGACCACCAACGGCCCGGCAGGCTCCTAGAAGTTCATGCCCACCGAGACCCTCAGCGTACGCGGATAACCGGTGATGTCGCCGGTGGGGTTATAGGTGACTGGAGTCTTGTTCAGCACACCGTTGGAGCCCCAATTTTCGAGATAGCCCACGGAGTTGTTCCAATTGAACGCATTGATCAGGTCGATCCGCACATAGGCGTTGAGGCCTCCGCTTCCGTAGACCTTGAAGTTCTTGGTGGCCTGAAAATCGATGTCGCGATAGCCAAAGATCTTGCCGCCGATCAGGAAGCGGCCGTTGCCGGGCGGTGCGATGGAGACCGGCAGACAGCCACTGGGCGTGTTGGCGCCGATGCAGGCCAGGTTGAGGTCCGGAACCGGCGTGGAAAGCGTCAGCTTGCCGCCGAAGACGAAACCCCACGGACCGTCGAGGTTGCCGGTGACCACCAGACGGTGCTTTGCAACGGCTGCGCCGGTGAACGGATAGGCACCGATCGTCTCTTCGTCGAACGCGTACTGGTCGGTGGGATCGTTGTTGTCGTTGTTCTGGCTCGAGTGCGTGTAGGTGTAGGCGATCGTCGCGCCCCAATGCGACTCCTCGGTATACGGCTTTTCGGCGGACAGCAGCACCTGGGTGGTACGCGTTTCCAGTCCGTTGTTGCCGATGATCAGGCTGCCGAAGCCGGGCACGCCGTTACCCCAAGGCTGGCTGCCGTTCTTCCAGAAACTGCCGTCCGGGTAGCGGTTGCCGAGGGTATAGACCAGGCCGTTGTAGCTGTTGATGCGCGCGATGGTGGCGCTGGTGTTCCACTCCCCAACCCTGTTGCGCATGCCGATGCTGAATTGGTCGGAGTACGGTGTCTTGATGTTGTTGTTGACCAGGTCGACTTCCTTGCCGGTATTGGTGCCGGCCACCAGCGCCTGCAGGTTGCTGATGTCAAGGTAGGCCGGATCCCACGCATAGCAGGAGTTGATGCCGACCGTGCACGGCTTCAGCGGCGTATTGAACTGAATTGTCGGCTGAGACAGTGCCGACTTGGTCTGTTCGACCTGCAGCGCCTCGTACAGGTTGCGGTCATAGGAGCGCCCGATGCCCCCGAAGATCACGTGATCCTCGTCGCCGTTGATGTCGTAGGAGAAGCCGAAGCGTGGCGCGAAGTTGTTCTTCGGTGCGCTGCGGTTGTTGCCGGTGCTTATGTAATCGTTTACATTCACGCCCCCTTTCGCCAGTGACTGGGCGTAGGTTTGCCCCGCGGGTGCGTTCGGATCCTGGCTGTTGAATGCCGCGATGACGTTGGCCGGGGTGACGAAGTTGAGATACGACGGGGTTTCCTCATAGTCCCAGCGGATGCCCAGGTTCAAGGTCAGTTTGTCGTTGATTGCCCAGTCGTCCTGGATATAGGTACCGAACTGCTTGTCCGAACTGGTGGCGACCGGACTCTGGCCAGGTGCCGGGGAACCGAACTGCACCTCGTAGGGAATCGCCTCCGTGCCGGCATTCGGGGTGACGGCATAACTGAACAACGCATTGGCGTCGCCGGCGTCCTGTGCAGTCAGTTTCACCGCTTTGTATTTGATGCCCATCTTGATCACGTGGTCGCCGTGCCACTCGAAGTCATTGAAGGTCAGGTCGTCCTGCAACGACGGACCCTTCTGGCCCTTGTTCTGTTGGGCTAACGGCGAATTGCCGGTCTGCAGGATCGTCTGGTTCTGATTGTTGGACGGGGAATACCTCGCGCCCGCGCCGAAATTTGCAGGGGTCGGCGCGTAGAACGCATCTTCATAAGTCAGCTGCAGCCGATTGAACCAGCTGTAGGCGCTGTGATCCCAGCGAATGTCGAAGCGCTTGTCGGTGTTGATGGTGTTGAGGGCCGCCGATGGCGTGGTGACGCCGCCGACGCCGCTGACCTGGGTTTCGTCCCGATACTTGCCGCTGAGTTCGAAGCGATCCTTGTCGGTTGGCTCGTAGTCGATCTTGCCGAACCAGTCGTTCTCCTTGAACGGCAGGCTTGCCGGCCCGAACTGGGCCTGTGCGCTGGCAGGCAACTGGTTTTCGTAGCCACCGCCGATCAGCCCGGGCACCACCGTGATGGGGGTGTCGAATTCCTTGCCTTCGTAGGCCACGAAGAAATGCGCCTTGTCCTGGATGATCGGGCCACCGAGGTCGAAGCCATAGTCTTTCTCGTGCGACGGGGTCTTCTTGTGGTTGGCTTCTTCGGATGGTGTCGCCGCGCGCATCACGGTATTGGTGAAGTCGCCGAACACGTCGCCGTGGAATTTATTGGTGCCGGACTTGGTCTGGGCAACCACGGCAGCGCTCGAGATCTGGTCGTATTCCGCCTTGTAGTTGGACGTAATGACCTTGTACTCGCCTATCGCCAGCTGCGGAAATGGATTGCCTTGACTGGCATTCTGGCCGGTGATGCCGCCCGGCAAGACATAGTTCTTCTGGCCCACGCCGTCGATATAGACATTGATCGCGGTGCTGGCCTGCGCACCGGAGCGCAAGCTGGTATTGCCGTTGGCGCTGCGGGTGAAAACCATGCCTGGCACGGTATCGGCGAATTGCAGAAAGTTGCGTGAGGACTGCGGGATGGTATCGATCTGGCGCAGCGAGACATTGGTGCCCACCTCCGATGTTTTCACCTCCTGCAGGGTGGTGGCGGTCACAGTGACGGCACCGAGGTTGGCGGCCGCTACCGGTTTGGTCAGGTCAAGCGTGGCGGTCGAGGCCACGGTCAGGGTCACGATGTGTTCCGTTCCGGAACCGGCATCCACCTGGTAGGTGCCGGGCGGCAGGCCGACCAACGCATAGCTGCCGTCACTGTCGGCTTGGGTGCGGCGCACCGCGCCGGTGGCGATTTCCTTGGCGGTGACCACGGCATTGGCGGCGGCGTGTCCACGCAGTGTGGCATCCGAACTCGCCGCAATCGAAATGCTTGGCGCACTAGCGATGACAACGAACGATGCAGCCACCAGGCTTGCAAGCAGTTTTTTTCTGAACAGCAACGACGTTTTCATGACGACCCTCCCCGGCGAATTTGAAATGCGATCGACGATCGCGATGTTTTGGATGTTTTGGTTGACGCTTAGGTGATGCTCGCGCCGCATGATTCGCGGACGACGATTTCGCAGCCGAGCGTTTGTACGGATATCGGTGCTGGATCGGCTTTGTCGAGTTGCGCCACCAGCTGTTCCAGCGCGATGCGGCCCAGCTCCACGATGCGTACCCGCACCGTACTGAGCGACGGCGTGACATAGCGTGCGACCGGAATGTCATCGAAACCGGCCAGCGCGATGTCTTGCGGGACACGCAGCCCCGCCTCCTTGAATGCAGTCAGGCAACCCACCGCCATCATGTCGTTCGCGGCGAATACGGCGCGCGGGTGCGGCTGCTGTGCCAGCAGTTCGCGCCCGGCGCGGTAACCCGATTCTTCGGTGAAATCGCCGACGACGATACGAATCGGTGCGTTCGGCGCATATTTCGCCATCGCCGCGCGATAGCCCTTGTCGCGCTGCTGCGCATCGAAATTGCTTTCCGGGCCGGCAATGAAGGCAACGCTGGCGTGCCCTGCCTGGAGCAGATGCTGCACCATTGCGCTTGCGCCGGCGAAGTTGTCGACGTTGAGTACGGTATGCGCCGTACTTTTCACCGCGCTGTTGATCAGTACGACCGGCAAGGACTTGGGCAGGTTGCTGCGCAGAAACGCCGCATCGACCCGCGCCGACAGGATCAGCAGTCCGTCGACTCGCCCCTGCATCGAGCGCACCGCGGCTGCCGCTTCCTCGGCACCGTCGTGCGAGCTCGATACCAGCAGGTGGAAGCCCCGCGCGCGCGCGGCCAGATCGATGCCGCGGATCAACTCGGAAAAGAACTCGCCATACAGATCGGGCAGCAACGCGCCGATGGTGTTGCTGCGCCGGGTGATCAACATGCGCGCGGCCGCGTGCGGGACGTATTGCAAACGGCTGGCGGCCGCGTGGATGCGCTCACTGGTCGCGGCTGTCACGCCGCTGCCGCCATTCATGGCGCGCGATACCGAGGCCACGGAAACCTTGGCCTCTCGAGCTACATCTTTGATCGTGGCTGCCGACATGGGAGTAGGGACCGGAGATTCTGAAACCCTGATGTGGCAGCAACGTAATCGTTTTCATGCGGGTTTGTAAAGCGTTGGTAAAAGCAAGAATATGCTGCGGCGCGGAAAGGTTTTTGCATGTCGTGGCAAGATCCATACGGAACTCGGCGCAGGCACGGGGTTACGGCGACCAGGGCTGACGGGACGACGCTGTGGCGGCGCAACAACGAACACAAAACCAGACTGCTGCGATTGGCGGTCAAACTGCTGGAATTGCGAGCCTTGCCGCATTCTTGCGCATTGCACGGAACATCATTTTGTCGTTAAATCCAGGTTAATATTAGCGGACTCAGGTAGCTGTACCCTTTACTTGTTGCTGCAGGCGAATAAAACATAGGCAAGTCATTGTATTTACGATCATGCTGACCCTTCTGACATTACCCTTGATCCTTTCCGCCGTCCTGATGGCCAGTGCGGTCAGGCGCGTGCCGGTCGGTCAGGTGTACAGCCTTTACCGGCACGGCAAGATGGCAAGGCTGCTGCAGCCGGGCATTCATCTGGTGTTGCCTTTGCGGGATCGGGTTGCACACAAGATCAATCTGGCCGGCCAGACACTGCGCCTGGAGGACCCGGGTTCGGACGCCGGTGACATGCGCGGTACGGTGTACTGGCAGGTGCTGGAGCCGGAGCGTGCCGATGCGGTGTTCGAGCAGGTGGATCAGCTGATCCGGCGCGGCGCCATCGAGGCATTGCAGGGCGAATCCGACGTCGATCGCAGCAATCGTCGCGATCTGGGCCGGCGCCTTAAACTATCCTTGAACAACGCGCTACGTGAGCGCGGGATGATGGTGACTCGGGTCGAACTCGACAACACCTGAAGCAAGGGGTCGAATCGTCACGAATCGCACCAGGGCGACCCAGAGCGCCCGCGCCACAGGGGATTTGAGAGTCTTGCAACCCGCTTCGGCGGGTTTTCTTTTTTGCCGGATGCCGCTGGCATCGTGACCGTCTGCCCCGGATACTGCCGCATCCCGATCACCACAGAGGAAACGTCATGACCGCGCGTGCCGCCTTGCAGGCCCGACTGGAACAAGGCATCGCCGGACTGGGCCTGACCTTGCCGGCTGAAGCGGTGCCACGGTTGCTCGACTACCAGGCATTGCTGGAGCGCTGGAACGCCGCCTACAACCTCACCGCGGTTCGCGATGCGGCGGAAATGGTCACCCGTCACCTGCTCGATTCACTGGCGATCCTGCCCTTTGTGCAGGGCGCCACACTGGCCGATCTGGGTACCGGTCCGGGCTTGCCGGGCATCCCTTTGGCGATCGCGGCGCCGGGGCGGGAAATCCTGCTGGTCGATTCCAACGGCAAGAAGGTGCGTTTCCTGCGCGAGGCGATCCGTAGCCTCAAGCTCGACGGCGTGCGTGCCGTGCAGTCGCGCGTCGAGGATGTGCAGTGCCAGTTCGATTGCATCACCGCACGCGCGTTCGCCAGCCTCGCCGACATGCTTGGCTGGGGTGGCCATCTGCTGGCACCGGGCGGCGTCTGGCTGGCGATGAAAGGCAAGCTGCCGGACGACGAATTGCCGGGTATTCCGGCCGGCTTCGACGTGCGCGCCGTGCATGCGCTGACGGTGCCGGGATTGCCGGCCGAGCGCCATCTGCTGGTGCTCGGGCGTGCCTGACCGGACTCCCGCACAACCATGATTTTGTGTAGGAGCGCGCAAGCGCGCGATGCTCTTGCGGCAGAGTGAAGAGCATCGCGCGCAAGCGCGCTCCTACAGTCGCCCACAAAAGCAATCGCACACAGAGTGCGCTCCTGCGGAAATGCCTACTCGTCCAGTGCGCTGCCATTGCTTGCGATCACCTGCGCGTAGAGTTTCGCGCTGGCCTTGGGCGTGCGCTGCTGCGTGGCGAAGTCGACGTGGTACAGCCCGAAGCGTTTGGAGAAACCGAGCGACCATTCCAGGTTGTCCAGCAGCGACCAGGCGTAATAACCCTTCAGGTTCACCCCCGCCGCGATCGCGTGGTGCAGCGCCTGCAGGTGCTTGCGCAGATAGTTCGTGCGCAACGGATCGCTGAGCACGGTCTCTTCGGTCACCGGCGGATCATAGAAGGCCGAACCGTTTTCGGTGACGTACAGCGGGATGTCGCCGTAGCGTCCCCTGAACCAGATCAGCGTTTCGGTCAGGCCCTGTTCGAAGACTTCCCAGCCGGTCTCGGTGTGGGTCCGGTTGGCCTGGCGCACCGGCACGGCCTTCAGCGGATACGCGTTCGGGTCGTGCCTGACCACCGCGCGGGTGTAGTAGTTGATGCCGACGAAGTCGACCTGTTGCCGGGTCAGCGTGAAGTCGCCGGCGGGGAAATCCGGCCACGCGTCGCCGAAGATTTCCTTCAGCTCCGGCGGATAGCTGCCAAGCAGCGCCGGATCGGCAAACTGCAGATTCATGTAGGCATGCGCGCGGCGGGTGGCGGCGAGATCCTCGGCGCTGTCGGAGGCCGGGTATTTGGGCTCGATGTTGAACACCACTCCGATCTCGTGCCGGCCATGCGCACGATAGGCCTGGATGCCGGCACCGCTGGCGCGCATCAGGTTGTGTGCGGCGATCGGCGCTTCGAACTTGTTGCGATGACCCGGCGCCAGCGCACCGTGCAGATAGCCGCCATCGGTGACCACCCACGGCTCGTTGAGGGTGGCCCAGCGCGGCACGCGGTCGTCCAGTGCCTTGAACATCACCTCGGCGTACTCGGCGAACCAGTGCGCGCTGTCGCGGTTCAGCCAACCGCCGCGGTCGTCGAGTGCGGCCGGCAGATCCCAATGGAACAGCGTCGCGTTCGGCACGATGCCGTTTTCAAGCAGCTCGTCGACCAGGCGCGAATAGAAATCCAGCCCCTTCGGATTGACCCGGCCGGTACCCTCGGGCAGCACGCGCGCCCAGCTGATGCTGAAACGGTATCCCTGCAGGCCCAGTGCGCGCATCAACTGCACGTCGTCCTTGTAGCGACGGTAGTGGTCGCAGGCGACATCGCCGGTATCGCCGTTGGCCATCATGCCCGGCGTATGGGCGAAGCGTTGCCATATGCTCGGGCCGGCGCCGTCGGCGAGCGGCGAGCCTTCGATCTGATAGGCCGAGGTGGCGGCGCCCCAATGGAAGCCATCGGGAAAGCGGTAACTGCTGCCGGTCATGGGGCTCCCTGCGATTCAAAGTGCTTGCTGTAAACGATTACACGGGCAGAATAGCCGAACCCTCCGCCGATGTGCAGACAGGCTCCTGGGTGGACACGGCCGCCCTGGCCAAACGTACCGGAGATGCCGATGGCAACCGTCAGTCTGGATCAGCTGCGCAAGGTCTATCCGAATGGCAACGTGAGCGTGGCCGGAGCCAGCTTCGACATCGCCGATGGCGAGCTGCTGGTGCTGGTGGGCCCCTCCGGCTGCGGCAAGACCACTTTGCTGCGGATGATCGCAGGGCTGGAAACGATCAGTGGCGGCACGCTGAGCATCGACGGCCGCGTGGTCAACGAGGTGGCGCCGAAGGATCGCGACATCGCGATGGTGTTCCAGAACTACGCGCTGTACCCGCACATGACGGTGGCGGAGAACCTGGGTTTCGGCCTGCGCTTGCGCGGCCACAAGCCGGCGGACATCAAGCAACGCGTCGCCCGTGCGGCCAGAACGCTGGAACTGGAACAGCGGCTGACCTCGCGTCCGGCCGCGCTGTCCGGGGGCCAGCGCCAGCGCGTGGCACTGGGGCGTGCGCTGGTACGCGATCCGAAGGTGTTCCTGCTGGACGAACCGTTGTCCAATCTGGATGCCAAGCTGCGGCTGTCGATGCGGGTGGAGATCGCGCGCCTGCACCGCCAGCTCAAGGCCACCATGATCTATGTCACCCACGACCAGATCGAGGCGATGACGCTGGGCCAGCGCATCGTGGTGCTCGATGGCGGGGTGATCCAGCAGATCGACTCGCCGATGAACCTGTACGATCGCCCGGCCAACTTGTTCGTGGCCGGCTTCATCGGCAGCCCGGCGATGAATCTGCTGCATGGCACGCTGCGGATCGAGCATGGCTGGAAATTCGCCACGGCGCACGGCGACATCGAACTGGGCGAGCCACCGCAAGCCGCGGCGTGGCGGGCGTGGTGCGGGCGTGACGTGGTGTTGGGGATCCGCCCGGAGGACCTGCAGCCGCAGGATGCCGGGCCGGCGGCCCTCAGCGCCCGGCTGGAAGTGCCCGAACCGGTCGGCAACGAGATTTTTCTGAACCTGCGCTTTGGGGAGCAGGCGCTGGTGGCGCGGGTTTCCCCGCGCGCCCTGCCGGAGCCGGGCAGTACCGTGGCGTTGGGGCTGGCGCTGGCGCGGCTGCATCTGTTCGACGCGCAAAACGGCATGCGCATCGACGCCTAGGAGCGTGGGCCACAGAAACCCTCTCCGCTAAAATGAGGTCATGCCGACGACCTATCGCCCCTACGAACCGGACCAGCTTCTCCTTCTGCCCCCTTCGTTGAAGGAGTGGTTGCCCGAGGGCCATCTGGCGTGGTTCATCAGCGATG
>DATKVA010000090.1:0-28251 GCA_035530315.1 Rhodanobacter sp. | reverse complement strand
AGGGCCGCGATCGAACCGAAGGTGCCCTGCGCGACGGGCGCGAGGCCGGATCCGAAACCGCAGGCCAGCCAGCCGGCCGGGGTGGCCAGCAGGGCGCGGCGCTGTTCGGCGCTGAGCGTCTTCTTCGCACTCACGCGAAATGCTCCCAGCCCTGGCGATCGGTCGGCAGCCATGCGCCGTCGTGGCCGCGCACCCGCACGCCGCTGCCTTCGACGATGCGGCCGATGCGGGTCACGCCGCAGCCGAGCCGGGCAAGGTCAGCCTGCACGTCGGCCAGCCTGTGCACCGGCACGCTGAAACACAGCTCGTAATCGTCGCCGCCGCTGAGCGCGAAGTGCAAGGCCGTAGCGTCGTCGTATAGCTGCAGCAGAGCCGGCGAGCGCGGCAGCAGTGCCGCGTCGATTTCGGCGCCGACGCCGCTGGCGTGGCAGATGTGCCCGAGATCGGCGAGCAGCCCGTCGGAGATGTCGATGCAGGCGTTCGCCTGGGCGCGCAAGGCGGTGCCCACGGCGAGTCGCGGCACCGGGCGATTGAGCCGCGCGATCAGAAAGTCCCGCGCCCGAGCATGTGGGTCGTCGTCGCGCTTTGGCTGCTGCAGTGCATTGAGGCCAGCCGCCGCATCGCCCAGCGTGCCGGTGACCAGGAGCGCATCGCCGGCGCGCGCGCCGCTGCGCGTAAGCGCCTGGCCCGGCGGCACGAAACCGTGCACGGCGACGCTGATGCACAGCGGCCCGCGCGTGGTGTCGCCACCGACCAGAGCCAGCCGGTGCGGCCGCGCCAGCTGCGCAAAGCCCGCCGCGAAACCTTCGACGAAAGCCGGATCGGCCGTGGGCAGGGTCAGCGCCAGCAGCGCCCACGCCGGGCTCGCGCCCATCGCCGCCAGATCGGACAGGTTCACCGCCAGCGCCTTCCAGCCGATGTCCTCCGCGGCGGTGCCACGCGGAAAGTGCACGCCCTCGACCAGGGTGTCGATCGCCACGGCCAGTTCCTGGCCGGTCGGCACCGCCAGCAGCGCGGCGTCGTCGCCGATGCCCAGGCGCACGTCGTCGCGCTGCTGCGCCGTCAGTTCGCGGATGCGCTCGATCAGGCGGAATTCCAGCACGGGTTCGCCCGCGGTCAAGACGCCTCGCCCTCGCGCGCGAAGACGATGGTGGGGCTGCCGTGGTAGCTGGTTTCCCGCCAGCGACGAAACCCGGCCTTCTCGGCAACCCGGATCGAGGCCAGGTTCTCCGGCGCGATGATGCACACTTCGCGACGGTCGCCGAGATGCGCCCGGCCCCAGGCGCTGACCGCGGCCACGGCCTCGCTCGCGTAACCTTTGCCGTGCGCCTGCGTGGCCAGCACCCAGCCGAATTCGAGCATGCCTTCCAGGCTCGGCACGATCTCGCGCTTGAAATCGGCATAGCCGACATCGCCGATATAGCGGCCGCTGGCCTTTTCTTCGACCGCCCAGTAACCGTAGCCGAGCAGGCTCCAGAGCCCGCGGTATTGCAGCAGGCGTTTCCAGACTTCCTCGGCGGTGGACGGGCGACCGCCGATGTAGCGGACCACCTCCGGGTCGGTCCAGATCGCCTGGCAGGTCGCGTAATCGTCGGCGCGATGGCCGCGCAGCAGGAGCCGCGCGGTTTCGATCGCCGGCACCGGCCCGACGGACGGGAACCCGGCGACCGCGGCGGACATCAGCCTTGCTTCTCCACCGCGCGCAGCTCGGCGGCCAGCTTGTCCAGCACGCCGTTGACGTAGCTGTGGCCGTGGTCGGCGCCGAAGCGCTTGGTGACCTCGATTGCCTCGTTGATCACCACGCGGTACGGCACGTCGGGGCGGAACTTCAGCTCGTAGGCGGCCAGCCGCAGCGCGGCGCGTTCGATCGGGTCGATCTGCGCCACCTCGCGGTCGATGTGCGGGCGCAGGCTTTCGTCGAGCGCGTCGACGTTCTTTTCGACCCCATGCAGCAGATCCTCGAAGTAGTCCTGATCGGCCACCTCCATGTCCTGCTCGTGCCGGAACTGCTCGATCACCGCGGTCATGTGGCTGCCGCTCATCTGCCACGCATACAGCGCCTGCAGTGCGCGGCGTCGGGCGCGCGAACGCGCCTGCATGTCGATGCCGTGCGCCGGTGCGGCCATCAGAGCTTCCCGTACAGGTTGACCATCTCGAGCGCAGCCATGGCCGCATCCGCGCCCTTGTTGCCGGCCTTGGTGCCCGCACGCTCGATCGCCTGCTCGATGCTGTCGGTGGTCAGCACGCCGAAGCTCACCGGCACGCCGGAATCCAGTGCGGCTTTCGCCAGGCCCTTGGCGCATTCGCCCGCCACGTAGTCGAAGTGCGGGGTGGCGCCGCGGATCACCGCACCCAGCGCAATCACCGCCACGAATTGGCCGGAGTGGGCCAGCTTGTGCGCAACCAGCGCGATTTCCCACGCACCCGGCACGCGGACCAGTTCGATCGCGTCGTCCTTCACGCCGTGGCGCACCAGCACGTCGCGCGCGCCGGCCACCAGCGGTTCCACGACGAAGCCGTTGAAACGGCCGGCGACGATGGCAAAACGGCCCTTGGGCGCGGCGAAATCGCCTTCGATGATCTTCATTCGTATTCCTCGGTGGACACAGTGGCCCATGCTGGCTGGTGATTTTACGGGTTTACCGATCCAGCTGCTCGCCTTGCTCCCTCCCCTGCTTGCAAGGGAGGATTGGGGTGGGGGTGCTCTTGGGGCATGGCGGCAACTTGACCTCCCCTCCTCAATCCTCCCCCAAGGGGGAGGAGGCGAAAGCGTGCGCTGCGCGCACGGTTTTATTTTATAAATGCGGGTAGCCGCTGACCTCCAGCTGTACGGCGCGACCGGCGACCCGCAGCCGCGCCGGTGCACCGAACGGCAGGGTGAGCTGGTCGGCGGCGTGGCCGTGCGGCAGCCCATCGACCACCGCAATGCCCGCCACCGCGCGGATCTGCGCGAACGCCGCGGCGAGGTCGTAGCCGTTGTCGCGCGCGCCGCTGCGGCACTGGCTGAAGCTGCCCAGCAGCAGCGCCTTCTGCCTGCCCAGCACGCCGGACAGCTGCAATTGATAGAGCATCCGCTCGATCCGGAACGGCGCCTCGCCGACGTCCTCGACGAACAGGATGCCGCCGTCGATGCGCGGAAAATACGGCGTGCCGAGCAGACTGCACAGTACCGCGAGATTGCCGCCCCACAGCGGCCCCTGCACGTCGAGGTCGACCGCGCTGTCGGTGGACCATGTGGCTGCGGATGTGGCCGAAGTCAGCGTGGACCAGAAGTGCCGCCAGCTGAAATCGCTGCGCGGCTCGGCCCCCAGGTCCGCCAGCAGCGGCCCACTGAACGTACACAGGCCGCTCTTCGCATACAGCGCCAGTTGCAACGCGGTGAAGTCGCTGTGGCCGACCAGGGCGATCGGCGCATCCCGCAGCCGTTCGCGCAGCGCGTCGTACTGCAGCTGCGGCAGCAGCCGTGTCGCACCGTAGCCACCACGGGTCACCAGCGCGATATCCGGCAGCGCGTCCGTGCTGGCCAGGGCGTTGACGTCCGCGGCACGTTCGGCATCGCTGCCGGCGAAACGCAGCTCGGCACGCTGCAGCACTTCCAACCCTTCCAAAGTGCAGCCAGCCTCGCGCAAGCGCGCCACCCCACGTGCCATCGCCGCGGGATCGTGCGGATAACCGGAAGGGGCGATCAGGCGGATGCGGGTGGCGGTCATGGGCTATGCCGGCTGGGTGGGTTGATTATGCGGTGAACAAGCGGCGTCGGCATGGCGCAATCGTGCCGCATCCGGGGGCAGGAGCGCTCCGTGCGGGAGATACTGCTGTAGGAGCCCGCTTGCGGGCGATGCTCTTGTTTTGAATCTCCCAAACATCAAAACAAGAGCATCGCCCGCAAGCGGGCTCCTACGGGTTTTGCGCAAGGCCGGTCACACGTATTCGACCACTTCCAGGCCGAAGCCGGCCAGGCCGACCAGCTTGCGCGGGGTGCCGAGCACGCGCAGGTGATGCACGCCCAGATCCGCCAGCATCTGCGCACCCAGGCCGAGCTGGCGCCACTCCTGCTGCTGCACTTCCTCCGGCGCCTGCGTGCTGGGCTGGCGGTCGAGCCGGGCCAGCAGCGCTTCGGGGGTGTCCTCGCCGGACAGCACCAGCAGCACGCCGCGATCCTCGTCGTCGATGCGGCGCAGCGCGGCGGTGACGGTGAGGCCCAGATCGTCGCGCTTGAGATGTAGCACGTCGGACAGCGTGTTGCGCACATGCACGCGAGTGAGTACAGGCGCGCCATCGTCAACCGCCCCACGTACCAGCGCGAAGTGCACGCCGCGACGGATCACGTCGCGATAGGCCACCAGGCGGAACGCGCCGAACTCGGTCTGCACGTCCTCCTCGTGCACGCGCTGCACGGTTTTTTCCGTTTCCAGCCGGTAGCGGATCAGGTCGGCGATCGAACCGATCTTCAGGTCGTGCTTGCGCGCGAAGATTTCCAGTTCGGGGCGGCGTGCCATCGAACCGTCCTCGTGCAGCACCTCGATCAGCACGGCCGCCGGCTCCAGCCCCGCCAGCGCGGCCAGGTCGCAGCCGGCCTCGGTGTGGCCGGCGCGGGTCAGCACGCCGCCGGGCTGTGCGGTGAGCGGAAAGATGTGGCCGGGCTGGGTCAGGTCCTGCGGCTTCGCATCGGCCTTCACCGCCACCTGGATGGTGCGTGCGCGATCGTGCGCCGAGATGCCGGTGGTGACGCCCTCGGCCGCCTCGATCGAGACGGTGAAGTTGGTGTGGTAGGCCGAGGTGTTGTCGCTGACCATCGGCTTCAGGCCGAGCTGGCGCGTGCGCTGCTCGGTGAACGTGACGCAGACCAGCCCGCGCGCCTCGCGCACCATGAAGTTGATGTCCTGCGCGCGCACCTTCTCGGCGGCCATGATCAGGTCGCCCTCGTTCTCGCGGTCCTCGTCGTCGAGAAACACCACCATGCGGCCGGCGCGGATGTCGTCGAGGATTTCGGGGATGGTGTTGAAGGGCATGGGAAGTTCCTTGGGGATGGTGTGCTCCCTCCCCTGCTTGCAGGGGAGGGCTGGGGGAGGGGTTGCTCTTGATCTGAAAGTCAAAAGCCTTCCCCCTCCCAACCTCCCCCTGCCTTGCAGGGGGAGGAGCAATGGGATCAGGCGAAGCCGTGCTGTTTGAGGAAGGCCTCGTCCAGCCTGGGTGTCTCGCCGCTGGACAGCAGGCGTTCGATGTAGCGCGCCACTACGTCCGCCTCGATGTTCACCGCATCGCCGACGCGGCGCGCATGGAACGCGGTGTGTTCGATCGTGTGCGGGATCAGGTTGACACCGAAGCGGTGTCCCGCCACTTCGTTGACGGTGAGGCTGGTGCCGTCGATGCACACCGAGCCCTTCGCGGCGATGTAGCGCGAGATCGCGGCGGGCACCTCGAACGTCCAGCGCTGCGAACGGCCGTCCGGCGTGATCGACACCACCTTGCCCAAGCCGTCGACGTGGCCGGAAACCAGATGCCCACCGAGCCGGTCGGCCAGCCGCAGCGCCTTTTCCAGGTTCACCGGATCGCCCGGCTTGAGCTGGCGCAGCGTGGTCAGCGACAGCGTCTCGTTGGAGACGTCGGCACTGAAGCCACGCTCTTGAAGCACGACCGCGGTAAGGCACACGCCGGAGACGGCGATCGAATCGCCCAGTTGGGTGTCACCGAGGTCGAGATCGGCGGTGTCGATGTGCAGCCGTACGTCGCCGCCACGCGGCTCCAGCCGCACGATGCGGCCCACGCTCTGGATGATGCCCGTGAACATCAGCGCACCTCCCGTAGGAGCGTGCTTGCGCGCGATGCTCTTGTTTTGAATCTCCCAAACATCAAAACAAGAGCATCGCGCGCAAGCGCGCTCCTACCCGCTTGCGCGGACGGGATGCTCAAGGTTGCCTGGAAGCGGATGTTCCGGTGGGTGGCACTGATTTTCATGCAACGTTTCCCGCGCTCAAGTCTGCGAAAAACGCCTCAAGGCATGAGGCAGGCGCGCGGCCGCGAAGCCATGCACCTGGCCGTCTTCTCTTTATCCGGACTGTGAGGCAGCAGTTACCCGCTGCCAACCGTCGGCTCCGGCATTGGACCGGATCTGCTGACCTCACGGCTGTGGCCGTGAGCGCTCGCGGGCTCGTTGTCAGAACAGCCTGTACCAAGCCGCCTTTCAACCTACCGCCGGTGGGGAATTTCGCCCCGCCCTGAAGACGTTACGTGTCAATTTCCGGCCAGGCCGGAGCGCGCAGTCTAGCACCGACGACAGGGCTCCTGCCGGCAAACGATCGCGGTACAGCGTTCGCTGCGTGCGACGGCCGCCACTCAGACCGGACGCAGACGCAGGCGCCAGTCGCTGCCGAGCTGGCGCTGCTCGATCGCCTGCAATCGCCAGCGCGCCGCCATGTCGGTCAGCGTCGGCAGATGCAGCAGCGGGCGGGCGCTGTCGCCGAGCAGCAGCGGCGCGATGTAGAGCAGCAGCTCGTCGACCAGACCCGCGGCGAACAGCGCGCCGCACAGGGTCGGCCCCGCTTCGACATGCACCTCGCTGCAGCCGCGTCCGGCCAGCAACGCGAGCACGGCGTGCAGGTCAAGCGCGTCGCCCTGCCCCGGCACCACGACCCGCTCCACCCTGGCGTAGCGATCGTCGATGGGGATGGCATCGGCAGCGTGCAGAACCAGCGTCGGCGCTTCGCCATCCAGAACATGGCTGGCGGCCGGCGTGCGCAGCCGGCGATCCAGCACGACCCGCAGCGGCGGGACTTGCTCCCTCTCCCCTGCGGAGAGAGGAGTCATGCGCGCTTCGACGGGCCGGGCTTCGTCCAATCGCACGGTGAGCCGCGGGTCGTCGGCCAGTACGGTGCCGCTGCCGGTGAGGATCGCCGAGCTGCGCGCACGCCAGCGCTGCACGTCGTTGCGTGCGGCCTCGCCGGTGATCCACTTCGACTCGCCGTTGGCCAGTGCGGTGCGACCGTCCAGACTCATCGCCAGCTTCACCCGCACCCATGGACGGCCGCGCTCGATGCGGCTGAAGAAACCGATGTTGAGTTCGCGCGCGGCCTCGCGCAACAGACCGGTCTCGACTGCGATGCCGGCCGCGCGCAATGTGCCGATGCCGCGGCCGTCGACCTGCGGAAACGGGTCCTCGGCGGCGATCGCCACGCGTGCCACGCCGGCGGCGATCAGCGCGCCGGCGCACGGCGGCGTGCGGCCGTGATGCGCGCACGGTTCCAGCGTCACATAGGCGGTGGCGCCGCGCGCACGCTCGCCCGCTTCGCGTAACGCGAACACCTCGGCATGCGGTTCACCGGCACGCCGATGCCAGCCTTCGCCGACAACCGCATCGCCCTGCGCGATCACGCAACCCACGCGAGGGTTCGGCTGGGTGGTGTACAGCCCACGCTCGGCCAGACGCAGGGCTTGCGCCATGTGCAGGTGATCGAGACTGGAAAACACAGGGGTCATAGTGGGCCGTATGAAAGCGGGCGTGAAGTGTAGGAGCCCGCTTGCGGGCGATGCTTTTCGACATGCCGCGGCTTTCAGCGCATCGCCCGCAAGCGAGCTCCTACTTGGCTGGGGGCCGCTTTCTCTCGTCGAGCAGCGGCAGCTGCAGGCCGTCGAGTTCCGGCAGGTCGCGTTCGAGTTTCTCGATTTCTTCGCGGAATGCCTGCATGTCCTCGAATTTGCGGTAGACCGAGGCAAAGCGCACGTAGGCGACCTGATCGAGCTTCTTCAGTTCGCGCATCACCAGTTCGCCGACCTGACGCGACGACACTTCGCGCTCGCCGCTCTTGCGCAGATCGTTGACGATCGCGCGCACCGAACCGTCCACGTCGCGGCTGGGCACGGGCCGTTTCTGCAGCGCGCGCTCGAAACTCACCCGCAGTTTGCGCTCGTCGAACACCTCGCGCCGCTCGCCGCTCTTGACGATCGTCGGCAACTTCAGCTCGGCGGTCTCATAGGTGTTGAAGCGCTCGCCGCACTGCGGACACTCGCGCCGACGCCGCACGGTGCTGCCGTCCTCGGTCAGGCGTGAGTCGATCACGCGGGTGTCTTCGTGCTGGCAGAAGGGGCAATGCATAAGGTTAGGTGTGAGAGTTGAGAAATGAGGAGCGAGAGGAAAGCCTCAAGCCGGGTTTTCTCTCACTTTTCACTCCTATTCACTCGCTTCTCGCTTCAACCGTAAACCGGGAACTTGCGACACTGCGCCTCGACCTTCGCGCGCACCGCGGCGATCACCGCCTCGTCGCCCGGCGCATCCAGCACGTCGCAGATCCAGTTCGTCAGTTCGACGCAATCCGCTTCCAGGTAACCGCGGGTGGTGACGGCCGGGGTGCCGACGCGCAGGCCCGAGGTGACGAACGGCTTGCGCGGATCGTTCGGCACGGCATTCTTGTTGACCGTGATGTGCGCCTTGCCCAGCGCCGCTTCCGCATCCTTGCCGGTCACGTCCTTGCCGATCATGTCGACCAGCATCAGGTGGTTCTCGGTGCCGCCGGAAACGATCTTGTAGCCGCGCGCGATGAAGGTCTTCGCCATCGCCTGGGCGTTCTTCGCCACCTGCGCTTGATAGATCTTGAACGCCGGCTCCAGCGCTTCCTTGAACGCCACCGCCTTGGCCGCGATCACGTGCATCAGCGGGCCGCCCTGGATGCCGGGAAACACGATCGACTGCAGCTTCTTCTCGATCTCTTCGCCCGCACCCTTGCTCACGATGATGCCGCCGCGCGGGCCGCGCAGGGTCTTGTGGGTGGTCGAGGTCACGACGTGCGCATGCGGCAGCGGGCTGGGATACACGCCAGCGGCGATCAGGCCGGCAACGTGGGCCATGTCGACGAAGAACAGCGCACCCACCGAATCGGCGATCCGGCGCATGCGCGCCCAGTCGACCACTTGCGAGTAGGCACTGAAGCCGCCGACCAGCATCTTCGGCCGGTGCTCCGTGGCCAGGCGCTGCACTTCGTCGTAGTCGATCAGGCCGTTCCCGTCAACGCCGTACTGCACGGCGTTGAACAGCTTGCCGCTGATGTTGACCTTGGCACCGTGGGTGAGATGGCCGCCGTGCGCCAGCGACATACCGAGGATGGTGTCGCCCGGCTGCAGCAGCGCCAGATACACCGCCTGGTTGGCCTGCGAGCCCGAATGCGGCTGCACGTTCGCGTAGTCGGCGTCGAACAGCTGCTTCAGCCGTTCGATCGCCAGCCGCTCGGCGATGTCCACGTATTCGCAACCACCGTAGTAGCGCTTGCCTGGATAACCCTCGGCATACTTGTTGGTGAGCTTGGAGCCCTGCGCTTCCATCACCCGCGGGCTGGCATAGTTCTCCGAGGCGATCAGCTCGACGTGATCTTCCTGGCGCTGGCCTTCATCGGCGATGGCCTTGGCCAGTTCGTCGTCGTAACCGGCAATCGTGCAGTCCTTGGGGAACATTCTGGCCTCGGGGGTTGGCAAGCGGGATAAGCGCGAAATTGTAGCGCCGCGGGGCCCTTGCGGCCACTGACGCCGCCTGCTGTAGGAGCGCACCCTGTGCGCGAATGCTCTTGTCGAAACGTCCGCAAGAGCAAGAGCATTCGCGCACAGGGTGCGCTCCTACGGCGAATCGGGGCATTCAAGGTGCCCTATAATGCGCGGTTTAGCGATTCACCATTCGCTGCCCGCCTCACCTGGGCGGCGCGACACACGCCTTCGGAGACTCCATGAGTTCGCAATACATCTACACCATGAACGGTGTGAGCAAGATCGTCCCGCCGAAGCGCCAGATCATCAAGGACATCTCGCTCTCGTTCTTCCCCGGCGCCAAGATCGGACTGCTCGGCGTCAACGGCGCGGGCAAGTCCACCGTGCTCAAGATCATGGCCGGCGTGGACACCGACTTCCAGGGCGAGGCACGCGCGCAGCCCGGCATCAAGATCGGCTACCTGGCGCAGGAGCCACAGCTCGATCCGGAAAAGACCGTGCGCGAAGCGGTCGAGGAGGGCGTGGCCGAGATTCTCGATGCACAGAAACGCCTCGATGAGATCTACGCCGCCTACGCCGAGGAAGGCGCCGACTTCGACAAGCTGGCCACCGAGCAGCAGAAGCTGGAAAACCTGCTGGCCGCCAACGACGCACATGCGCTGGAGCGCCAGCTGGAAGTGGCCGCCGACGCGCTGCGGCTGCCGCCGTGGGACGCCAAGATCGGGCCGTTGTCCGGCGGCGAAAAGCGCCGCGTGGCGCTGTGCCGCCTGCTGCTGTCCAAGCCGGACATGCTGCTGCTGGACGAGCCGACCAACCATCTGGATGCCGAGTCGGTCGACTGGCTGGAGCAGTTCCTGCACGACTATCCCGGCACCGTGGTGGCGGTCACGCATGACCGCTACTTCCTCGACAACGCGGCCGAATGGATCCTGGAACTCGATCGCGGCCGCGGCATTCCGTGGAAAGGCAACTACACCGAGTGGCTGGAACAGAAGGGTGCGCGTCTGGCGCGTGAGGAGTCCGCCGAAAAGGGCCGCCAAAAAGCCCTTGCACGGGAACTCGAGTGGGTGCGTTCGGCCGCCAAGGGCCGTCAGTCCAAGGGCAAGGCGCGCATCAACCGCTTCGAGGAACTGAACTCGGTCGAGTACCAGAAGCGCAACGAGACCAACGAACTGTATATCCCGCCGGGCGAGCGACTGGGCCAGGAAGTGATCGAGTTCAAGCACGTGTCGAAGTCGTTCGGCGACCGGCTGCTGATCGACGACATCTCGTTCAAGGTGCCGCCGGGCGCGATCGTGGGCGTGATCGGCCCCAACGGTGCCGGCAAGTCCACGCTGTTCAAGCTGATCACCGGCGTGGAGAAGCCCGACCAGGGCGAAGTGAAGATCGGCCACACCGTGCAACTGGCCTATGTCGACCAGTCGCGAGACAACCTCGATCCGAAGAAGAACGTGTGGCAGGAAGTGTCCGGCGGCGCCGACATCATCACCATCGGCAAGTACGAATTGCAGTCACGCGCCTACATCGGCCGCTTCAACTTCAAAGGCACCGACCAGCAGAAGCTGGTGGGCAGCCTGTCCGGCGGCGAGCGCGGCCGCCTGCACCTGGCCAAGACGCTGATGCAGGGCGGCAACGTGCTGCTGCTCGACGAACCGTCCAACGATCTGGACGTGGAGACACTGCGCGCACTGGAAGACGCGATGCTGGAATTCCCCGGCTGCGTGATGGTGATCTCGCATGACCGCTGGTTCCTCGACCGCGTGGCCACCCACATCATCGCGTTCGAAGGCGATTCGCACGTCGAGTTCTTCCCCGGCAACTACAACGAGTACGAGGCCGACAAGAAGCGCCGCCTCGGCGAGGAAGGCGCCCGGCCACACCGGGTGAAGTACAAGAAGCTGGCCTGAAAGCAGGAGTGAGTGGAGAGAGGTGAGAAAAGAGAGGAAGGCGTCGGCGAACCGGCCTTATCTCACGTCTCACTCCTCTTCACTCACTTCTCAACCGGAGACCTCGATGCACTTCATGCAGTCCCTGCAACAGGCTTGGCAGCGCCACGACTCGCTGGTCTGCGTCGGCCTCGATCCTGAACCATCGAAGTTCCCCGCCCACTTGCGCGATGACGACGATGCGGTGTTCGCTTTCTGTCGCGCCATCGTCGATGCCACCGCCGACCTCGTCTGCGCGTTCAAGCCACAGATCGCGCACTTCGCCGCGCTGCGTGCGGAGGTTGCGCTGGAACGGTTGATCGCGCACATCCACGCGAAGCATCCCGACGTGCCGGTGATCCTCGACGCCAAGCGCGGCGATATCGGCAGCACGGCACAGCACTATGCCACCGAGGCGTTCGAGCGCTACGGCGCCGATGCAGTGACGCTGAACCCCTACCTGGGCCGCGACTCCATCCAGCCCTTTCTGGACCGTGCCGACAAGGGCGCGATCCTGCTCTGCCGCACCTCCAACCCCGGCGGCGCCGACTTCCAGGCGCTCGACTGCGGCGGCCAGCCGCTCTACCTGCGCGTGGCCAAGACCATCGCCCGCGACTGGAACACGAACCGCAACTGCGCCCTGGTCACCGGCGCCACCTGGCCCGAGGAGCTGGGCAAGGTGCGCGCCGTGGTAGGCAACATGCCTCTGCTGGTGCCTGGCATCGGCGCCCAGGGCGGCGACGTGGAAGCCGTGCTCGAACACGGCCGCAGCGCCGACGGCACCGGCCTGATGATCAGCTCCTCCCGCGCGATCCTCTACGCCGGCAACGGCGAGGATTTCGCACTCAAGGCGCGCGCGGCGACGCAGGCGCTGCGCAACGCAATCAATCGCCATCGGCAGCTGCCGGCAAGCTGAGCTTTCCCGGTTTCGCTGGCCGTGCCTTTCCCACCCGGGGACCTCGAATAACCCGGTTCTTGGCACGTTGCAGGAGCGCAGCCTGTACGCGAATACTCTTGTCGAAATACCCGCAAGAGCATTCGCGCACAGGGTGCGCTCCTACCAAATAGGGTTGTTCGAGGCGCCCGGCTGGTCACAGTACGCCGGTCAGCCGTCGCCCAGCTCCTGCCCCGGAAACAACACCTCGGTGTAGCCGAACTTGCTGAAATCGGTGATTCGCGAGGGGTACAGACGGCCGATCAGGTGATCGCACTCGTGCTGTACCACGCGGGCATGGAAGCCGTCGGCACGGCGATCGATCGGCGCACCGCGCGGATCGATGCCCTGGTAGCGGATCATGCTGTAGCGGCTGACCGCCCCGCGCAGGCCCGGCACCGAGAGGCAGCCTTCCCAGCCTTCTTCGAGATCCTGCGACAGCGGCGTGATCAGCGGGTTGAGCAGGACCGTCTGCGGCACCGCCGGCGCCTCGGGGTAGCGTTCGGAGCTGTCGAAACCGAAGATCACCAACTGCAGGTCCACGCCGATCTGCGGCGCGGCCAATCCCACACCGCCGGCGGCGTGCATGGTCTCGAACATGTCGGCGATCAACGCATCGAGCTCGGTGCCGCCGAGCATCGCGTCGGGCACCGGCGGCGCGATGCGCAGCAGGCGTGGGTCCCCCATCTTGAGGATTTCGCGGATCATGCAATGCCCTCGCAGTGACCGGATGATACCCATCTGTGTGCGGGCATGACCGCGCGAACACAAGCCCCGGCGGTCGAACCGCTCAACGGCCGCTGAATGCCTTCTTTCGCGGATCCCGCAACGGGTCCGGGGCGGCACGGGCCAGCGGCGCGCAGTCGGGCAGGCTGCGGCGAATCGGGCATGTACGACGAACTTCATGCACGTGGCGAGGTGGCAAGTGCGCGTCGGGCCAACCGACCGAAGCATGCCGTCGCCTGGCCGGCAATTCGACCAATGGCCAATGCCGATCCGGCCGGTTCGGCATTGACCTGTGTCGTCGGCAGGATGAATCTTGGGGGTACCACTCGGGGAAACTACCATGCATACCAGAGCCGCGAATCCACTCAGTCCCGCGGGAAAGATACTGTGGGCCACCATCGCCATCGTCGGCGCGTTCTGCCTGGGCGTGGTCGCCCTGCGCCGCGGCGAACCGATCAATGCCATCTGGCTGGTCGCGGCGGCGATGGCGGTCTTCGTCATCGGCTATCGGTTCTACGGCACGTTCATCAACAACTCGGTGCTGCAGCTCGATCCCAGCCGCGCCACGCCGGCAGTGCTGCGCAACGACGGCCTGGACTACGTGCCGACCGACAAGTGGGTGGTGTTCGGCCATCACTTTGCCGCGATCGCCGGTGCCGGTCCGCTGGTCGGTCCAGTGCTGGCTGCGCAGATGGGCTACCTGCCCGGCACGTTGTGGATCCTGTTCGGCGTGGTATTCGCCGGCGCGGTGCAGGACTTCATGATACTGGGCATTTCGCTGCGCCGCGGCGGTCGCTCGCTCGGCCACATGCTGCGTGAGGAACTGGGGCCGAAGGCCGGCATCGTGGCGATGTTCGGCGTGCTGGTACTGATGATGATCGTGCTGGCGGTGCTGGCGCTGGTGGTGGTCAAGGCGCTCACGCACAGTCCGTGGGGCACGTTCACGGTGGCGTGCACCATCCCCACGGCGCTGTTGATGGGCGTCTACATGCGCTGGTTCCGCCCCGGCCGCATCCTGGAAGTATCGATTATCGGCGTGCTGCTGCTGCTGGGCTCGATCTGGCTGGGCGCACGGGTGGCCGCGTCGCCGACCTGGGGGCCGATGTTCGACTTCGATGCCAGTGCGCTGGCCTGGCTGCTGATCGCCTACGGCTCCTGCGCCTCGATCCTGCCGGTGTGGCTGCTGCTGGCACCGCGCGATTACCTTTCGACCTTCCTGAAAATCGGCACCATCGCGCTGCTGGCGCTGGCCATCTTCCTGGCCGCACCGATGCTGCAACTGCCCGCGGTGACCAAGTTCATCGACGGTACCGGCCCGGTGTTCCAGGGCGGCCTGTTCCCGTTCCTGTTCATCACGATCGCCTGCGGCGCCGTCTCCGGCTGGCATTCGATCATTGCCTCCGGCACCACGCCCAAGCTGCTCGCCAACGAGGGCTCGGCACAGATGGTCGGCTACGGCGGCATGTTGATGGAAGCCTTCGTGGCGATCATGGCACTGGTCGCCGCCGCCTCGCTGCACCCGGGCGTGTACTTCGCGATGAACTCGCCCGGCGCGCTGATCGGCACGACCGTGCAGCAGGCGGCCACCACGATCAGCCAGTGGGGTTTCGTGGTTACCCCGGATCAGCTGATCCAGACGGCCAGGGACATCGGCGAGAACAGCATTCTCAGCCGCGCTGGCGGCGCACCGACCCTGGCCGTGGGCATGGCCCAGCTGCTGCAGGGGATCCTGCCCGGCGAAGGCATGATGGCGTTCTGGTACCACTATGCCATCCTGTTCGAGGCGCTGTTCATCCTCACCACGGTGGACGCCGGCACGCGCGTGGGCCGCTTCATGATCCAGGAGATCGTCGGGCTGATCCACCAGCCGCTGGAACGCACCGATTCGTGGGTCAGCAACCTGCTTGCCACCGCGATCTGCGTGAGCCTGTGGGGTTACTTCCTGTACCAGGGCGCGGTCGATCCACTCGGCGGCATCAATACGCTGTGGCCGCTGTTCGGCATCGCCAACCAGATGCTGGCGGCGATCGCCCTCATGCTGGCCACCGTGGTGGTGGTGAAACTGAAACGCGAGCGCTACGTGCTGGTGCCGGGCATCCCGGCGTTGTGGCTGATCATCTGCACGCTCACCGCCGGCTGGGAGAAACTGTCCGGCCCGATCAGCTTCACCGCCGCCGCGCGGAAATACGCGCAAGGCATGCAGGACGGCAAGCTGCTGGCGCCGGCCAAGAGCGTCGCCGAAATGCAGCGCATCGTCACCAACAACTACGCGGACATGGCGCTTACCGGTTTGTTCATGCTGCTGGTGGTTACCATGGTGGCGTTCGCCTTGCGTGCCATCCTCAAAGCCTGGCACATCAATCATCCGACCACGCACGAAGAACCGTACGTGGCATTGAGCAGCGTGGCGAGCTGAAGGAGACCGCCATGAACCGATCCTTGCAATCCCTGCAGTCCAGCTGGAAATGGGCGGTACAGACGGCCCGCCTGTGCTGCGGCGTACCGGACTACGACGTCTACGTGAAACACCTGCGCGAGCACCATCCCGAACGCGAGGTGCCCAGCTACGAGGCGTTCTTCCGCGAGCGGCAGGCGGCCCGCTACAAGGGAACCGGCGGCCGCTGCTGCTGAAGTTCGCACGGGTGCGGATACGCAAGGCCATGTCCGCGGACGGCGGACATGGCCTTGCTGCATTCATCCACCGAGCCTGCCCGACACTGTCCCGTCTGGTAGGTTCGCGCCAAGGCCGGCACAATCACGTTCCCGCTGCCGATTGCCGCACCATGGCCGAAGATCCAAGCCGCACCATCACGACGCCCACGCCTTCGCCGGAATCGCAGCACAGTCTGGGCCTGCGGATCATCGCGATCTACAAGGCGATCGAGACTGTGGGCATGCTGCTGGCGGCTGCGGCGGCGTTCCATCTGGAGCGGCAACAGAACTTCGAACAGCTGGTCCACTGGCTTGAGCATCTCTCGCTCACCGACACCGACGGTCTGCGCTGGCAGCTGGTCGAGGTGTTGATGAAGCTCGGCCCCAGCCGGTTCGTCGCGATCGGGCTGCTGGCGCTGGGCTATGCCGCGATGTTCGCCACCGAAGGTATCGGACTGTGGCTGCGCAAGCATTGGGCCGAATGGTTCACCGTGATCGCCACCGCCTCGCTGATCCCGATCGAGCTGTACGAAACCCTGCACCATGTCGGCTGGCTCAAGCTCGGCGTGCTGCTCGCCAATATCGTGATCCTGATCTATCTGGCGCGCATCGCCGTGCAGCCTCGCAAGCACGGCTGAGGGGGCCGGAACGAATGGCGCTTACTTAAAGCCCGTCATTCCTGCGAAAGCAGGAATGACGAAAATGGGACTGATTTCCCGCTGGGCCAGGGCCATTCACACCTCGTGATGCACTGCCTCGGCCGGCAGCTCGCCGGTGATTTTCCTGCGCGCCGGCATCAGCTCCACCAGATACATCGCCGCCAGCACCAGTGCGCCGCCGGTGAGCATGCGCCAGGTCAGCACGTCGCTGCCGAACGCGACGGCGAAGGCCGCGGCGAACACCGGCTCGGTGGTCATCACGATCGCGGCGCGGGCAGCCTGCATGTGCGCCTGCGCCCAGGTCTGCATCAGCATGGCGCCGGCGCCGGCGACCAGCGCCATGTACAGCACCGCGATCCATGCAGCCCGATCCGGCGGCAACACCGGGCCGTGCGGCGCGGTGGCCAGCAGGCAGACTGCGGCGATCGCCACCATCTGCAGTGCCGACATGCCGAACGCCTCGCCCTTGCGCGACCACTGGCCGAGCCCGACGATATGCAGCGCGTACAGCGCCGCCGAGGCCAGCGTCAGCCACACGCCGGGATCGACCGAGACGCCGTTGAGCGACAGCAGCGCCAGCCCCGCGGTGGACAGCAGCACCGCCAGCCACACCACGCCAGCCATGCGTTGCCGCAGCAGGAGCAGCGCGAGGATCGGCGTGAACACCACATACATGCCGGTGACGAAGCCGCTGACGCTGGGCGCGATGAGCGCCAGACCCCAGGTCTGCAGCAGTTGGCCCGTGCCGTACACCAGCCCCAGCAGCAGGCTGCGCACGACCTGCTGCCGACCAAGGCGCAACACCGGCCGGGCGAACAGCACCAGCATCGCCGCCGCCGCGATCACGAAGCGCACGGCCAGGAAATCCGCCACCGGCATGCGCCCGACCACGTCCTTGATCAGCACGAAGGTCGAGCCCCACACCGCGGTCGTCGCCAGCAGGCCGAGGGTGGCGAGGAGGGAGGTGGGGCGTGCGTTCATGAAGTCGGAAGTGAGTGAAGATGAGTAAGGAGTGAGAGAAAGGCAGCGACGCGGCGGGACGGTTTTGCCTTCCCCATTTTCTCACTTCTCTTCACTCACTCTTCGCCTTACGCCACAGCTGCCCGGGGATCTGCGCCAGAAAATGGATCCAGATGGCCATCCGCACGACACACGCCTTCAGCGGATTGCGCGCGGCCGGATCGTGCTTGCAGAACCACAGCCACATGCCCTGATGTTTGTGCCGACTGACGAACACCGGTCGGTGGCGGCTGGAACCGCCCTTGCCGTGCTCCACGCGGACATGGCCGTCCAGCAGCACCCGATAACCGTGATTGCGCACGCGGCGACACAGATCCAGATCCTCGCAATGCAGGAAATAGTCTTCGTCAAAACCGCCAAGCCGCATGAAAAGCTTGCGTGGCAACACCATCAGTGCACCGGACACTGCCTCGGCCTCGATCAGTTCAGCGGGGATTTCCCGCTGCATGTTGATCTGTTCGCCGCTGCGGCCGAGCAGACTGTTGACGGCGCGCCGGAAAAACGGATCGCGCCGCCAAGAGGCTGGATCGGGGCGGCCGTCGGCATCGCAAACCACCGCACCGATCAGACCGGCTTTCGGACTCGCATCGAGATCGGCAAGCAATCGCCGCAGGTCGTCGTCCTGCACCAGGCAATCGGGATTGAGTACCAGCAGCGCGTCGCCTCCGGCCCGCTTCGCACCGATGTTCACCGCTGCGCCGAAGCCGAGATTGCGGCGGTTGTAGATTACCTTCAGCCGCACATCGGACTGATGCGCGCGCTCGATGGCCGCGGGTATGCCGTCGGCGGAGGCATTGTCGACAAGGATCACTTCCAGCGAGATGCGGCTGGCCAGCAACCGGCTCACGCATTCGCGCAACGACGGACCGCTGTCGGCAGACACCACGATCACACTCAGAGCCAGCGAAAACGGAGAACGGAGAACGGCAGGATCTTTCACGGCGCAAGTATGCCCCTGGACGGATTGCAGCAACAAAAATTATCCCGACGCAGTGCCTGCCCGGGGGCGATCTCAGCTCTCGTCGTCCAGGCCCGGCATGGACTGCAGCGCAACCGGCATCTCACCTTCGTGCCTGGCCAGCCATGGCTGGCCGCCGTGCCAGCCGCAGAGCATCCAACCGCTCAGGCGATGAAGCCGGTGCTGGTCGCGATCCCACAGCACGATGCCGCGATCGTCGCTCATGCGGGCGGCAAACCAGCCTCCATCCGGACTGAAGGCGACCTGCGGACCCGCCCCCTCGATCCGCGCGCCATCGGCAAAATGATAACCGTCCGCACGACACTCCAGATGCCCCCCGCGCGGATCGTCCGGACCCTCGGCGGCCGCTTGCCACAGCGGCGGCTGCAACTCGATGATGGTCGTCACCGGGCCGATCGGTGCCATCGCCAGCTCGGGCCACTCGGCCGATGCGGTTGCCTCTGGCGCACGACGCCGGTCCCGATCCAGCCACGCCTCCAGCCCGGCCAGCAGGGTGAAGCCAGCCAGAGCGCCCAGCAGTGCCGTACCCCATGCCAGCAGATCGCCGCCGAACGCCCGCGGCAACGCGATCAGCACGCCCGGCAGCCCCCAGCGCAGGCTGCGCCGCAACAGCACAGCATGCCGCGTGACCAGCCCCTGCTGCAGCAACAGCACGGCGGCAATCGCGAGCAAACACGGCAGGCCGAGCCACCACGGCAACAACGCCAGCAACACGGTCCATGCCACGGCCGGCAGCAGGTCGGGCAGGCGGCGCCGGGCCACGGCTCAACACACCACCGGGCAACCGGCGATCAGCCGCACCATACGCGGGCATTGCGGAACATGCGCATCCACGGTGAATCCTCGCCCCAGTGGTCCGGATGCCAGCTCAACTGCACGCTGCGGAACACGCGCTCGGGGTGCGGCATCATGATCGTCACGCGCCCGTCGGCCGCGCAGAAACCGGCCAGGCCGCCGGGTGAGCCGTTCGGGTTCAGCGGATAGTTCTCGGTCGGCTTGCCGCGGTTGTCGACGAAGCGCATCGCGGCGGCGGACCTGGACGGACTGCAGGTCTGCGGAAAGCTCACCCGCCCCTCGCCGTGCGCCACCGCCACCGGGATGCGCGAACCGGCCATGCCCTTGAAGAACAAGCTGGGCGAGTCGAGCACTTCCACCGTGGCCAGACGCGCCTCGTACTGCTCGGATGCGTTGCGCAGGAATTTCGGCCAGTGCTTTGCGCCGGGGATGATGTCCTTCAGCTGGGCAAGCATCTGGCAGCCGTTGCACACGCCCAGCGCGAATTTCGTCTCGTCGGCGAAGAACGCGGCGAACTGCGCACGCAGCATCTCGTTGTACAGGATCGAGGTGGCCCAGCCGCGGCCGGCACCGAGCACATCGCCGTAGGAGAAACCGCCGCACGCCACGAACCCGCGGAAATCGGCCAGCCGGTGGCGCCCGCTGGCGAGGTCGGACATGTGCACGTCGATCGCATCGAACCCGGCACGGGTGAACGCCGCCGACATCTCCACCTGGCCGTTGACGCCCTGCTCGCGCAGCACTGCGATGCGCGGCCGCGGAGCATCGCCGCCCGCGGCATTCAAGGGCGCGGCGATATCGTCGGCCGGGTCGAACGCGAGCTTCGGCGTGATGCCCGGATCGGCATCGTCCTGCCGCCATGCCAGCTCGGCATCGGCATGCAACGGGTTGTCGCGCAAACGCTGCATTGCGTGGCTGGTCTCGTTCCAGGCACCGAACAGCGTGCCCCAGTTCCACTTGAACAGCGTGTCGTCGCCGAGGAACAGCTTGATGCCGAGTTTATCCTTGGGCCTGCCGATGCGATGGCTGATGCCGGCCAGCGCGTACTTGACCAGCAGTGCCTCGAAGGCCTCGCGGTTGGCCTCGGCCACCTGCACCACCGCACCGAGCTCCTCGTTGAACAGGGCGCGCAACGTCGTCTCGGCCCAGCCGTCCAGCCGGATTTCCAGACCGCAGTGACCGGCAAAGGCCATCTCCAGCAAGGTGGTGATGACGCCACCGTCGGATCGATCGTGATAGGCCAGCAACAGGCCAGCGGCATTCGCCTCCTGCACCAGATCGAACAGCGCCTTCAACCGCGCGGGATTGTCCAGGTCCGGCGGCACGCCACCACCGCGATTGAACACCTGGGTCAGCGCGGAGCCGCCGAGCCGGTCGCGGCCGCCGCCGAGGTCGAGCAGCCACAGATCGGAGTTGCCACGATCCAGCCGCAATTGCGGCGTGAGCGTGCGGCGCACGTCGCCGACGCGGGCGAAACCGGTGATCACCAGCGACACCGGCGACACCGTGCACTGCGACTGCTCGCCGTCCATCCACACGGTCTGCATCGACAGCGAATCCTTGCCGACCGGGATCGAGATATCCAGCGCCGGGCACAACTCCATGCCTACCGCCCTCACCGCATCGAACAGCGCGGCGTCCTCGCCGGGATGATTGACCGCCGCCATCCAGTTGGCCGACAGGCGGATTTCGCCGAGATTGTCGATCGGCGCCGCCGCCAGGTTGGTGATCGCCTCGCCCACCGCCAGCCGCGCCGCCGCGGCACTGTCGAACAGCGCCACCGGCGCGCGCTCGGCCATCGCCATCGCCTCGCCCCGGTAGCCATCGAAATCGGCGATGGTCACCGCGCAATCGGCCACCGGCACCTGCCACGGACCAACCATCGGATCGCGGTGGCTGAGGCCGCCGACGGTGCGGTCGCCGATGGTGATCAGGAAGCTCTTGGAGCCCACGGTGGGCAGGCGCAGCACGCGCAGCAGCGCCTCGTCCATGCCGATGCCGGCAAGATCCGGCACCAGGTCGACGCGCGGCTTGATCCGCGTCGCATCGCGATGCATGCGCGGCGGCTTGCCGAACAGCACGTCCATCGGCAGGTCGATCGCGATCAGATCGCGACGCGGGTCGGCCACCCGCAGGCGCCGCTCGCGCGTGGCATCGCCCACCACCGCATGCGGGCAGCGCTCGCGCATGCACATTGCCTCGAAATCGGCCAGGTTTTCCGGCGCGATCGCCAGCACGTAACGTTCCTGCGACTCGTTGCTCCACACCTGCATCGGCGACAGTTGCGGGTCGTCGCAGGGAATCTTCGACAGGTCGATCTCGCCGCCGACACCGGCATCGTTGAGCAGCTCGGGAATCGCGTTGGACAAGCCGCCGGCTCCCACGTCGTGGATGCTGACGATCGGATTGGCATCGCCACGGGCACAACAGGCGTCGATCACCTGCTGGCAGCGCCGCTCCATCTCGGGGTTGTCGCGCTGCACCGAGGCGAAGTCCAGCGCCTCGCTGGAGGCTCCGGAAGCCAGCGACGAGGCCGCACCGCCACCCAGGCCGATCAGCATCGCCGGGCCGCCCAGCACGATCACCTTGTTGCCCGGCTGCACCGCGCGTTTCAGCACGTGGCCGGCACGCAGATTGGCCAGGCCGCCGGCCAGCATGATCGGCTTGTCGTAACCGCGGCGGAGGCCGACGATGCCGGGCAGCTCATTTTCGTAGGTGCGGAAATAGCCGCCCAGGCACGGCCGGCCGAATTCGTTGTTGAAGGCGGCCGCGCCGAGCGGGCCGTCGCGCATGATCTCGAACGCGCTGGCCATCCGCGGCGGCATCGGGCGTTCCACTTCCCACGGCTGCGGATGGCCGGGAATACGCAGGTCGGACACCGAGAATCCGGTCAGGCCCGCCTTCGGCTTGCCGCCACGGCCCGTAGCGCCCTCGTCGCGGATCTCGCCACCGGCGCCGGTGGCCGCGCCCGGCCAGGGCGCAATTGCGGTCGGGTGGTTGTGCGTCTCGACCTTGATCGCGAAGTCGATGCGCTCCTCGTGACCGCGCCACACGCCATCGGTCGGATCGGCGAAGAAGCGCCTGCCGGGATTGCCTTCGATCACCGCCGCATTGTCCGAATAGGCCGACAAGGTATGCGCGGGGGAGTGCTGATGGGTGTGCTTGATCATCCCGAACAGGGTCTTTTCCTGCTCTTCGCCGTCCACCGCCCAACTGGCGTTGAACACCTTGTGCCGGCAATGTTCGGAATTCGCCTGCGCGAACATGAAAAGCTCGGCGTCGGTCGGGTCGCGACCCAACTCGGCATAGCGTGCAACCAGGTAATCGATCTCGTCCCCGGCCAGTGCCAGTCCCAGCCGTACGTTGGCGTCGGCCAATGCAACCTGCGGATCGGCACCGAGCGCGACATGCACCAGATCGCCAGGCGACCCGGCCAGGAACAAACCCTGCGCGTCGTCGATGCGGGTCAGCACCGACTGCGTCATCGCATCATGCAACACCGCCATTACTGCCGCGTGATCCGGTGCATCCGCCGCCGGCAGGCCGACCACCTGCCAGGCCAGACCGCGCTCCACCCGCCGCAAGGCGGCACCGGCATCGCCGAAACCGGCACCATGCAGGATCTCGGTGGCCTTGCTCGACCACGGAGAGATCGTGCCCAGGCGCGGCACTACCCAGAAAGTGGCCGGCGCAGGATCCGCATCCTTCGCCTCCAGCACGGCCAGCAGGTGTTGGCGCAGTTCGCCCACGGGTGCCGCGTCGGCGTCGATGAAATAGACGAACCACGAGGTCTGCACATGCGCGCCATGATGCAGCGCATCCAGGTGGGCGTTGAGACGTTCGAGGCGAAACGGCGAGAGGGCGCTCTGCCCGTCGAGTGCGATCATGCGGGGATCGGCGCTGTGCGAGGGAAACGCCTATTCTAACCGATGCTGCAGTACGGCATAACCGCGCGCGGCAATCTGCTGCGGCCGGACCGCCTCAGCCGCCCTTCCGCAACGCCGCCAGCAACTGCTCCGGCGTGACGTAACCGCCCAGCGTATGCCCGTTCGGACCGATGATCGTCGGCGTGCCGTTGATTCCCAGTCGCTCGCCCAGTTCGAATTGACGACTGACCGGGTTGCTGCAACTGGCCGGCTTCGGGGCATGACCCGTGAATGCCGCCGTCAATGCCGCCTGGCGGTCGCCGGCACACCATATCGACGCCATTTCGGTGGAGACCGGCGTGGGCCGACCCGAGGTAGTGGTCAAGCCCTCGCGCGGCCAGGCCAGATATTCCACCGCGATGCCGGCCTTGTTGAACGCGGCAATGTGCTCGTGCAGCGCCCGGCAAAAGGGACAGGTGACGTCGGTGAACACGGTCACCGTGTACTTGGGATGCGCCGGTGCATACACGATGCGCTCGGATGCCGGCACCTTGGCCAACTCGGCCATGCGGAACCTGGCCCAGGCGCCATCGTTGAGATTCTTCTTCTGTTGCAGATCCAGCAGGTCGCCATTCAACAGGTATTTGCCGTCGGCACTGACGTAGAGCATCTGTCCCGATGCGATCACCCGGTAGAAGCCTGGCAGCGGCGCCGGTTCGATCGAGTCGACGCGGGCCTTCGACGACAGCGTGCCGATCACCTGGCGCACCATCTGTCTCGCCGCCGGCGTGACGCCAGCCACGGTCGCGCCACTATCGGCGGCGATGGCGCCGAACGCCAATCCGCTGGCACACAGGGCCAGCAACAGTTTCTTCAGCATCACAAGCCTCATCAGTCCGGGGGAGTACACGACGGCAACGCAACCGACCTATTCTCGCACAGCTGGTTGAAACGCTTTGCTAGCCACGCGGATGATGCTGCGCATGCAGCCGCTTCAGTCCCTCTTTCGCTACCAGCGTGTAGATCTGCGTGGTGCTGAGCGAACTGTGGCCCAGCAGCATCTGCAGCGCGCGCAGGTCGGCGCCGTGATTGAGCAGGTGGGTGGCGAACGAATGCCGCAGCACATGCGGCGAAATGCGCTTTGGGTTGATTCCGACGTTCGCCCCATGGCGCTTGACCAGGGTCCAGAACATCTGCCGGCTCATGCCCTCGCCGCGCCGGCTCAGGAACAGCGCGGCCGGCTGGCGCCCCCTGGCCAGCTCCGGCCGGGCGGCGGCCAGGTAGGCACCGATGCGTTCCAGCGCTTCCTCGCCGACCGGCACCAGCCGATCCTTGCCGCCCTTGCCGGTCACCCGCAGCACGCCCTGGCGCACATTCAGCGCCGCCAGCGGCAGCTCGACCAGTTCGGACACGCGCAGGCCGCAGGCGTACATCAGTTCCAGCATCGCACGATCGCGCAGGCCCAGCGTGGTGGTCAGGTCCGGAGCGTCCAGCAGGCCCTCGACCTCCCGTTCGGCCAGGGCCTTGGGCAGGCTGCGCGGCATCTTCGGCCGCTCGATCAGCAAGGTCGGATCATCGAAGCCCGGCTCGGTGCGCGCGAGGTAGGCGTAGTAGCGGCGATAGGCCGAGTGTCGCCGCGCGATAGAACGCACCGCCGCCGGCTGCTTGCCATGACTGGCGGAGATATCCTCGCGCCGCGCCGTGCGCAGGTTGCGTCCGCGAGCGGCCAGCCAGATCGCCAGCGCTTCCAGGTCGCGCCGGTATGCCTCCAGCGTGCGGTCGGCCAGGCCATCCTCCGACCACACCCGTTCCAGGAACGCGCCGATGCTGCGCCGGTCGGCTTCGGCGATACTGGTGCGGGTTTCTTCCTTTTCCATGCGCACGATGCTGGCCATTGCGCGCGCACTACGCAAGCGATCTCCAGCCGATGCCGATGAATCCATCTTCCGCCGACCTGCCCAGCCCGTTGTGGCGGCGATTGCTGGCGCTGGTCTACGACCTGCTGATCGTGCTGGCGATCGTGATGGTGGTCGGCCTGCTGTGCCAGCTGGCCACCGGCGGCAAGTTGATCGACACCGGCACCCGCACCGCTGTCCCGCCCTGGTATCAGGCACTGCAGGGTGTGGTGGTGTCGGCATATTTCATCAGCTCGTGGCTGCGCGGTGGCCAGACCATCGGCATGCGCCCGTGGCACATCCGGGTCACCCGCGACGACGGCGGTGCGCCCTCGCTGCAGCAGGCGGCGATCCGCGTGCTGGCGGCGGCGGCACCGCTGCTGCTGCTCATGCTGGAGCCCTGGCTCGGGCTGCCGGCGACGCTGTGGATGCTGCTGGCCGCTTGGGCGGGGTGGTTCGCGATAGCGCTGTTCGACCCACGCCGGCGCGCCCTGCACGACATCCTCGCCGCCACCGAGGTCCGCCTGCTGGACTGAGCTTCACATTTCGGTGAGCGCCCGCGGGGTTCAATCCCGCGATGCCACAACCGCGCCCCGCCGAAAGCCGCAGCGACGCCGACCTGATCCGCGCGAACCGCGGCTTCTACGAGTCATTGTGGACCCGGGCGAAGCTGATCGGCCCGGAACGATTCAACACCTGGCCGCTACTGCGCGAACTGGCCGCCAGGGCGCCGCGCCGGCTGGAAGTGGCGCCCGGCCTGCGCCCGCGGCTGCCACTGGACGGCACCTGCTTTGTCGACCTCAGTCATGCCGCCCTGCATCGACTGCATGCCAGTGGTGCCACCGCGGTACACGGCATGATCGGCGCGTTGCCCTGTGCCGATGCCAGCTTCGACCTGATCTGCGCACTCGACATCCTGGAACATGTCGCCGACGACGACGGCGCGCTGGCCGAACTGGCGCGGGTCGCCACACCCGGCGCCTGCCTGCTGCTGTCGGTGCCGTTGCACCCGGCAGCATGGACGGCATTCGACGGCTTCGTCGGCCACTATCGCCGTTACGAGCCGGCACGGATCGTCGCCAAACTGGCCCGCCACGGCATCGGCATCGAACACAGCGCGGTCTATGGCATGCAACCGAAATCCTCGCGCCTGCTCGATCTCGCCCAGTGGCACCTGACGCATCGGCGCGAGCGCGCCATGTGGTGGTACAACCGGCTATTCATGCCGCTCGGATTGCACTTCCAGAAGCCCTTACAGTGGCATAGCGGGCTTGGCAACACGCAAGGGGTCGACGAGATTCTCCTGCGCTGCCGTTGCGTCTAACTGATTGATCAGGATGGCGACTGCCCGTGCGGCATTGCACCACAGTGCAAGCAAACCGCGCTAAGATGAAAGCGTTCTCATCCCTTGGTCATCTCTCTACGATGCTTTATCAAATCCACGAATGGCAACGCGCGTTTCTCGGCCCTCTGAGCCATCTGGCGCAGGCCAGCGCAAGCATGCTCAACGACAACAGCAACCCGTTCACGCAGCTGCCCGGCGCACAGCGGATGGCGGCCGGTTACGAGTTGATCCATCGCCTGGGCAAGGATTACGAAAAGCCCGAGTTCGACATCCACAGCGCCACCGCGCACGATCACGAGATCGCGGTGATCGAACGCGTCGCACTGGAAAAACCGTTCTGCCAGTTGAAGCGCTTCAAGCGTTTCAGCGACGATCCGGACACCATCGAGAAGATGAAGAACGACCCGGTGGTGCTGGTGGTGGCGCCGCTGTCGGGCCACCATTCGACCTTGCTGCGCGACACCGTGCGCACGCTGCTGCGCGATCACAAGGTCTACATCACCGACTGGGTCGACGCGCGCATGGTGCCGGCCGCCGAAGGTACCTTCGGGCTGGATGACTACGTCGCCTACATCGAGGACTTCATCCGGCATATCGGCGCCGAATCGCTGCACGTGATCTCGGTATGCCAGCCGACGGTGCCGGTGCTGGCCGCGGTGTCGCTGATGGCGGCGCGCGGCGAACCCACGCCGCGCAGCCTGACCATGATGGGCGGCCCGATCGATCCGCGGCGCAGCCCCACCAGCGTCAACAACCTGGCCACCAAGCAACCGCTGTCGTGGTTCAAGGGCAACGTGATCCACACCGTGCCGACCAACTATCCCGGCCGCGGCCGCGAGGTCTATCCGGGCTTCCTGCAGCACGCCGGGTTCATCGCGATGAACCCGAGCCGTCATCTCAGCTCGCACTGGGACTTCTACCAGGATCTGGTGCGCGGCGATCTCGACGACGCCGAGTCGCATCGCAAGTTCTACGACGAATACAACGCCGTGCTCGACATGCCGGCCAAGTTCTACCTCGACACCATCGCCACGGTGTTCCAGCAGTTCCTGCTGCCGCGCGGGCTGTGGGACGTGAACGGCGAGCGGGTCACGCCCAGCGCCATCACCGGCGCCGCACTGCTGACCATCGAAGGCGAGCTGGACGACATCTCCGGCCTCGGCCAGACCGAATCGGCGCACGACCTGTGCAGCAGCATTCCCGCGAAGCGGCGCATGCACAAGGTGATCGAGGGTGCCGGCCACTACGGCATCTTCAGCGGACGGCGCTGGCGCGAGACGGTGTACCCGCAGGTGCGCGACTTCATCCGCCGGTTCGACCGCGCCGCGTAGCAGGTACCCGCCGCGGCGCTTTTTTTGTAGGAGCGCACCCTGTGCGCGATACACTTGCTTCGCCCATGGCACAAAGAGCATCGCGCACAGGGTGCGCTCCTACAGCAGGCTGGCGCAGGCCGTGGCGGAACGGATCAGCCGCGTGCGAAAAAGCCGCGGAACGCCTCGGCCGTGCGCTCGATGCCGGCGTCGTCGATATCCAGATGCGTCACCAGCCGCAGCGTAGGCAGGTAGCCGATGCTGATGCGGATGCCGGCTTCGCGCAGATGGACGTCCAGTTCGCGCAGGCGATCGGCCGGCACGTCGATGAATACCATGTTGGTGTACTGGCCGAGCAGGTCGATGCCGGCGATCTCGCGCAGGAGGCCGGCCAGATGTGCCGCGTGCCGGTGGTCCTCGGCCAGGCGATCGACGTGATGATCCAGTGCATACTGGCCCGCCGCGGCGAGGATGCCGGCCTGACGCCAGCCGCCGCCGGCGACCTTGCGCCAGCGCCGCGCCTTGTCGATCAGTGCCGCCGAACCGACCAGCACCGAACCGACCGGCGCACCCAACCCCTTGGACAGGCATACCGACACGCTGTCGAAATGCCGCGCGATCGCGCGCGCGGGCACGCCGCAGGCCACCGCCGCGTTGAACAGCCGCGCACCGTCCAG
>DATKVA010000089.1:0-2043 GCA_035530315.1 Rhodanobacter sp. | reverse complement strand
GGCGTCGAATACGTGCAAGTCAACGACATCAACGGCAACGTGCTGGGCGCCATCGGCACCGCCAACGGGCAGTTCATCACCCTGCCCATCGGCCGGTTCTCGCAGTACGTCGCGACCCCGCAAGAACCCGCCGCCCTCGCGTCGATCGGCACGCCCGTCAACAGCCCGGCCACAGTTTATCAAGATGCATCCACCACGATCACGGCCACGCCGATGAGCAATGGCGCCGTGCAGTTGAGCGCCACAAACACGGCCACCTGTGACCCGGTCGAGTGCAACAACCGCGCCGCGTTGAATACCGCAGCCACGACTGCCTGCGATCCGATCCAGTGCAACAACCGCGCCGCGTTGAATACCGCAACTACGACCACGACCACGTGCGATCCGATCGAGTGCAACAACCGCGTTCAATGACGACGCGAATCAGGATACCCGGCGGTGCTCAACGCCTCCATGCGTTTCCGGATCGAGCAGCAACACGCTGATCCGTCGTCCATCCGGCAGGGTGCGTTCGCGCGCCCTGCCTTCAAACGTGGCCGCCCGATCCTCGATGGCGTGAAATCCCCGGCCGCTGCCCAGCCGGGTTATGCGAGGCAAAAGCTCGTCCCATCGCACCCTCGCCAACCGGACGGGATCGGCCAGGAGGCTGATCCTCACCACGACCCACCACCGGCTGACATGTTCTCCGCAGCGCAGGCGGATATCGATTTCAGTGACGTTTTTTCCGCGGCAGGCATCGGCCACGGCTTCGCATACCACGCGATACACCGCCAGCTGCAAGGTGGCCGACAAGCAGCTCAATGGTGGAGGCAGATCGCACCAGTAGCGGATGCCCGCCTCGTCCAGCGCGCGTGGGACCGGACCTTCGCGCAACGCCGCCAGCAGACCTTTCTCCTGCCATCTGAGCGGATAGAGACTGTCCGCCAGGCGATAGAGCTGCTCCTGCGCAACCCCAGCCAAGCTTTGACAGCTGCGATCGTCGGACGCCGGATGCAGCGCCCGGCGCCGGTTCATCAACATCATGCAACCGGACTGCACCGTTTCGCGGATCTGCTCCAGCGCCTGCGAGGTCATGCACAACTGCGTTTCCCCCGCCTGCACGTTGCGCTGGGCGAGGGCCAAAGCCAGCCCCCTGCCCAAGTGTTCGCTTTGCGCGCGACGAGCCAGCTGCGCAATGCGCGCCCCCATCAGCAGCATGGTGGAAATCACGAAGGCGATCACGACCTCGGCCTGCAGCGTGTCGTGGTCGTCACGATGGGGCATCAGCGCGATGATGGCCAGGCTGGCCGCCGTGCCGCCCAGTGCGGCGCCATGCCAGCCATGACGCAGGGCAAGCCAGACCACCGGCAGGAACATGGCGATCTGCGCGATCTGACGGGTTTGCGCGTCGGGCGCTGCGTACAGGCCGATCCACACGAGGAAACCCAGCACCGGAACCAGGATGCAGACGCTTTCCCGCAGCAGGCGGCTCCGCGCAAGCTTGCGCCCGAGCTCAGGCCATGCCGAGTGGATGATCTCCTGCTGAACGAACAGCACCAGCGGTGTAATCGTCAGCACGCCCAGATAATTCCCGAGCATCCATTTCGCGGCCAGCTCGCCGTATTGAATCTGTGGGTAGCCGGGCGGTAGCTTGGTGATCAACATCATCCCAAGGCTATTGAGTGTCACGACACCCGCCACGAGCAGCGCACACAGCAGCAGCGCACCCATATCGACGCTGCGCGGGTGGGCAAACACATGCCAGCGCTCGCGGGCCCAGTACACGATGGGCGCAATGAACACCAGGGATGGCACGAGATTGAACAAGGCCCACGCCGGGCCCAACTGGCCGACACACATATAGCTGAGGTAAGCCAGGGATGCCGATTCGCCCAATATCAGTGCTGGCCAGTACCGGTAGCGCGTAAGCAACAGCACGCTCAGATGCAATCCGCACAGGATAAGCCAGTGCGAAATGGACAGATGCCGGAACAGCGACACCCCGATGGCATAAACCACAGCCACGGCGATGTGGCGAAGCCAGATGTTCGCACTGAGTCCCTT
>DATKVA010000088.1:0-5828 GCA_035530315.1 Rhodanobacter sp. | reverse complement strand
AGCCTTCTTCGACCGGCTGAGGTTGGTCTCAATGCTCGACACCAGCCGGTATCTTCAGCGTCACTCGTGAACCGCCGTATGCGGAACCGCACGTACGGTGGTGTGGGAGGGGGCCGGAGGATTCCGGCTCCCTACCCGATGGGAGTGGACCAGTACGCGTCCGCGACAACCGATCGGCGCACCGATGCGTGCCTCGATCAGTCGTAACGGACACCTGTGATCTCGTAATGCTTGACCCCATTCGGTGCCGTAAACTCGACGCTGTCACCCAGGGTCTTGCCGATCAACGCGCGGGCAATGGGCGAGGACACCGCAATCAGGCGTTGCTTGATGTCCGCCTCCAGGTCGCCGACGATCTGGTACGTCACGGCAACCCCGCTGTCCTCGTCTTCGATATCCACGGTTGCACCGAACACCACCCGGTTTCCCGGATTGAGCCGTGAAACATCGATCACCTCGGCAGTCGACAGCAAAGCCTCCAGCTGACCGATGCGGCCCTCGGTGAAACTCTGCAACTCGCGTGCGGCGTGATATTCGGCATTTTCCTTGAGATCGCCATGCGCGCGCGCCTCGGCAATCGCCGCGATGATGCGCGGACGGTCGACGGATTTCAGCCGCTCCAGTTCGGCGCGCAGGCGCTCTGCCCCGGCCTTGGTGATGGGTGCGCGACTCATGTGTTCAACTCCTTGTGCAGATCCTGCAGGCTGTGCACCTCGTCATCGCTGCGGAAATCCAGCGAATGCACGAGTGCACGCGCGCCTGCAACGGTCGTGGAATAGGTGACGCGGTGCTGCAGTGCCTCGCGCCGGATCGAGAACGAGTCGGCGATCGCCTGTTTGCCCTCGGTGGTGTTGACGATATAGACGATCTCGCCGTTCTTGATCAGATCCACGATATGCGGGCGGCCTTCGAGCACCTTGTTGATACGCTCGCAGACCACGCCATGTCCGGCCAGATAACTGGCGGTACCGGAGGTTGCCACCAGATTGAAACCACGCGCGATCACTTCCCGGGCTACCGGCAACAGGCGATCCTTGTCGGCATCGCGAACGGACAGGAACACCTTGCCCACGGTCGGTGGTTTGATGCCGGCAGCCTCATGCCCGCGAGCGAAGGCGGCGCCGAAACTGCGCCCGACCCCCATCACCTCGCCGGTCGAACGCATTTCGGGGCCGAGGATCGGGTCGACGTTCTGGAACTTCAGGAACGGGAAGATCGCCTCCTTGACCGAGTAGTACGTCGGAATGACTTCGCGGGTCGCACCCAGGCTTGCCAGCGAGCGACCGGCCATCACCCGGGCCGCGATCTTGGCCAGTGGCACGCCGGTCGCCTTGGAGACGAACGGCACTGTGCGCGAGGCCCGCGGGTTCACTTCAAGGATGAACACGACATCGCCCTGGATCGCGAACTGGGTGTTCATCAGGCCGATGACCTTCAACTCGCGCGCCATCATGGTGACCTGGCGCCGCATTTCCTGCTGAATCTCCAGCGTGAGCGAATAAGGCGGCAACGAGCACGATGAATCGCCCGAATGCACGCCAGCCTCCTCGATATGCTCCATGATGCCGCCGATCAGCACATGGCCTTCGGCGTCGGCGATGACGTCGACATCCACTTCAACCGCATGATCGAGGAACCGATCCAGCAGCACCGGCGAATCGTTGGACACCTTGACCGCATCGCGGATGTAACGCGACAGATCGGCGTCGTCATGCACCACCTCCATCGCGCGACCGCCGAGCACGTAGCTGGGCCGTACCACCAGCGGGTAGCCGATTTCGCGCGCCAGCGCCAGCGCTTCGTCGGCATTGCGCGCGGTACGGTTGGGTGGCTGCTTCAGGCCGATCTTCTCGATCATCTGCTGGAAGCGTTCACGATCCTCGGCCAGGTCGATGCTGTCGGGGCTGGTACCGATGATCGGCACGCCGGCCGCCTCGAGCGCGCGCGCCAGCTTCAGCGGGGTCTGCCCGCCGTACTGCACGATCACCCCCTTGGGCTGCTCGACGTGAACGATTTCCAGCACGTCCTCCAGCGTCAGCGATTCGAAGTAGAGGCGATCGGAAGTGTCGTAGTCGGTGGAGACGGTCTCCGGGTTGCAGTTGACCATGATGGTCTCGTAACCGTCCTCGCGCAGCGCCAGCGAGGCATGCACGCAGCAGTAATCGAACTCGATGCCCTGCCCGATACGATTCGGGCCACCGCCGAGCACGATGATCTTGTCGCGATCGGTAGGTGCCGCCTCGCATTCCTCCTCGTAGGTCGAATACATGTAGGCGGTGCTGGTGGCGAATTCCGCCGCACATGAGTCCACCCGTTTGAAAACCGGGCGTACGCCGAGCGTATGACGCAGATGGCGTACCGCCGCCTCGTCGGTATTGAGCAGTTCGGCCACCCGCGCATCGGAAAAACCGAGTCGCTTGAGTTCGCGCATGCGCGGCTCGTTCAGCGCCGTGATGCCCTGCGCAACAACCTCCGACTCGGTCAGCACGATGTCCTCGAACGCCGCCAGGAACCAGGGATCGACCCGGCTCAGGTCATGCACTTCTTCCAGCGACAGGCCGGCGCGGAACGCATCGGCCAGATGAAACACCCGGTCCGGCCGCGGTTCGCGCAGCTCACGCTTGAGCATGGCCAGGCCGGCTTCGTTGCTGATGTCCAGGCCGGTCGGGTTCAGGCCGGTCTTGCCTATTTCCAGGCCGCGCAGTGCCTTCTGCAGCGACTCGTGGAAGGTGCGGCCGATCGCCATCACCTCGCCCACCGACTTCATCTGGGTGGTGAGACGCGCGTCGGCCGAGGGAAATTTCTCGAAGGCGAAACGCGGAATCTTGGTGACCACGTAATCGATGGTCGGCTCGAACGATGCAGGGGTCAGACCGCCGGTGATGTCGTTCTTCAACTCGTCCAGCGTATAGCCGACCGCCAGTTTGGCGGCGATCTTGGCGATCGGGAAACCGGTCGCCTTGGACGCCAGCGCGGACGAGCGCGATACCCGCGGATTCATCTCGATGACCACCACGCGGCCGTCTTCGGCATTGATGCCGAACTGCACGTTGGAGCCGCCGGTATCCACGCCGATCTTGCGCAGCACCGCGATCGAGGCATCGCGCAGGCGCTGGTATTCCTTGTCGGTCAACGTTTGCGCCGGCGCCACGGTGATCGAGTCGCCGGTGTGCACGCCCATCGGGTCGAGGTTCTCGATCGAGCACACGATGATGCAGTTGTCCGCGCTGTCGCGAACCACCTCCATCTCGAACTCCTTCCAGCCAAGCACCGATTCCTCGACCAGCACCTCGCCCACCGGCGACAACTCAAGGCCGCGCTTGACGATCTCCTCGAATTCCTCGCGGTTGTAGGCGATGCCGCCACCGGAGCCGCCCAGGGTGAAACTGGGCCGGACCACGGTGGGAAAGCCCACCTTGGCCTGGGTCAGCAGGGCCTGCTCGAAGGTGCGCACGACCTCGGCCTTGGGGCATTCCAGCCCGATCTCGGCCATCGCCACGCGGAACAGTTCGCGGTCCTCCGCCATGCGGATCGCCTCGCGCGAGGCGCCGATCAACTCGACGTCGTATTTTTCCAGCACGCCGTGATCGGCCAGATCGAGCGCGCAGTTGAGGCCGGTCTGGCCGCCCATCGTCGGCAGTACCGCATCGGGGCGCTCCTTGGCGATGATGCGCTCCACCGTCTGCCAGTTGATCGGCTCGATGTAGACGGCATCGGCGGTCTCCGGGTCGGTCATGATCGTGGCCGGATTGGAGTTCACCAGGATCACCCGATAGCCCTCTTCCTTGAGCGCCTTGCAGGCTTGCGCGCCGGAGTAGTCGAACTCGCAGGCCTGACCGATCACGATCGGGCCGGCGCCGATGATGAGGATGCTCTTGATATCGGTACGCTTGGCCATCAGCGGGCCTCCTGCTTCTGGGCGGCGGTCATCATCCTGGCGAATCGGTCGAACAGGTAACCGATGTCGTGTGGTCCCGGGCTCGCCTCGGGATGGCCCTGGAAACAGAATGCCGGCCGGTCGGTCAGCGCAAAGCCCTGCAGGGTGCCATCGAAAAGCGAGCTGTGGGTGACCCGCACGTTGGCCGGCAACGTGGCCGGATCCACCGCAAAGCCATGGTTCTGCGAGGTAATCAGCACGCGACCGTCATCGAGATCCTTGACCGGATGGTTCGCGCCGTGATGGCCGAACTTCATCTTGAGCGTCTTCGCACCCAGCGCCAGGCCCATGATCTGGTGGCCCAGGCAGATGCCGAACAACGGGACCCTGGCATCCAGCAGCGCACGCGTGGCTGCGATCGCGTAATCGCAGGCGGCCGGATCACCCGGACCGTTGGAAAGGAACACGCCGTCGGGCTGCATCGCGAGCACTTCGTCCGCAGGCGTCTGCGCCGGCACGACGGTGATGTCGCAACCCTGTTCGGCCAGCAGGCGCAGGATGTTGTGTTTCACGCCGAAGTCGTAGGCGACGACATTGAAACGCATGTCCGGCCGGTTGAAGGCGCTGCGATCGAGGTCGTAGATGCCTTCGTTCCAGTCGTAGGGACGATCGACGCTGACCACCTTGGCCAGATCCATGCCGTTGAGACCGGGAAACGCCCGCGCCTTCGCCAACGCATCGTCGACGTCGACCTGCGCCGAGGCAACGATGCAACCGGCCAGCGCCCCCTTGTCCCGCAGGATGCGGGTCAGCCGGCGGGTATCGATACCGGCGATGGCAACGGTGCCGTGGCGCTTGAGGTAGTCCGGCAGGTTCTCGGTGCTGCGCCAGCTGCTGGCACGACGGGTCACATCGCGCACGATCAGCCCGGCAGCGTGCACGGCGATTGATTCGGCATCGTCGGCGTTGACGCCGGTGTTGCCGATATGCGGATAGGTCAGCGTCACGATCTGGCGTGCGTAGGAAGGATCGGTGAGGATCTCCTGGTAACCGGTCATGGCCGTGTTGAAGACCACTTCGCCGATGGTTTCGCCAATCGCGCCCACGGCTTGGCCATGAAACACGCTGCCGTCTTGGAGGGCCAGCAGAGCAGGAATGGGCATACAGTAACCGCCTTTTGGATGCAGCAAAGTCCGCAAGCCACACGATTGCTGGCTTGTGACACTTGGAAGGGAAAGGGTCAGGGCGGGCCGAAATGATAGGCGGCGGCGCGGTTTCTGTCCACCGTACAGAGCATGAACAGTTCGCTTTCGGCTTGATTGCCGGCAATCGGCCGGGGTTACACTAGGCGCCGTTTAACCGGAGTTGAATGCCTCATGCCTGCTGCCGTCCTGCTCGATCCCGCCCGACTCGATCGCCCGGATACGATGGTGCAGCAACAACCCTTTCCATTCATGGTTGCGCACGGGCAACTGCCGGACGAGGCGCGCAGCGAACTGGAGCGCGACTTCCCCGGTTACACCAGTGCGGGTTTCTTTCCCTACGACCCCGGCGATTGCGGCCCTGCGGTCAATGCACTCATCGAAAACATGACTGCGCCGGCCTTTGCCGATGCGGTCGGCCGCAGGCTCGGCATCGACAACCTTGCCGATTATCCAACCCTGGTCACGTTGTGTCGCCTACTCAACAAGCGTCACGGCACCATCCACACCGACAGCCGGTCCAAGATAGCCACAGCGCTGATCTATCTGAATGAACGATGGCCGGATACCAGCGACGGCTGTCTGCGCTTTCTGCACCGGATCGACGATATCGACAGTCTCGTGGTCCCGGAACTGACCCCGCTGTACGGCGAATTTGCCGTATTCAAGCGCTGCGACAATTCCTTCCACGGCCATCTCCCCTACGAAGGCGAGCGACGGGTGATCCAGGTTGCCTGGCTGACCAGCGA
>DATKVA010000087.1:0-3968 GCA_035530315.1 Rhodanobacter sp. | reverse complement strand
GTGGCCTCGGGGTTTCGCCCCTTCACCCCCTCGGGGAGGAGGCGAATGCGGGGGGCGCTGTTCCTCTGGACATCGCGCCGTTGTTCGAGACCGTCGACGACCTGAAAAATGCGCCGGCGACCCTGCGCGCCCTGCTGGACGATCCGGTCTACCGGCAGCATCTGGCTGCGCGGGGGAATCAGCAGTGGGTGATGCTGGGCTACTCCGACAGCGGCAAGGACGGCGGCACGCTGGCGTCGCGCTGGGGGCTGCAGCGCGCCCAGGTCGAACTGCTGGAGGTGGCCAATGCCGGCGGCATCCAGCTGGCGTTCTTTCACGGCCGCGGCGGCTCGGCCAGCCGTGGCGGCGCGCGCATCGCGCCGGCGCTGATGTCCTCGCCACGCGGCTCGGTGGCCGGCGTGCTGCGGGTTACCGAGCAGGGCGAGGTGATCCACCGCAAGTACGGTATCCGCGCGCTGGCGCTGCGCAATCTGGAGCAGACCGTCGGCGCGGTGCTCAGTGCATCGCTGCGCCCGCGCGAAGACGAACCGCGGGAAATTCGCTGGCGCGAGCAGATGAACGCGCTGTCGGCAAGCAGCCGGCGGACCTATCGCGCCTTCGTCGATCACCCGCACTTTGTCGGCTATTTCCGGGCTGCCACGCCGATCGACGTGATCGAGCGGATGACCCTGGGCTCGCGCCCGTCAAGCCGGCGAAGTATGCGCGGCGTGCAGGATCTGCGCGCGATACCGTGGGTGTTCGCCTGGACCCAATGCCGTTCGATCCTGCCCGGTTGGTATGGGCTGGGCGGCGCACTGGAGCAGGGCGCCAGGGAGTTCGGCGAGGCGGCGCTGATCGAGATGGCGAGCGACTGGCCGTTCTTCAGCAACCTGCTCGACGACGTCGAGATGGTGCTGGCCAAGTGCGACCTGGATATCGCCGAGGCGTTCTCGAAACTGTCCGGTCCGCTGCACGGCGAAATGTTCGGCATGATCCGCGACGAGTTCGCGCGTACCCGGCACTGGCTGCTGCGCCTCAAGGGCAATACGGCCTTGCTGCAGGACGCGCCTCGCCTCGCCGCATCGATCAGCCTGCGCAATCCCTACGTTGACCCGATGAGCCTGCTGCAGGTTGATCTGCTGCAGCGCTGGCGTGCGGGCGACTGTCAGGATGACGTCGTGCTGCAGGCGCTGGTCGCCTGCGTCAACGGCGTGTCGCAAGGGCTGCAGAACACCGGGTAGGAGCGCGCTTGTGGGAGCGGCTTCAGCCGCGATGCTCTTCAATCATCGTGAAAGGCATCGCGCGCAAGCGCGCTCCTACACCCACTCGGTCAGGCCTTCGGTGTCGCATAGCTGCTTCCATGACGGCCGCGCCTTCAGCCGCGTGGCCAGCTCGGCGACATGCGGCCAGGTGACGGCCGGGCGCGGCATGTTGCGCGACCAGCGCATCAGCATCAGCGCGTACAGGTCGATCACGCTGAACGTGGCGCCGAGCATGTACGGACCGCGCGTGGCCAGGTGCGTGTTGATGCGCGACCAGCACGCCTCGATGCCGATGCGCGCCGCCTCCTTGATGCTGGCCGCGCCATCGGCGACGTGCTGGTCGGGGTAGAACCAGCTGCGGTAGGCCGGCTGCAGCGAGTTGGCCAGATACAGCATCCATTGCAGATACTCGGCGCGCTGCGGGCTGCCCGGCGGCGGCGCCAGCGCCGCGTCGGCATGCCGCTCGGCCAGCAGCAGCGTCAGCGCCGCCGCCTCGCCATGCGGCACGCCGTCGACCAGCAGCGTCGGCACCACGCCGTTCGGGTTCAGCGCGAGATAGGCGGCGCTGCGCTGCTGGCCGGCTTCCAGATCGACCCGCTCCAGCGCATGCGGCGCGCCGGTTTCGAGCAGGGTCAGATGCACCAGCATGCTGGCGGCACCGGGGCTGTAGTAGAGCGTATACATGGCGCGGAATCCGCAGGGAAAGTCCGCGGATGATACGCCGCGGGCGTGTTGATGCCGACGGAATCATCGCGGGCGGACGCAGCCAGGCCCTGCGGCGTGCAGCACGTTGCCATGGTTGGGGATGCAAGCGCACACCACCGTCCGACCCGGGGGAATCAGCTGTCCAGTTCGCTCCAGCGTGCGTAGGCCGCTTCCAGCTCGGCCTGGCGCTTCGCGATGGCCTCGTTGGCGGCGGCGATCGCGGCGCTGTCCTGTTTGAAGAAATCCGGGTGGGTCATCGCTTCGCCATGGGCGGCGATCGCGGCTTCCAATTCCTCGATGCGCTTGGGCAGCAGTTCCAGTTCGCGCTGGTCCTTGAAACTGAGTTTGCGCTTGGGTGCGGCGGGCGCTTGCGTGGGCGGACCGCTGCGGGTGAGGCCGGGCTTCGCCGCGGCCGCGGCGACGGCGGCAGCTGCCGCCGGACGTTGCCGCAGCCAGTCGGTATAGCCGCCCACGTATTCGCCAATCCGGCCGTTGCCTTCCAGCACCAGGGTGCTGGAGACCACGTTGTCGAGAAACGCGCGATCGTGCGACACCAGCAGCAAGGTGCCCTGGTAGTCGGTCAGCAGCTCTTCCAGCAGTTCCAGCGTCTCGACGTCGAGGTCGTTGGTCGGCTCGTCCATCACCAGGAGATTCGACGGCTGCGCGAACAGCTTGGCCAGCAGCAGGCGGTTGCGTTCGCCGCCGGACAGCCGGGTGATCGGCGCGCGCGCGCGCTCGGGCGAGAACAGGAAATCCTGCAGGTAGCCGATGATGTGCTTGCGCTGGCCGTTGAGCTCGATGAACTCGCGGCCCTCGGCCACGTTGTCCAGCGCGTTGAGCTTGTCGTTGAGCTGCAGGCGGTGCTGATCGAAGTAGGCGACCTGGATGCCGGTGCCCAGTTCCGCGTTGCCGCGCAGGGGCTTCAATTCGCCCAGCATGATCTTCAGCAGGGTGCTCTTGCCGGCGCCGTTGGGGCCGATGATGCCGATGCGATCGCCGCGCATGATCGTGGTGGAGAGATCCTCGATCAGCACGCGACCGTCATAGGCCTGGTGCACGTGCTCGAGGTCGATCACCTTCTTGCCCGAAGCCTGCGCGTTGGCCGCGGTCATCTTCACGTTGCCGTTGAGGTTGCGCCGTTCGGCACGCTCGTTGCGCAGCGCCTTCAGCGCGCGCACGCGGCCCTCGTTGCGGGTGCGCCTGGCCTTGATGCCTTGGCGGATCCATACCTCTTCCTGCGCCAGCTTCTTGTCGAACAACGCATTGGCCTGCGATTCGGCGTGCAGGCGTTCCTCGCGCCGGCGCAGGTAGTTGTCGTAGTCGCCCGGCCAGTCGGTGAGCGCGCCGCGGTCGATCTCGACGATGCGCGTGGCCAGCGCGCGCAGGAAGCTGCGGTCATGGGTGACGAAGATGATGCTGCCGGCGAACTGCTTGAGGAAGCTTTCCAGCCAGCCGATCGCCTCGATGTCCAGATGGTTGGTCGGCTCGTCCAGCAGCAGCACGTCGGGCTTGCGCACCAGTGCCTGCGCCAGCAGCACGCGGCGCTTCATGCCGCCGGACAATGCGGCGAAGTCAGTGTCGCCGGGCAGTTCGAGCTGGGTCAGCACCTCGGTCACCCGGCGGTCCAGATCCCAGCCATGCTGCGCCTCGATCTGGTGCTGCACCGCGCCCAGCGCGTCGAAATCGGCCTGCGTGTTCAGTTGATGCAGCAGGTGGTGATAGCGCGCCAGCAGATGGCCAAGATCGCCCAGCCCCTCCGAGACCACGTCGAACACGTCGCCAGCGGTGCCCTGCGGCACCTCCTGCGCCATCCGCGCGATCACCACGCCGCTCTGCACGCGCACTTCGCCATCGTCGGCATGCAGCTCGCCGGCGATCAGTTTCATCAGGGTGGATTTGCCTTCGCCGTTGCGGCCGACGATGCACACCCGCTCGTTCGCCTCGATCGATAGATCGACATGTTCGAGCAGGAGCGGGCCGCCGATGCTGAAGTCGACGCGTTGCAGTTGGATAAGGGACATC